>NZ_JAPTNK010000004.1:0-340757 GCF_026891775.1 Brevibacillus halotolerans
TCAGACTTACATAGCCACCTGCGCGCGCTTTACGCCCAATAATTCCGGACAACGCTTGCCACCTACGTATTACCGCGGCTGCTGGCACGTAGTTAGCCGTGGCTTTCTCGTTAGGTACCGTCAAGGTGCCACCTTATTTAAATGGCACTGTTTCTTCCCTAACAACAGAACTTTACGACCCGAAAGCCTTCATCGTTCACGCGGCGTTGCTCCATCAGACTTTCGTCCATTGTGGAAAATTCCCTACTGCTGCCTCCCGTAGGAGTCTGGGCCGTGTCTCAGTCCCAGTGTGGCCGGTCACCCTCTCAGGTCGGCTACGCATCGTCGCCTTGGTGAGCCTTTACCTCACCAACTAGCTAATGCGCCGCAGGCCCATCTGCAAGTGATAGCTTGCGCCATCTTTCCGTTTCGCTTCATGCGAAGCAAAACTCTATCCGGTATTAGCATAAGTTTCCCTATGTTATCCCAGTCTTACAGGCAGGTTGCCTACGTGTTACTCACCCGTCCGCCGCTAGGGTCCGAAAACCCTCGCTCGACTTGCATGTATTAGGCACGCCGCCAGCGTTCGTCCTGAGCCAGGATCAAACTCTCCATTAAAGTAGTTCTTGATCAAAGCTTCAAAACTTGCTTGGCTAGTGTTTCTATCAAACATTTTACTGTTCAGTTTTCAAAGATCATATTTTGTCGAACATTTGCTAGTATATCATCTCTATCAGAGCGAGTCAAGCATTTTTTTCGACTTATTTCGAAGCCTTTCGACCTCGTTTGTTGTTGCCAGTGCAATGTTCCCTGGCGACATGTATTAATCTATCATATTTACATATTTAAAGTCAATAGTTTTTATAAAAAATATCTTTTTTCTCGTAAAACATTGTTGAATCTACTATTGCAGACATCTAACTATACATGAAATCTCTTAAAAAACCTAGTAAAAAACATATAATCTAGCGTATTTTTCTTCACTAGATTATATGCTTCTCTACTCTTTTATCATATTTACCGCTTTCCATTCCAACATAAATTTCTTATCTATTTTTATTTTGTCGATTCTGTAATTCTAATAATACCTGTTCGAGCGGTAGGTTTTGCTCACGTAATAACACAAGAAGATGATAAAACAGGTCAGCCATTTCATAACGTAATTCATCTTGATTACGATTTTTTGCTGCTAGTAAAACTTCTGCTGCTTCTTCCCCTACTTTTTTCAAAATTTTATCTATTCCTTTTTCAAAAAGATACGTAGTGTAGGCTCCCACAGGCATTTCCTTTTGACGAGTAGCAATTAACGCTTCTAGCTCTTTAAGAATGAAGAAATGGTTATTTTCACTGCTGCCCTCAGCAATCTCACTTGCTTCGTCCTCTCGTGAAAAACAGGAATAGCTCCCGGTATGACAAGCCGGACCAGCAGGTAAAACCTTTAACAACAAAGCGTCTCCATCACAGTCTGCGGAAATAGAAATAAGCTTTTGGCGATTCCCTGATGTCGCCCCTTTATTCCATAATTCTTGTCTAGAACGACTCCAGAGCCATGTTTCGTTTGTTTCATAGGTCTTTTCCAGCGCTTCCTTATTCATATATGCCAATGTAAGAACTTCTTTTGTCAAAGCATGCTGAATAATCACAGGCAACAAACCTTGATCATCAAATCTCAGCTGCTCTATGATTCGGTTCTCTCTCATATCGTACAGGCACCCCCTTAGTTGTTAAAAAATGCTTCACTGTGGGAATAGACGTTTCCTCATAATGAAAGATAGAAGCTGCCAGTGCTGCATCTGCCATTCCCACTGTCAGTACATCCAAAAAATGTTCTACACGTCCAGCACCACCAGACGCAATCACCGGAATTCCTACCGAAGTGGAGACTACACTGGTTAATTCGAGTCCAAAACCCGACTTCTCACCATCATCGTCCATGGAGGTAAGCAAAAGCTCACCAGCGCCTAGCTTCTCCGCTTCCTTAGCCCACTCCAGCACATCTAAACCCGTAGCCTTTCGACCACCATGTGTAAATACTTCCCACCTGCCAGAATCCGTTTGCTTCGCATCAATCGCAACGACTATACATTGACTTCCAAAAAAAGCGGCTCCTTCTTGAATCAGCTGGGGATGTAATACTGCGGCTGTATTAAGCGATATCTTGTCCGCGCCAGCTCGCAAAATTCGTTTCATATCTTCAATAGAATGAATACCGCCTCCCACTGTAAAAGGAATCGTTATATGGGCGGCAGTCCTTTCTATAACATCTATCATTATTTTTCGTCCTTCATGAGAGGCTGAAATATCCAAAAACACCAGCTCATCAGCACCCTCCCGGCAGTATTTTTTCGCGAGTTCAACCGGATCACCTGCATCTCGTAGGCCTACAAACTGAACCCCTTTTACTACCCGGCCCTCTTTAACATCCAAACAAGGAATAATGCGCTTGGTTAACATATTTGTGTAGCCGCCTCCCTTACTTTATCTAAGGCTTCGGAAAGGGAAATAGCTTTCGTGTAAAGTGCCTTGCCAACAATAGCACCCTCTACGCCACACTCTATTTGATTGACTAAAGAAAGTAAGTCATTCATATGGCCAACTCCTCCTGAAGCAATGACTTTTTTGCTAGTAGCCATTCCTATGTGAACAATCTCTTCTATATTAGGTCCTGTAAGTGTTCCATCCCTCCCGATATCTGTATAAATAAATAATTCGGCTCCGAGCTCTGCCAAATGTTTAGCTATTTCTGTTGCCTGCACTTGGGTTGTGGATAGCCATCCTCTGGTCGCAACGTAGCCATTTCGGCAATCCAATCCAATGGCGATACGCGAACCGTAACGACGTAATGCCTCTATTGTAAAGCTACGATCCTCTAAAGCCGCTGTCCCTAAGATAATTCTTGCGATCCCACACTCCATATATGCTTCGATATCGTGTAAAGTACGAATGCCACCCCCGACTTGAATGGGGACAGATATCGACTTAGCCATTTCACCAATCAGTTCAAAATGTACAGGGGTTCCTTCTTTTGCTCCATCCAAATCGACCACATGCAACCAAGCTGCTCCCGATTCCGACCACATTTGTGCTACATCATAAGGTGACTCCCCATATACTGTTTCTTGATTGAAATCCCCTTGATATAAGCGGACGCACTTCCCTCCACGTATATCAATAGCAGGATAGATAGTGAATGTCATACCAGCCCCTCCTTGCATTGCTGTACAAAATTAGCTAATAAGGTCATGCCTGTTGACCCGCTTTTCTCTGGATGAAACTGCATGCCGGTAACTTTTCCAGACGAGACGATCGCCGCTACATCATGATCGTAATCCGTGGTTGCAAGCAAATGAGCCAAGTTTTGTACCTGTACATAATAAGAATGCACAAAGTATGCATATTCTCCATCTACTACTCCTTTTACTAAAGGATGCTCTCGATTTCTTAGCGTAAGTTCATTCCAGCCCATATGAGGAATTTTAAAATCTCCCTGAAAGCGCACAGCTCGCCCCGGGAGCAAACCCAAACCCTTATGCACCCCATGCTCTTCACTTTCGCTAAATAAAAGCTGCATTCCTAAGCATATCCCCAACAGCGGACGATCTGTCTGTACATATTCCCGGATCGCTTGATCTAAGCCAATTGTTCGGATATATCTCATGGCATCGCCAAAGGCACCCACACCCGGCAGCAATAAACCGCTATAGCTATTTAACTGCTCTGGTTGACTAACAATCTCATGTGCCGCCCCTAAACGTTCCAATGCTTTGCGTAAACTAAACAAATTTCCCATCCCATAGTCGATAATTCCAATCATATTTCTATAGCATTCCTTTCGTAGAGGGGACTCCTTTTACTCGTGGATCGAGTTGGGTAGCTTCATCAAGCGCGCGTCCAAATGCTTTAAATATTCCTTCAATCATATGATGGGTATTTTGACCATAATGCAAAATGACATGAACGTTCATCCGTGATTCTAAAGCAAATTTCCATAAGAATTCATGCACCAGCTCGGTAGGAAATTGTCCAACCTGACATGAAGGGAAAGTAGCTCGGTATTCCAAATGAGGCCGATTACTTATATCAATCACCACCTGGGCCAACGCATCGTCCATCGGGACAAATGCATTCCCATAGCGCTTAATCCCCGTTTTATCACCTAATGCCTCACGTACGGCCTGACCTAAACATATCCCGATATCCTCAACCGTATGATGATAGTCGATCTCAATGTCCCCTTCTGCTTCCACTTGTAATTGAAAATGGCCATGGCGTGTAAATAAATCAAGCATATGCGACAAAAAAGGGACACCTGTATTCAGCTTGCTCTCTCCATTTCCATCCACTGTAAACTGCAAAGCCACGTTTGTCTCATTGGTTTTACGCTTTATAGTCGCTGTTCTACTCATAGCCTGTTCCATCGCTTTCTTCCTTTCAGCTAGTTTGACAACAGTCTGTCATCATATTTATCAGGATTTATCGCTAACACTAGCCAGTCTGACTTGAATGGCTTTGGCATGAGCCGTTAGCCCCTCTGTTTCCGCCAGTCTCATAATTTTTTCTCCATGTTCAACAAGATCAGCCTTACTATATGAAATAACACTCATTTTTTTAATAAAATCGTCAACCGACAAAGGAGAAGAAAACCGTGCTGTTCCGTTTGTCGGTAAAACATGATTCGGTCCGGCAAAATAATCGCCTACAGGCTCAGAGCTGTATGGGCCTAAAAACACAGCTCCAGCATTTTTAATTTTTCCTAAATGACTGTGGGCATCTTCTACAAGTAGCTCTAAATGCTCAGGGGCTAAACGATTAACCACTGCAAAGCCTTCTTCCAAGTTAGCCACAACACAGATAGCTCCATGAGAGCGCAGAGAAGCTTCTGCAATCTTTTTTCTTGGCAGGTTCATGATTTGCCGTTCTAATTCAAAAGCTACTTCCTCAGCTACTTTTTGTGAGGTCGTAAGTAAGATAGCTGACGCCAGCGGATCGTGTTCCGCTTGAGATAGGAGGTCGGCAGCAATGTAGCTGGGCGAAGCTGTTTCATCTGCTAACACTACGATTTCACTAGGACCTGCTATCATATCAATGCTGACTATTCCAAACACCTCACGTTTGGCTAGCGCGACATAGATATTGCCCGGACCAACAATTTTATCTACAGCAGGAATCGTTTGCGTTCCATACGTAAGTGCGCCAATTGCTTGGGCTCCACCTACCTTATAAATCTCCGTCACACCAGCAATTTCAGCAGCAACTATAACAGCTGGAGCAATCCTCCCTTCTCGATCTGGCGGTGTGACCATCACAATTTTTTCCACCCCTGCGACTTGTGCTGGAATAGCATTCATGAGAACAGAGGAGGGATAGGAAGCGGAGCCGCCTGGAACATAAAGCCCCACGCTTTGTAGAGGCCGAATCATTTGGCCCAACATAGTTCCAGACTCTCTTGTCATAAACCAGGATGTACGCGCCTGATGCTGATGGTATGCACGAATATTGTCGGCCGCTTCTTGCAAAGCGCTCCGTACCTCAATAGGAACGTGAGCCTTGGCAGCTAGGAATTCTTCTTCTGTTACGCGAATCTTTTCGATGGTTACCCCATCATATTTTTGGGTAAAGGCACGAACTGCTTTATCGCCACTCTCTTTAACCGCTGCTAAAATCTCCCGGACAACACATTGCTGTTCTGTAGTGCCACGGTCAATACTGCGGGCAATACTAAGCTTGTGTGCATTTGTAATCCTTAGCATGCTGTCTAGTACCTCCTATTCATCTGAGTACGCCTGCTTTTGGAATGGCCTGTATAAATTTTTGGGCAACGCTTTCTACAGCCTTACTTTTCATTCGATAACTGGAGCGATTGGCAATAAGCCTTGTAGTTATATCACAAATATGTTCCATCTCTATCAGACCATTCTCTCGTAACGTCTGCCCTGTGGAGACAATATCAACAATCCGTTCTGCAAGCCCGATCAATGGAGCTAATTCGACAGAACCATTTAGCTTAATGATCTCGACCTGCTGACCTTGTTCTCGAAAATAACGCGATGCAATCGTAGGATATTTGGTAGCTACTCTAGGCTGAACAGTTGGCTGATACTCGGCTAAACCAGCAACCACCATGCGACATCTGCCAATTTCAAGATCAAGTAATTCATAGACATCCCTGTTTTCTTCCAATAAAACATCTTTGCCTACCACACCAACATCTGCTACGCCATACTCCACATAAGTCGGTACGTCAGTTGGCTTTGCCAAAATAAATTCCATCTGAAAATGCGGAACAGGAATAATTAATTTGCGGGAATCTTTCAAATTTTCACCAACCACGATGCCTGATTCTTGTAAAAAGACTAGTGACTCTTCAAATATGCGCCCCTTTGGCATCGCTATCGTTAGCTTTTGCAATGATTCCGTTTCCTTCACGGTCCCTCGCCTCCCCAGATAACAACATGATTGTGTTTGCAATTTCTAAAAGCATGCTCTGCCTCTGCTGACCATCTTGCTGTAATAACGACATTTTGTTGATCACGTTTTTTCTGTGCATAGCGAAGTGCTTCTGCTCGTTGGTGCTGCTTATATAAAACGACATATCGTTTTTTAGAAAATGGGGCTTCTATATTTGCTACCTGTAATAAACAATCAACTTCGAGTGCAAACCCTGTGGCTGCTGCTGGACGACCAAATTGCTCTAACAACCGATCATATCGGCCGCCGCTTAACAAGGACGAACCCAGTTCTGCTGCATATCCTTCAAAAACAATGCCTGTATAATAATCAAATCGTCCAATGAGCGTTAAGTCTAATTGGATATGCTCCTCTACACCATAAGCCTCCAACGCATCCCACAATGTTGAGATGGTTTGCATAGCTTCCACCGCTTTTGAATTTTGCAAGAGCTGCATGCCTTCCCTAACGGTCTCTTTACCGCCACGCAATTGAAGCAAGAAAAGCAGCTTCTCTTTTTCTTTCTCTGTGACAGATAGACTACTCACGAGTTGACGATACCCTACATAATCTCTATGCTGAAGGCATTTCTCTAAGCTTTGTCTCTCCTGCTGATCACCTATGATTTCTTCTAACAAGCCTGTTACCACGTCTACATGACCAATTGTTAGTTTAAAGGCAGATACTCCAGCATCCTGCAAGCATGAAATCGCTAAAGCAATTACTTCAGCATCCGCATCTACACTAGCATCCCCGATAAGCTCTACTCCCGTCTGATAAAATTCAGCAGGACGACCAGCTTCTTTCTCTTGCGCACGAAATACATTCGCTTGATAAAATAATCGGATAGGATAAGGTACGTGCTTATACAAGGAAGAGACAACACGGGCTATAGGCGCTGTTACCTCGGGACGTAAAATGACAGTATGCCCCTGTTTATCTAACAGCTTGAACATATGGTCGGTCAGAGTCGCACTTGCTACCCCCACCGTTTCAAAGTACTCTAGCGCAGGTGTGGCAATTTCGTCATACCCCCACCTCGATATACATTGACGCAAAATTCGTTCAATTATACGTTGCTTTTGTAATACCTCAGGCAATATATCTCGCATGCCTAAAGGCTTTTCAAAAACCAAGGGTGTAGCCATCCTCGTTCCCTCCTACTCCTCTAGACGCTTTACTCTGCTAATAAACTAAAGCGAATGAATTAGTAGAAAATATACTACTAAATATCGAAGAGGTCAACACCTTTTTACGACAGCATGTCCGTGGATCATGTGTTTACCTACTTAACCTAGTAGCAAAATTTTTTTGGCACTATCCCCTTCAGGAGCTTTATTTTCCCACAAAAAAACCTTTGTCTCCTGACGAGACAAAGGTTCTCTAGCTCTACTTTACTGTCGAATGGTTTGTAACGGATTTCCACCCACAAATGCTCCTGCTGGTACATCGCGATGAACAACACTGCCTGCTGCAACCACGGCATTATCACCAATGGCTACTCCAGGCAAAATCGTGGTATTGGCCCCAATTAAAACACGATCGCCAATCATAACTTCCCCAAGGCGATACTCGTCCACTAAATATTCATGGGCTAAAATAGTAGTATTATAGCCAATTACGCAATTTCGTCCAATCGTAATAAGTTCAGGATACATAATATCCATCATAACCATCAATGCTACAGCAGATTGATCGCCTACCTTGATTCCCAGAAAGGTACGATACATCCAATTCTTCACAAACACAAACGGACAATAACGCGCCAGCTGGATAACAACAAAGTTTCTACAAACCTTCCAAAAACTCACGGTTTTATACATATGCCAAAGCGGATTGACTCCTCCCGCTACGGGATATCGTTTGGTGTTACGCATATGCGTCAGATTGCTCCTTTACCTCTCCCTATAGGGATCGCATCATCTTAGATAAATGAATCATGATCTTCAATTGTATCTGTCAAACGCTTGGAGAAATGTACAGCAGCATTGTAGCCCATGCGTTTTAGGCGGTAGTTCATAGCTGCTACCTCGATAATTACGGCTAAATTTCGCCCCGGACGAACAGGGACAGTAATGACTGGCACATCAGTATCCATTACTTTCATTTTTTCTTCATCTAGTCCCAAACGCTCGTAGTGCTTATGCTGATCCCACAGCTCTAGCTTCACGACCATATCAATGTTTTTCGTATTACGTACAGCTCCTGCACCAAACATCGTCATTACATTGATAATACCTACTCCGCGTATTTCTAATAAATGTTGAATTAAATCAGGAGCCATCCCTGTTAAGTGACCTTCTTGGGTTTGACGAATTTCTACAGCGTCATCGGCTACAAGACGATGACCACGCTTTACTAGTTCCAGCGCTGTCTCACTCTTCCCGATTCCACTAGCACCAAGGATAAAGACACCCACTCCGTATACATCCGTAAGAACCCCATGAATCGTAGCTGTTGGCGCGAGACGATCCTCCAGATAATTTGTCAGCTTACTAACCAAGCTGGTCGTTGGTAAAGGAGATTGAATGACCGGCACCCCTCTGCTGTTAGATACGTCCAGCACTTCTTGTGGCAATTCCAAATTACGCGCTACACATAAGCAAGGTGTCTCCTCACTCATTAAAAAGCTGAGTCTATCCACTATGGTTTCATTAGGCAATGTATGTAAAAATTCCATTTCAGTCATTCCGAGAATTTGGATGCGTTCTCCAGGATAATGGGATTTATATCCCGCTAGCTGTAATCCAGGCCGACTTAAATCAGTAACGCTGATCGGGCGACTTAATCCCTGTTCGCCACTTACTATTTTCAGTTGAAAATGTTCGACAAGATGACTGACATTTACCATTTGTATCAAACACCACTTTCCCAGCCGAGATCGCTGTTTTCCGTTATTTCTTACCCCTATTGTAACGAACCCATCTTGTGCAAACAACCGTCTAGATGAATTGGCTTGCAACTATCATACTTATGTAAAAGAAAAGACACCCCGGTTAACTAGGATGCCTTTTTAGTGTTGTACTGTAAAGCTTTTACCTTAGGTTTGATTAACTAGCTCTTGAATCCGTTCTTGCGTACGCTTGCGATCACGCTCAAGGATAGGTCCCAAAAACTCTCCTGTATACGATCCCTTAACCTTGGCAACCTCTTCTGGAGTGCCCGTAGCTACAATACTGCCTCCCCGTGTTCCGCCTTCTGGCCCAAGGTCGATTATATGGTCTGCTGTCTTAATAACATCCAGATTATGTTCAATAACCAAAACCGTATCGCCATTTTCTACTAATCGTTGCAAGACTTTTAGCAAGCGGTCAATGTCATAGGTATGCAATCCTGTAGTCGGTTCATCTAGGATGTATATAGTGCGCCCCGTACTGCGGCGATGTAATTCCGAAGCTAATTTCACGCGTTGGGCTTCTCCGCCTGATAAAGTAGTGGCCGGTTGTCCTAACTTCATATAGCCTAAACCAACATCAAGCAGCGTTTGAATTTTTCTTTGGATTTTCGGTACATTTTTGAAAAACTCAACTGCATCTTCCACTGTTGTTTCCAAAATATCAGAAATGCTTTTGCCTTTATATTTAACCTCTAAGGTCTCACGATTGTAGCGTTTTCCATTACAAATCTCGCAGGGTACGTACACGTCCGGTAAAAAATGCATCTCAATCTTAATAATACCGTCTCCTGTGCAAGCTTCACAACGCCCGCCTTTTACGTTAAAGCTAAAACGCCCTTTCTTGTATCCACGCACTTTTGCTTCATTTGTGGAGGCAAACAGGTCACGAATATCATCAAACACGCCCGTATACGTAGCTGGGTTGGAACGAGGTGTACGTCCAATTGGCGATTGATCAATATCAACTACCTTGTCCAAATGCTCCAAGCCATTCATTCGTTTAAATTCTCCAGGCTTAGCCTTTGCCCGATTTAATTCACGCGCCAATGCCTTGTGTAGGATTTCGTTAATGAGAGTACTTTTTCCGGAACCAGAGACACCCGTTACAGCAACGAATACGCCTAATGGAATCTTGACATTCACATTTTTTAGGTTGTTTTCTTTTGCCCCTTCAATCACTATCCATTTATCGCAGGCTTCACCATTTTGAGCAGGCTTACGTCTTTCAAGAGGTACAGGGATGAATTTACGCCCGCTTAAATAAGCTCCTGTCAGAGAGTTAGGATTTTCCATTACTTCTTGTGGAGTTCCTTCCGCCACTATCTGTCCACCGTGAATCCCTGCTCCAGGACCAATGTCGATAATGTAATCGCAGGCTAGCATCGTATCCTCGTCATGCTCTACCACGATCAGTGTATTTCCTAAGCTTGTCATATGCTCCAGTGTCTTAATCAAGCGAGCATTATCACGCTGATGTAGACCAATGCTTGGCTCGTCCAAAATATATAAGACTCCCATTAGACTAGAGCCAATCTGTGTAGCTAATCGAATGCGTTGCGCTTCTCCACCTGATAATGTACCTGCCGCTCGGCTTAATGTTAGGTAATCAAGCCCCACATCAATAAGGAAATTCAATCTTGCTTTGATCTCCTTTAAAATCATATGAGCGATCTTTATCTCTTTCTCACTTAATTCAACCTGATCAAAAAATTGATGGGCATCCACAATAGATAGACTGGTTAGCTCTGAAATATTACGTTTGCCGATCAAAACAGCAAGGCTCTCTTGACGCAAACGCTGGCCTTTACAAACCGGGCAGGCTTTTTGCCCCATGAAGCCTTCAATTTGTTCACGTATATAATCAGAGCTGGTTTCTAGGTGGCGTCTTTGCAGATTCGGGATTACACCTTCAAATGCCACTGTAGCCTCACGTACTTGACCAAATTCATTCTCATAACGGAATTGAATTTTTTCCCCTTTGCTGCCATATAAAACGATTTGCAATTGCTCATCATCTAGCTCTTCCACCGGCACATCTGTAGGAATGCTAAAATGGCGGCAAGCTGATTCTAATAGTTGAGGGTAGTAGGTAGAAGACTTTGGCTCCCAGGCTGCTATAGCCCCCTCTGATAATGTCTTAGCGGAATCTGGAACAACCAGGTCCGGGTCAACCTCCATCCTCACTCCCAATCCGTCACACTCTGAGCAGGCTCCGTACGGACTGTTAAATGAGAAGATTCTTGGCTCTAACTCGCCAATCGAGAATCCACAGAGCGGACAAGCATGCTTCTCGCTAAATAGCAGCTCTTCCTGATCAATCACATCGACAATTACCTTACCATCTGCTAAACGCAACGCTGTTTCTAAGGAATCAGCAATGCGCGTCTGAGAATCAGGTTTGACAACAATCCGGTCAATGACAACTTCAATGCTATGCTTTTTGTTTTTTTCCAGACGAATCTCCTCAGATAAATCCCGGACTTCACCATCAACCCGAACCCGAACATACCCTTGTTTACGAATATCTTCTAACAGCTTGACGTGTTCTCCTTTACGTCCCTGGACTAGTGGAGCCAGAATTTGCATACGGGTACGTTCCGGAAATTCCATAATACGATCTACCATTTGTTCGATCGTTTGGGAACTAATTTCTATCCCATGAGTTGGGCAAACAGGTCTTCCAATACGTGCATATAACAGACGCAAATAATCATAGATTTCTGTCACGGTTCCTACGGTAGAACGTGGATTGCGACTCGTGGTCTTCTGATCAATCGAAATAGCTGGAGAGAGACCATCAATGGAATCTACATCAGGCTTATCCATTTGTCCAAGAAATTGACGAGCATAGGCAGATAGCGACTCTACATAACGACGCTGTCCTTCCGCATAGATCGTATCAAAAGCAAGAGACGATTTTCCTGAACCGGATAGTCCCGTTAAAACAACAAATTTATCTCGTGGGATGACGACATCTATGTTTTTTAAATTATGAGCGCGTGCACCCTTCACCACGATTCGATCTAATGGCATGTATTTCACTCCCTACAAGTCAGCTTTCAACTCCAATATCAAATCACGAAGCTCTGCTGCACGTTCGAACATGAGATTGCGTGCGGCTTCCTTCATTTCCTCTTCCATTCGCTCGATGACTACTATGCGATCTTTTTTCGGCATCTTCTTTACATCTAAGTGTGGTAGGTAATCAGCTTTCTCCTCTGCCACTTTTGTTGCTTCAATAACTCCGCGAATGGCTTTTTGAATCGTTTGTGGTGTGATGCCATGCTTTTCATTGTAAGCAAGCTGGATACTACGGCGCCGTTCCGTTTCTTGTATGGCTTTCGACATGGAATCAGTCATTTTGTCAGCGTACATAATTACGCGACCCTCTGCATTCCTCGCAGCACGTCCGATGGTTTGGATTAATGACCGCTCATTGCGCAGGAAGCCTTCTTTATCTGCGTCTAAAATGGCAACTAAAGATACTTCCGGTAAATCCAGCCCTTCCCGCAACAAGTTAATCCCGACCAAAACATCAAATTCGCCCAAACGCAGGGCACGTAAAATCTGCATGCGCTCTATAGTCTTAATATCAGAGTGCAGATAACGTACTTTAATGCCTATCTCCTTCAGATAATCGGTTAGGTCTTCTGACATCTTCTTGGTAAGAGTCGTTACTAAAACACGTTCGTCTTTAGCAATGGTTGCCTGAATTTCCCCGATTAAATCATCAATTTGTCCTTTTATTGGACGAACGGTGATTGTTGGATCCACTAAACCTGTTGGACGAATGACCTGCTCTGCCATTTTAGGCGTATGCTCCAGTTCATATACTCCTGGTGTGGCTGAAATATAGACAGCTTGCTTTACTTTCTTTTCAAACTCCTCAAACTTAAGCGGACGGTTATCGCGGGCGGACGGTAAGCGGAAGCCATGCTCCACCAGTACATCCTTGCGGGCTCTATCTCCATTGTACATCCCGCGAATTTGTGGGAGGGTCATGTGAGACTCGTCTATCACCATTAAAAAATCATCCGGAAAATAATCAAGCAACGTGTATGGAGGATGTCCCTCTGGTAATCCAGTCAAATGACGGGAGTAGTTCTCAATTCCTGAGCAAAAGCCCATTTCCAGCATCATCTCTATATCGTATCTCGTACGCTGTTCTAGCCGTTGCGCTTCCAACAACTTGCCTGCTGCTTGCAATTCTAACAGCCTTAGTTCTAGCTCCTGTTCAATATTTTCAACAGCTTTCTTCATTTTTTCTTCACGGGTAACGAAGTGAGACGCAGGAAAAATCGCTACGTGGTCCCTACTTCCCAGAATCTCCCCAGTTAATACATCAATCTCTGTGATGCGCTCAATCTCATCACCAAAAAACTCTACTCGTATTGCCTGTTCACTGCGCGACGCCGGGAATATTTCCAGTACGTCTCCTCGAACACGAAACGTCCCACGAGTAAAGTTAATATCATTGCGGTCATATTGAATATCAACGAGGCGATGCAAAACCTCATCTCTGCTTTTTTCCATGCCCGTACGCAGGGAAAGCACCATCTCTCTATATTCAATCGGGGAACCCAAACCGTATATGCAAGAAACGGATGCGACAATGATGACATCTCGTCTCTCTAATAACGCGCTAGTTGCTGAGTGACGCAATTTATCAATCTCATCATTAACGCTTGAATCCTTTTCAATATAAGTATCCGAATGAGGAATGTAGGCTTCCGGTTGATAGTAATCGTAGTAACTAACGAAGTATTCTACCGCGTTATTCGGGAAAAATTCACGAAATTCTGCTGCCAACTGAGCAGCTAAGGTCTTGTTATGCGCCATGACTAGTGTAGGTTTGTTCACCTGAGCTATCATATGAGCAGCAGTAAAGGTTTTACCTGTTCCGGTAGCACCCAGCAGAGTTTGATGGCGTTTACCCGCCTTTATTCCTTCCACTAGCTCTGCAATTGCAATAGGCTGATCACCCGAAGGCGTATACTCCGAAACTAACTCAAAACGATCCACGGTCCCCTCATCCTCCTTTTTATATCCTATCCTTCATTATAGCACAATCATTTAAAATGTAAGCAAAAACTCGAACGTTTGTTTGTCTATTCGATATAAGTGATTTTACCGATAATATAGAAAGATAGCAAGTCTATCTGTCTGATAATTTTTACCCATTTGGGAGGAAAATGAATGCCGACCAACAGCATACAAAAATCGCTGGGAGCAGCGAGAGCAGCAGCCAAAGCGACAGCACAAAACACAACGCCGAAAACAAAGTCTTCCGTACAAGCAGAATATAGCTATGCTAATACAAAAGAATTTTCAACGGGCTTGGATAGCGAATCTTTTATGAAGCTAATGATTGCCCAGATAAAGAATCAAGACCCGATGTCACCAATGGATAACTCTCAATTTATGATGCAAACCGCTATGATGACCATGGTAGAAAAAGTGACGAATATCGAGCTTCTTATGAAGGAGTCAAATAGCAGTCTGTTAAACGTAAAAGAGTACGAGGAAATCATCGGTAAAAAAGCTACTTATGAAGTGGCTCGTAAGGATGACTCCGGTCAAATTTATGTAACAACAGCTTCTGGTACCGTTGACGGAGTAAAAATGGTTGATGGCAGAATCTGGTTTATTGTAGGTAAAGATATTATCTCCCAACAGCAAATCCATGGCCTAGAATCTCTTACGTCTCAAACTGGTGTTGACCAAACACTAAAATACGCCAATATGATTGGTTATAAAGTAACGTATACAGAACAAGGAACAGGCGAGGACGGCAAACCAACCTCAACTGAGTCAACTGGTATCATTCAGGCAGTCAGCATGAAAAATGGTTTGGTAGAATTTGTTCTAGCTGACGGTAAAAAGATTAAATCTACAGATATCGTTGGACTTGAGGTAGTAAAGCCTGAAGAAGAGGAAGAAGCTCCTACTGAGCCGGACGGTTCTGAAGGTACTGACGAAAGCGGCGGTACCGGTGGTTCTGAAGGCACGGGCGAGAGCGGCGGCACCGATGGTTCTGAGGGTGCTGGTGAAAGTGAAAATCCCGACTCCCAAACTCCTGATGACAAGGAAAAGTCTGAAGGTAGCACAGATAAACCCTCTGCATAAATGATAAGAAGAGCAGTCCAAAACCGTTCTTCTCAAACGAAAAAGATGACCTCATACAAGCTTGAGGTCATCTTTTTTTGTTTCCATGCTTTTTCCGCGGGTAATGGGGTTTTCCCTGCTACATGCCCAGCTCATGCTCGCCTTTCGGTTTATGCTTCCTTACTCCAAGGAAACCAATTTCTTGCATAGACACAAAATGCGTTGTCCGTTCGTCTGGTACCACAATAATACCAAGCTGATGATGCTGTCCCGCATAGATCGCACTCTGCGTAAATTTTATTTCATGATCCAGTGTCAAAACTTCCATTTTACAGAAAGCTGGGTTAGCTTGTAACGCCGGATATAAATCTTCCTTTACCGAGATCGGGTATCCATTTACCTTAACAATTACCTCGCCGCTCCTAATCCCCATGACATCGGCTGGCGTCCCTGGGAGTACAGCCAGCACCTTCAGGCCCTTACCAGTAGGAACGTAGTAGGGAGGCAATTTCTCCTCTTGACGTGCGCTTAGCCAGCCCAACCATTCGTGCCCAAAAAAGGCAAAGAGGGCAGCTACATACACAAGAGAAGGAACAATGACTGCTACATAGCTTATTCCAAGCAAAATGAATGAATACAGAAATAAATGCTTGGATAAAGAGCTCGCTTTTTCCTGTGGTGTTTTTGTTTTAGTAATAGCAGAAAAACCCGTAATTGCTGGTAAAAGCAACATCCCAAGCGTAGCCATCGACCAATCCGGAGAAAACAACGGCCATCCCTGAAATAGTGCTGGTACCTGCAATGCCCCTTCTGTAACAGGGGTTAGTACAATGACAGGTGTTAACCAAAAGGAATGAAGCTGGTAAGCACCTACAACTCTTCCGCGTTTTCCTTCTACAAATAACGGAGATGCATGTCTGTCTCCATGACTTCTAATAAACCATGCTTCTACAATATGTAATAGAGCGACTAAAGCTAGTAGCGGTGCTGGATTAGCATGAGCAAACCACCCCCATACTTTAGCGATGCCAGATACCTCTTCGGCTATGGGAAATAGTTTGGCAAGCCCATGTAAGCCCGTAAAAATAGCCGTTCCATAGGCCAAACATAGAAAGCGAAATCTTACAAAGGCAAGTAATAAAGCAATCGCCCAAGCAATCCACATGTCAGATACCTGAATAAAGATACCTAATAACCCAGCTACAAGGCTAACGAACAAACCGCCCACTATCCCCAGACCAACAGAACGCAGTGTTTGTGCTAATGGCGAATGGATTCGTACGGAAAACAGTTGACGCTCCCATAGCATTTGTTTGCGATAATGCAGGTAAATCAGTATGAGAAACGCATATAGGAGCGGATTTAACAGAAAATGTACCAATGCGTACAAATAGTTGCTTATCAGGTTCCAGAGCACACTCAATTTTCTCTCCCCCTCTAAAAATATAAAAGAGCTTGGCAGTTGCCAAACCTCTAGTGCCGGCAAAACTTATTGCACTTTTACTATCAGTCCAAACCATTTATCCTTAATACAAAAAAGAACCACGACCGTTTTGTTCGTGGTTCTTACTTTCTACAGAATAGAAAGGTTTCCCTGCTTTTTTTCTTTGGATTATTTTGCCTTTGACTGCGCAGTGATCTCCAATGCACGTTGCAATTGGCGATCGTTGTTCGGATCTCTCATTACTTTAATTAAAGCATTTTGCATCGCTAGACCCGTTTTTTGATCTACTTTTCCCGTCACTTCAAGCTTATGAGCCTGTTGGAATTTTTTCACTGCGGCTTCAGTAGAAGCATCATAATAGCCATCCAAACGATCTGGCTTCAATTGCAGACCTTCAAGAATTAATTGGAGGTTCTTTACTTCTATCCCATTCATATCGCGTGATAATACTTTATCATGCGGGAGCTGTGTTGCCTTAAAATAATCTGGCTGGGTGACAACCTCATCAGGCTGGATTCCTTTTTTATGAATCCATTCCCCTTTAGGTGTTAACCATTTAGCAATTGTCAGCTTTAATTGGCTTTTATCCTTCATTTCCATTGTGTTCTGAACGGTACCCTTACCAAACGTTTTTTCGCCAACCAATTTTGCACCTGCACTCTCGGACAGGGCACCTGCTAAAATTTCGGAGGCACTAGCAGATCCTCCATCAATTAAAACAGTGATTGGATACGGTTTTCCCTTATCTGCTTTGGAATAAAACGTCTCTATCTGTTCATTATTATTTCCATAAGAGATTTCAACAATTTTAGCCTTGTTAGGGATCAAAACCTCGCTGATACTAGTCGTTGCTTTTAGATAGCCGCCTGGGTTACCACGAACATCAATGATTAATCCTTGAATGCCTTTTTTCTCTAGTTCGGCTAATTCTCTATTAAAATCGTCAGCCGTAGCACTAGCGAAGGAGGTCATTTCTAATTTCCCGATCTTCTTACCGTTACTCTCTAGGATAGAGCTATGGACAGTCTCAATTGGAATATCATCTCGAACAATCACAACAGTAATCGGTTCGGGATTTCCCGTACGCAAAATTTTCAGAGTAGCCTTCGTTCCTTTAGGACCACGAATTTTCCCTACCGCTTTATGCAAATCTAAGCCTTCCAAAGATTCACCATTAACGCTAAGCACCTGATCGTTTGGACGAAGCCCCGCTTTTTCCGCCGGGGAGGTTTTTATCGGTGATACGATGGTAAGCTTACCATTCTTCATTGTTACTTCTGCCCCAATTCCTTCAAATGAAGAATTAAGAGATGCATTAAATTCCGCTGCTGCCTCAGGATCCATATAGTCTGAATACGGATCATCCAACGCAGAGATCATGCCGTTGATGGCTCCCTCCATGAGCTTGTCATCAGCTACCTCATGCACGTAACGCGATTTGATTATTTTATATACTTCCTGTAGCTTAGCAAAGTCTTTGGGCGAACCTTGTCCACCACCAAGAGAGAAAAGACCGTTGCTCCCGCCAGCCACTACCGCATTTGTTGCAGAGCTTAACGGAACTGTTTTCACAGCAATCACGGTTAGAAGACTGCTGGTCAACATACCGGCTAGCACAAGGGCAAGCACCTTGCGTCCGTTCCATTTCATACTATACACCATCCTTTTTGTCTGCCATGGAAAAGCTATGCAACTAGTGTATGCAAAGTGGAGCTACAATATTTGCGACAATCCTAGCGAATGTATGGTGCTGGATCAACCTGTCGACCGTTTTTATACACAGTGAAATGCAGATGGTTCCCAGTTGAGCGTCCAGTGGAACCTACCTCTGCAATTTTTTCACCACGTTTTACAGCTTGTCCAACACGAACCTTAATTCCGCCTTCACGAATATGCCCATATAACGTACTGATTTCTTTATTGTGCTGAATAACGACTGTATTACCATATCCCCGCATCGTTCCAGCAACAATAACGATACCATCCTCGGCTGCTTTAATCGTTGTTCCCCTTGGTGCTGCCATATCTATTCCATCGTGTCCTGCGGCTTTGCCTGTGAATGGATCGGCCCGATAACCAAATGAGGAAGTAAGAACGAACGAGTCGAGCGGAACTGCCAATTTTCCACCTTTGTAATTACTTACACTGCTTAAATTGCGCTTTTCTAAAAGCTTAGCAGATTCTGCTTGAATCATTGCTCTCATGGCATCTTGTGCTTCTGCTTCGATTTCTATGAGATTGTTTTCTTTCTTCTTAAGCTCGGCTTTTACAACGACACTGCGATTATATTGTCGATCGAGCTCTTCTTTTAAATCTTCACTTTTTGAGAACATTGTTTTATAGGAAGCAAGTAAATTATCCACGTCTTTCTTCCGTTTTTCAATGGTTTGTTTATCCTTTTTGTTCTCCTCCAAAATTCGATTATCCTGTTCCACGATCAGCTTCATGCCGTGCATGCGTGTCAACAAATCGCCAAAATCAGAGGAGCCCATCAGCACATCCAGATAGGATACCTTACCTCGTTTATACATTGCTTTGACACGTGTTTTTAATAGCTCATCACGCTTAGCCACTCGATCTATAGCGGAATCTAAATCTTCCTGTGCAACCACAGCCTTTTTAGTTGTCAGGTGAATGTCTGTATCCAGCTTGTCCAGCTTCTGCTGTGTTTCTTCTCGCTTTAGATCGATGGCAAATAGTTCATTTTCTAGATTTTTCTGCTCATTTCTCACTGTATTAATTTGATTCTTAATATTGGTTACCTGTTGCTGTTGCTTCTTTTTCTGCGACCGAATTTGTTCTAGCTCTCGATTAATCGTTTGTAGAGATTTCTTGCTGGCATACCCCGCAGGAGCAGGCGCTAGTCCCCATGCCAGCATACTGGTCGCTAAAACAGAAAGAATGAGGTTATTCTTTTTCATTTCCACGTGCCCTCCCATAGCCTTATTCTATCAATTGCTCTATCATCTACACCTTCAAGAATTTGCGAACGGAAAGCATACTTCCCCAAATACCAATAAAAGCACCAATCCCTACCAATAACAGTCCTACCTGATAGGCAAACGGATTCATTGGCAATAATGGAAGCATAGAGCTGTACATACTAGCGTGTATTTGTTGCAATAAATAGTAGTAACCTCCTGCAAGGATGGTAATAGGAATAATCGCTCCCAATACACCCATAAACAGACCTTCAATAAAGAAAGGCCAACGAATAAACCAGTTGGTTGCTCCTACTAGCTTCATAATTTCAATTTCACGACGGCGTGCAACAATGGTTAGTTTAATGGTATTAGCAATAAGGAACATCGCCGTAAAAGCTAATCCAATAATGAAGAAAATGCCTACATTACGCAAAATATTGGTCGCAGTAAACAAATTGTTTACCGTTTCCGCTCCGTAGTCGACATCTTCAATATGTTCCATCTCTTTGACCTGCTTAGCGACAAAATCTACATCTTTTGGTTCTTTGGTTTTTACCACCAATGCATCTGGTAGTGGATTTTCCTTCTCCAAGCCATCCAAAAGCTTCCCATTTTCACCTAGCTGCTCCCGCAAATCCTTTAACCCTTGGGCTTTCGGAACAAAGGTAACGGTCTCTACAGCTGGCAATGCCTTCACTTGTTTTTGTAAGCTCTCCGCTACCGCCTTATCTGAGGTAACATCCATAAAAACACGTATTTCAACCTGATTTTCCACCAATTTTGCCATGTGATTAACGTTTAGTGCGAGTAGTAAAAATACACCTAAGATCAATAAGGTAATGGTTACGGCACTAACTGAAGCAAAAGTCATCCAGCCATTCCGTCCCAGATTTTTTACACCTTCTCGCACATGGCGTCCGTATGTACTAATCTTCATAACCGTATTCCCCTCTCTGTTCATCGCGGGCAATTTCACCAGCTTCAATCGCGATGACACGACGGCGAATCGTATTAACAATCTCACGGTTATGTGTTGCCATCACAACGGTCGTTCCACGCTGATTGATCTCTTCAAACAAGCGCATAATATCCCAAGAAGTTTCGGGATCAAGGTTACCCGTAGGCTCGTCCGCAATAATGATACTTGGATTGTTAACGATAGCCCGCGCCAAAGCGACTCGTTGTTGCTCCCCACCCGATAATTCTCCTGGCAGCATTTTTGCTTTATGCTTTAATTTGACAAGATTAAGCACATCTAAAACACGAGGCTTGATGATCTTCTTATTCGCCTCAATAACTTCCATTGCAAACGCAACATTTTCAAATACCGTTAAAGTTGGCAATAGTTTAAAATCCTGAAAAACAACTCCGATACTGCGGCGTACATTTGGTATTTGTCTTTCTTTAATGCGACTGACATTAAATCCGTTTAAAAAGATTTGTCCTTTGGTTGGTCTTTCTTCCCGATACATTAATTTAATAAAGGTTGATTTACCAGCACCACTTGGACCTACAACATAAACAAATTCACCCTTATCAATTTTTACATTAATCCCCTTTAGCGCATTGGTGCCATTGGGATATGTTTTCCAGACATCATACATCTCGATCAAAAAAATCACACCCTATTATCGCTTATGTTCTTGAGGCATCAGAAAAAGACAAAAAATACTAGCATCTGATCACTTTTTCTATTATACCACTGAGTTTCTGTGTTGTTATCCCCTAATTATCGCATTTCTTGTCGGTAAAATGGAAAAAAACAACAAAAATTTGTGATCTTATACCCACTTTTTTATATTGACAACTATTTTTTACTATTTTTTACATAAGCTCTTATTTAAAGAAATCCAGTATCTAGCGCATTATTGCACGAACTGGTCTGCGTGCAATTCCCCACTCATAGATTTTTGTAACTAGAGCATTCACAGCAAAAAGGACCAGCTTTCGATTAGCTGATCCTACGAACGTTTGCAGGTTTGCCCTCTATTTTTATCTATACCACAGGCGACTTAATGTCTACCAGCGCCTCCACCATAACCTTCTGACTATGTGTTGCTACCCAAGTCCTGTTTTCCTTACCTTTCTCCTGATAAAATTGAATCTGCTGTTCAACCTGTTGTTTAGCCGTTCCCCCTAACACATTCCGTGCATTCACTACCGTATCAATATCTAGCGCTTGGTAGACATCTCGGTCGATGAGTGGGGAAAACGCACGGAATTCCTCTAAGGAAAGGTCAAGCAAATATTTGTGCCGTTCAAGGCAATAGAGAACCGCATTTCCTACGATTTCATGCGCCTTCCTAAACGGAATTTGTTTTGTGACTAGATAATCTGCCAAGTCTGTTGCATTGGAGAAATCCTGGGTGACCGCTTTTCGCATCTGCTCTGTTTTAACCTGCATAGTAGAAATCATCGGCGTTAACAAAGCCAATGCTCCATGCAACGTCTCCACAGTATCGAACATGCCCTCTTTATCCTCTTGCATGTCTTTGTTATAGGCCAGCGGCAAGCCTTTTAGCACCGTTAACATTCCGATTAAATTTCCATAAACACGACCTGTCTTACCACGCACAAGCTCTGCTACATCGGGATTCTTTTTCTGTGGCATGATGCTTGAACCAGTGCAAAATGCATCGTCTAATTCAATGAAGGAAAATTCCTGACTACTCCAGATCACTAGCTCTTCGCACAAGCGAGAGAGATGGGTCATTAATAAGGAAGCATGAGATAAAAACTCAACGATAAAATCTCGATCGCTTACCGCATCCATGCTATTTTGATAGATCCCGTCAAATTGAAGCATAGAGGCAACAAACTGCCGATCTATCGGAAACGTAGTTCCAGCAAGTGCTCCCGCTCCCAAAGGCAAGATATTTACCCTTTTAAACGAATCCTGCATCCGTTCCAAATCACGTTGCAGCATAGATACATACGCCATTAAATGATAGCCAAAAAGCACTGGCTGGGCCCTTTGCAAATGCGTATACCCAGGCATAACCGTTTCCAAATGATTCTTGGCTTGCTCCAATAAAGCCTGTTGCAGGTACATGGTTAATTCGATAATTTCCATCAGTTTTTCACGCAGATATAAATGCATATCTAGCGCCACCTGATCATTTCTGCTTCTGCCTGTGTGAAGTTTACCGCCCAAAGGTCCTATTTCTTCAATTAATAGCTTCTCAATGTTCATATGAATATCTTCATGAGCGACTTCAAATTGAACCTGCTTGCTTTCAATCTTTTCTTTGACCTTTTTCAAACCAGCAATGATTTGACGCACCTCATCCATCGAAAGAATGCCACATTTTCCGAGCATTGCGACATGCGCCGAGCTACCCACAATATCCTGACGCCACAATCTTTGGTCAAACGAAATAGAGGCTGTATATTCATCTACGAGTTGATTGGTTGGTTTAGTAAAACGTCCTCCCCAAAGTTTCATGGCTTGATCGCTTCCTTTTCTGTTTTACTTGTAGAAGGAGAAGCCGCTGAACCAGAGTTGCTTTCAAGCTCGTCATGGTTTTCTTGTACAGAATTGTTATTCACCTGTGAATACACCTTTGTAGGCAAGCCCCACAATTTAATAAAGCCAAGTGCCGCTTTATGATCAAATTGATCGCCGGTATTATAGGTAGCCAGCTCATGACTGTACAAGGACGCATCTGATTTACGTCCGACTACAATGGCCTGACCCTTATAAAGCTTAACACGAACAGTACCTGTTACATTTGCCTGAGTCTCTTCTATAAATGCTTGCAGAGCAGAACGAATTGGGGAATACCAGAGACCCTCATAAATCACCTGAGCCATTTTTTGTTCCACGATTGGTTTAAATTGAGCGACTTCACGAGGCTGTGTCAAAAACTCTAGCTCCCGATGCGCTAGAATGAGTGTAGTAGCCGCCGGTGTCTCATATACCTCACGAGATTTAATCCCTACTAAGCGATTTTCCACATGGTCAATCCGGCCAACTCCGTGTTTGCCTGCTATCTTATTTAGAGCTAGAATGAGCTCAGCAAGCGTCATTGCTTCCCCATTTAAAGCAGTCGGAACACCTTTGGTAAAGCTAATCTCAATCTCTTCCGCTTGATCAGGAGCATTTTCAATCGAGGCTGTTAACTCATAAGCTCCCTCAGGCGGTGCAGCCCACGGATCTTCGAGAACACCGCACTCGCAGCTTCTTCCCCAAAGATTCTGGTCGATTGAATATGGGTTATCCAGATTAATCGGGATTGGAATATTATTTTTCTTCGCGTACTCAATCTCTTCATCACGTGTCCAGCCCCACTCACGAACTGGCGCAACAATTTGAATATTTGGATTTAGGGCAGTAAAAGAAAGGTCAAAACGCACCTGATCGTTTCCTTTACCCGTGCATCCATGAGCAACAGCTACTGCCCCCTCCTGATTCGCAACCTCAATCAAAATTTTAGAAATCAAGTAGCGAGACAGAGCGGATACCAATGGATATTTTCCCTCATACATGGCATTGGCTTGTAGAGCTGGCAAAACATATTCACTCGCGAAAGCTTCCTTCGCGTCTATAACGATGGATTTATATGCACCCACTTGCATCGCTTTTTTCTGGATAAAATCTAAATCCTTTCCTTCCCCCACATCGAGGGCGACCGCGATTACATCGTAGTTATAGGTATCTTGCAACCATTTAATTGCTACAGAAGTATCTAAACCACCAGAATACGCTAATACAATTTTATCTTTTTTCATCGTTGTCTCTCCATTTCGTAGTATTTTTTCTGGGTAATTATTCATATTGTACTATAAAATAACATTAATTCCATATAAGACGGAATTTACATTACAGATGCCAACAATGCTTTTTGTGCATGGAGACGATTCTCCGCTTCTTCAAACACCACAGAATGAGGTCCATCGATAATCTCTGCTGTCACCTCTTCACCACGGTGCACAGGGAGACAATGCATAAAGATATAATCTGAATCGGCTCTGGATACCAGTTTTTCATTTACCTGATAGGCGGTGAAATCTTTCAAACGTTGCTCATTCTCTTCTTCAAAGCCCATGCTGGTCCATACATCGGTACAAATCACGTCTGCTTGATCAACAGCTTCATTTGCATCGTGAGTCATCATAAATTTTCCACCATATTGAGTAGCGTATTCCACTGCCTTTGCAGCAATAGCATTTTGCATCTCATATCCTGGAGGTGTGGCAATACGTACATCTAATCCGAGAATCAAGGCACCTAGGGCAAGCGAATTTGCCACATTATTGCCGTCTCCGATGAAGGCTAGCTTAATTCCCTGCAATCTGCCCTTGTGTTCCTGTATTGTTAAAAGATCAGCCAAAGCCTGGCAAGGATGATACAAATCAGTTAGCCCATTAATAACCGGTACACTAGCATGCTTTGCTAGCTCTACGACATTTTCGTGAGCATGAGTTCGTATCATAATTCCATCTACATAACTAGATAAAATTTTCGCTGTATCTGAAATTGTTTCACCGCGCCCTAGCTGTAGGTCTTTATCAGTCAGAAATAAACTGCTTCCCCCTAATTGATACATCCCTACTTCAAAAGAAACACGAGTACGCGTGGAGGATTTCGTGAAGATCATCGCTAATGTTTTTCCAGCTAATGGTTGGTAGACCGTGCCGCTTTTTTGCATCGATTTTATTTGACTAGCATAATGCAGTAGTTCGAGCATCTCCTCTCTACTCCACTCGTCAATTTGCAGTGTATTTTTTCCTCTATAAAGAGGGGGTTGAACGTCTGCATAGAGATCCAAGTTCTTCACAGGCTTCATTACTTTCGCTCTCCTTTTCTTGACAATTTTGTAAATAGGCCGCAAATGTCTCGACAACAGTGAACAACGTAATGCCATGCTGAACAGATAAGCTACGCAGTTGAAACCCTGTACGCTCTGCCTGATTTCCTTTTGTAGCGGTAATTAATGACGTTTGAATGAATCCCGCTTTAACCAACGATGTATAGTCAGGTAATCCTTTACATATTTGCGTAATTTCAATGCCGTGATTATTCAAAAACTGCGCCGTGCCTTCTGTTGCATAGATACGTATCCCCGATACTTTTCTTTCCCGAAGGTAGGGTAATACGCTTGCTTTGTCAGCATCGTTTAGTGAAAGAAATAAACCATCTCCACTAGCTAGCCGTTTATTCGCACCCTGTTTGTAGGCAAAAGCTTTACTGAATGCCTCTGTTACAGTTCGACCAAGTCCCAGAATTTCACCTGTAGATTTCATTTCAGGTCCTAATAAAGGGTCTACACCCGCTAGCTTCGTGGAAGAAAACACAGGAGCCTTTACCACAAAAAAATGAATGTCTTCTGAAAGTCCTAGCTCATAGCCCATATCTGCTAAACGCTCTCCAAGAGAGACTCGCACAGCCAATTCCACCATTGGGATATTGGTCACCTTACTCGTAATTGGCACTGTACGAGAAGCACGCGGATTTACCTCTAACACATAAACATTTGAATCCTGTAAGACGAACTGGAGATTCACAATCCCGATTGCTTGCATTTCCTTAGCGATTTTCTTGGTATAGTGGACTATTAGCCGCTTCTGTTGTTCTGTGAGATGCTGGGCAGGAAACAAGGCAAGACTATCTCCTGAATGTATTCCCGCTTTCTCAACATGTTCAAAAATTCCGGGAATTAATACATCATAGCCATCCGTTATCGCATCAAGCTCGACTTCCATACCCGATATAAATTGATCGATCAGCAAAGGAAAACAACTGGTGTCAACCTGTTCATCAATCCAGCCTTGCATCGCTGCACGTAGCTCGCCCTCATCATGCACAACCGTCATTCCTTGGCCTCCAATAACGTAGGAGGGGCGCAGCAATACAGGATAGCCAATGCTAGCAGCAACATGAATCGCCTCTTCTGTGGAATAGACTCCCCTCCCTGGTATGTGGGGAATATTTAGCTTTTGGAGCAATTGATAAAACAGTTCTCGATCCTCGACCCGTTTCATTTGCTCTAAGGCTGTTCCCAAGACGGTCAGCCCCGCTTCTTGGATAGCACCTGCCAGGTTAATCGCAGTCTGACCACCGAATTGGACGAATACCCCAGCTACTCCTTCTTGCCTAGCTACATGCAGCACATCTTCAATATGCAAAGGCTCAAAATAAAGATGATCGGCCGTCTCGTAATCGGTACTCACTGTCTCTGGGTTATTGTTAATCACGATGGCTTTCAGCTTCTGTTTTTGCAAAGCCTTAGCTGCATGCACAGAACAATAATCAAATTCAATCCCCTGCCCAATACGGATGGGCCCCGAGCCTAGCACCAATATTTTTTTTGCTGATAAAGATACCACCTCATTCTTGCCTTGCCATGTGGAGTAATAATAAGCTGTCTTTGCATCAAACTCTCCCGCACATGTATCGACCATGTTATAGACCGGCATGAGACCCCATTTCTGACGCATTTTCCAAATTTCACTTACAGGAAGCTTCATCATCCAGGCAATCGTCTGATCCGTAATGCCAATTTCCTTACAAGCTCTCAATTCTTCCATACGTAATGTGTCTTTGCATGATGCTTTCAACCTTTTCTCCCACTGGATAATGGACTTAATATGACCTAAATAGAAAGGGTCAATTTCTGTGTTCATGTGAAGCTCTTGTATATCCATACCCCGACGTAACGCTTCTGCTACAGCAAATAAACGAAGGTCCGTGGCAATCTTTAATAGTTTCTCCAACTCCTCCAAAGATAGAGACGCAATATCCTTTCGGTAGAGATAATGACAGCCAATTTCTAAAGAACGGAGAGCCTTTAACAAAGCAGCCTCAAAAGTTCGAGCAATGGCCATTACCTCGCCTGTTGCTTTCATTTGTGTTCCTAGATTGCGGTCAGCTAATGGGAATTTATCAAAGGGCCAACGTGGAATTTTGACAACTACATAATCCAATGCTGGTTCAAAGCTAGCATAGGTATTACCGGTGATAGGGTTGAGCACCTCGTCTAAGTGATAGCCCAATGCTAATTTTGCAGCGATCCTTGCGATCGGATAGCCTGTCGCTTTGGAAGCTAAGGCTGAGGAACGACTAACCCTCGGATTTACTTCAATGAGGTAATAGCGATCTGAATGTGGGTCTAAGGCAAATTGAATATTACAACCACCCACTACACCTAACGCTCGAATCACTTTGGTAGAAACACTGCGTAGCATTTGATATTGACGATCTGTTAAGGTTTGAGACGGCGCTACAACGATACTATCTCCCGTATGAATACCAACTGGGTCTATATTTTCCATGTTACAAACGATAATGCAGGTATCATTTGCATCTCGCATGACTTCATACTCAATTTCCTTCCAGCCCTTCACACTTCTTTCCACTAGCACCTGTTGTATTGGACTTGCTGCCAGTCCTTGTTCAGCGATTTTTTCAAGAGCCTGTTGATCAGAAGCAATTCCTCCCCCTGCTCCTCCAAGTGTATAAGCTGGACGAACAATCACGGGATAACCAATCTGATTCGCAAAATGTAGAGCTTCCTGTATAGTACTCACTGTTATGCTCTCAGGAACAGGTTCATGAATGTTATTCATCATTCGTTTAAATAACTCACGATCCTCACCGTTCTGAATAGCAGTCAAGGGAGTCCCTAATAAAGCTACTCCAAAGCGCTCTAATACGCCTGCCTCAGCTAATTCCACAGCCAAATTAAGTCCTGTCTGTCCGCCTAGTGTTGGCAGCAATCCATCCGGTCGTTCCTTTTGAATAATTTTTGTGATAGAAGTGACAGTTAATGGCTCCAGATACACCTTATCTGCAATCTGCTCATCGGTCATGATAGTAGCTGGATTGTTATTCACTAGCACAACTTCTACGCCTTCCTCCTTTAGTGAAAGACAAGCTTGTGCCCCGGAATAATCAAACTCCGCTGCCTGCCCAATCACAATCGGACCCGAACCGATTACCAGCACTTTATGAATGTGTTGTTGTTTAGGCATAATGCTTCGCTCCTATCGTTTGTACCGATTCCAAGAAGGTCGCAATAATATGTGAGGTATCATCTGGTCCCGGATGTGCTTCTGGATGGAATTGTACGCTCATAATGGGCAGATACATATGTCGTAGCCCTTCCACACTGCCATCATTTACATTTCGATAGGTGACCATTAGGTTTTGCTTATCTAATCCCTCCTCCTTCACCACATAGCTATGATTCTGCGAAGTTATATATACTTTACCAGTGCTCAGCTCTTTTACAGGATGGTTGCTTCCGCGATGCCCAAAGGGAAGTCGTTCTGTCTGTCCCCCAAACATCAACGACAATACTTGATGCCCCAAACAAATCCCTAATGTCGGAAATGCTTCGGCTAATTTACGCCATTGTCGACAATATTTTCGTAATTGTTCAGGGTTACCAGGCCCATTGGAGAAGACGATACCATCTGGCTGTAGAGCCCTAATTTCCTCCATGCGCGTCTGATAAGGTACAACCGTTACCTTGCAGCCAAGCTTTAACAGGGCTTGCAAAATAGAGTGCTTCATACCCAAATCAATGACTAAAATATGCTCCCCTTCTCCTCGATAGGTGATGGAGCGAGTTCTGGAAACATGCTCTACAAAAATGCGCTCCTCCTGACGAAGCTTATGCAAAGCAATCTCCTCTGCTGTCATTGGCTGATCAGCTAGAACACCGTAAAGCAAGCCACCCTGCCGGACCTTTTGTGTAATCGATCGTGTGTCTACTCCAGCTAAAATAGGGAAGCCGAACTGCTTTGCAGCCGTATCTAAAGATATCCGGGAACGAAAATGGCTAGGGTTTTGACAAAGCTGACTAACAACCATACCAGAAATAGCAGGCTGAGTTGATTCATAGTCGATTTCATTAACACCATAATTCCCAATCAACGGATAGGTGAAGGTGACGATCTGACCATAAAAGGAAGGATCGCTCATCACCTCCTGATACCCAGTCATTCCTGTATGAAAAACCACCTCTCCGTATGAGGTAAGTGGTGCTCCATATAGCTTACCTGCAAATACTTCTCCGCTCTCTAACGTAAGAAACCCTGTATTGTTGCCGTGTAAATACTTATCCAACGCAACCAGCTCCTATCGGCAAAAAGTTCCCAACACTCTGCTTTATGAATATATATTCGTTATTTTTGTATAATCATACATTTACTCCAAAAAAAATGCAACGATTTTTCTGAATAAAATCAAAAATCGTTGCATGATTATTTCTGATATCTGGCTATCTTACTTCTCTCCTGACTGCAAAATCTCTTTTAGCACTAGCACTAATTGGTCGATCTCTGACTTTTGTATGATGAGCGCCGGCAATAATCGGATAACATTTGGACCTGCCTGTAGCATTAATACGCCTTTTTGCTGAGCCGCTTTTAGATACCCGCTTACCTCGCCAGTCATTTCTAAACCAACCATCAACCCGAGCCCCCGTACCCCTTTTATTTGATGGGGATATTGCTTGGCTATGTCTTTTAACGCATCAAGCAGGTATTTGCTCATAGCTTTTACATGCGATAATACGTTCTGTTTCTCCATTTCCAAAAGTGTTGCCATTCCCGCTGTTGTAGCTAATTGATTCCCTCCAAACGTGGTCCCATGTGAGCCTGGAGAAAAGGCCGCGGCTACCGCCTCCGTCGCAAGCATTGCTCCTATCGGAAAGCCACTGCCTAATCCTTTAGCCAGCGTTATCACATCGGGTACGATTCCATAGTGCTGATAACTAAACCATTCACCCGTTCGACCAATACCTGTCTGCACTTCATCAATCATCAATAAAATATCATTTGATTTGCACCACGCATATAATTCGGTCACGAACTCCATTGAGGCTGGATGAACGCCGCCTTCTCCTTGTACAAGCTCTAGCAATACGGCGCATGTTTGGTTTGTCGTCACGTTCTTCACAGCTTCTATATCTCCGTATGGCACAGTGATAAATCCGGCCGGCAAAGGATTAAAGCCCTCTTTTACCTTTTGCTGACCTGTAGCTGTTAACGTAGCTAGGGTTCTGCCATGGAACGACTGCTCAAACGTAATCATTTCGAAACGATCCTCATTCTTCGTTTTTTGGGCATAACGCCGTGCTAGTTTAATCGCCGCTTCATTCGCTTCCGCCCCGCTGTTGCAAAAGAACACTTGATCTAAACCAGACAATTCAGTCAGTTTTTTTCCTAATTCCTCTTGCAGCGGATGTTGTGTTACATTGGAGCTATGCCATAAGGTATCTAGCTGCTGATGCAGTTTTGCTGATACGGCAGGAGGACAATGCCCAAGCGATGTCACACCGATACCAGATGTGCAGTCTAAATACGCTTTTCCTGTATGATCCCAGACCGTGGTACCGCTCCCTTTGACAATCGTAATATCCCAACGCGCATAAGTATTCATCACATGCATTTTTTCTGTATAAACAGTCATGAGCGATCTCTCTCCTTTTTCCCTAATCAATTTCTGTTGCAACGAAGGCCTGTGAGTCCTCTCCACGCGGCATCCCGGCCGAAATGGAAGTACCTACAGCTCTTCCTTTTACCAAACCATCAAGCGTTTCTGCCGCTCCCTTACAAATAACAACCTCCTGAACTCCCTGGGCCAGTGCGTCTAAAGCGGCTTGAACCTTCGGAATCATTCCCCCCGTAATCATTTGGTTCTGAATCATCATTTGGATGTCTTCAATCGTGACGCTTGGCAGCAGTTGTTTTTCCCCTAGCTCATTCTCCTCCCAAATTCCTGGCACATCTGTTAGCATCAGCATTTGTTTCGCGCCTAGGGCAGATGCAATCGCCCCTGCCGCTGTATCTGCGTTGCAGTTAAATCGTGTGTCACCATCCTCTGATACGGCAATAGGTGACACGACTGGAATATAGCCATTCACGAGCAACAATTGAAGAGGTGCTGGATTCACTGCTGTAATCTTTCCTACCAGTCCTAATCCATCCATTTTCTCTACTGCTTGCAATAAGGAACCATCTACTCCGCTTAATCCCCATGCTTTTCCCCCTGCATGCAATAGCTTTCGAACGACCAATTTATTCATTGGACCGCTTAATACCATTTCTACGGCTTGCATGGTAGCCTCATCCGTTACTCGCAATCCGTTAGAAAAAATTGGCTCGATCTGCAATTGATCTAGCATTTGATTTATCGCCGGTCCGCCTCCATGTACAATTACAATAGATTTTCCTTCTGCTTGCAGGGAAGCAAGCTTGTTGTAGAAAGATTCAGGCAATTGCTCCAGCATGCTTCCACCGCATTTAATTACCATAACCTCATGTAGCATTTTACAAGTCTCCTATTCATAAGTAGTTGACCTAGAATACCTCGCTTCGCGTAAAAGCGTCACATACACTACGGATAAAGAGCATGTTTCGGTAACCCCAGCGTCTCTTCAAATCCAAACAACAAATTCATATTTTGGATTGCCTGACCCGCCGCACCTTTAACCATGTTATCAATAACGGATAAAATGATAATCCGACCCGTTCTTTCATCAAAATGAAGAGCGATATCACAGTAATTTGTTCCAAGCACCTCTTTTGTGCGTGGATAGGACCCAAATGGCCTTACACGGACAAAGGGAGCATTCTGATATGCATGTTCATACAGCTTTTGTAATCCTTCAACGGTAAAGCCTACATCCTTACTTTTATCTATTTGAATATAGCTAGTGGTCAAAATTCCTCTGGTCATCGGCACAAGATGAGGGGTGAACTGAATAGCTATCTCTTTCTTCGTCATTTGTAAAATTCCCTGCTCGATCTCTGGTGTATGCTGATGCTGCCCTACTTTATAAGCGTGAAAGCTATCATTTAATTCGCTGTAATGAACACCAAGCGACGCTCCACGACCAGCACCCGAGACTCCTGATTTAGCATCAACAATGATACTGTCAGGCTTGATCCACTCTGTTTGAAGCAGCGGTAACAGGGAAAGCAGGGTAGCAGTTGGATAGCAGCCTGGATTAGCCACCACCGAAGCTTCTCTTACTTTAGATTTGTTCCATTCAGGCAAGCCATAGACAGCCTGCTGCAATACCTCTTTCGCTGCTGGTGACTTCTTATACCATTCCTGATAAGCCTCAGGAGATCGGAGCCTAAGGTCACCAGATAAATCGATAATCTTCACTCCCCCCTTTATTAAAGCAGGCGTTATTTCAGCACTCACCCCAGCCGGAGTTGCTAAGAACACGACATCATTCTCCTGCGCAATTTTCTCTGGCTGAATGCCCTGTAGCATGGGTAAATCTGCACTCTGCAAATGAGGAAAGAATTCAGCCAATGATCTGCCTTCTGCCGAGCTAGAATAAAGACTTTGTATGTATATCTCAGGATGCTGCAATAAGATACGAATGAGTTCAATACCGCTGTATCCAGTGGCTCCAATAATCCCAATACGTTTCATCGCTCTCACTCCTAGTTTTTATGCATAAATATACATTTATAATAATAAAAATTCTAATTGATTACAAATATTATTTTGGCTAAAAAGGATGAGATCCAAGGACCTCACCCTATTCGTTCGTTCTATTTCTTTTCTGCTAGCCAAGCTGCAATTGTTTCTGCATCTTCGCCTTTAGACATGTTGGCTGGCATGCTGCCTTTTCCATTTTTAATGATCTCTAATATTTCATCTTTATTGTATTTGCTACCTATTGTTTCTAGGGAAGGACCGGTTGCTCCCTTCAAGTCCACACCGTGACAGCCAACACAACTGCTTTGTTTGAATTTTTCTTCTCCCGCTGATGCAGTCGCTGTATCTCCACTTGCCTTCTCTGCCGCCGGCTTCTCTTCCGGTGCAGGTTGTGATTGTTGTCCACCACAGGCTGTTAATCCCACAGCAAGCGCTCCTACCATCAATACAGTTGCTAAACGTTTCATTTTTTGAATGCCTCCCTTTCCTTTGCAACTAAAAATAGGTACAAACGAGCAGTAGACTATATAGCCATTACCGTTTGTACCTGTGCTACTTTACTTCACTTGCTTCTCTGTTTTTACCATTAGCTAAGCTACATCCAAATTGGTGTAATTTGCTAAATGTAGTATATCATAGTAGTATGCGTTTTCTCAGCTTCTGTATCAGTGTTCATAAGATTGTAAAACATTTTAGAAAAGAGCAATAAATAAAAATTATCGCACTTAAAAAACTACGCAAAAAACGAAAAAGCACTTTTGCAATTATGCAAAAGTGCTCACTGTTCTTATATGGTGCCGAAGACCGGACTTGAACCGGTACGGGATTACTCCCGACAGATTTTAAGTCTGTTGCGTCTGCCTATTCCGCCACTCCGGCAGATAAATGGTGCGGGTGGAGGGACTTGAACCCCCACGGTCGCCCGCCAGAACCTAAATCTGGTGCGTCTGCCAATTCCGCCACACCCGCATCGTGTTGACTTCTATAGTCTAACATAGCAATCTGGTAAATGCAATACTTTTTCTATTTTTTATTTCTAAATTCTTTTCTAGTAAAAAAAGAGGCTGAAAAAACTAGCATTCTTCAGCCTCTTCTTCTGTCAGCATGCACGCAAGCTTATTGCAATTGGGAGCGTAGATAAGCATCAATAAATGGATCAAGCTCTCCATCCATCACTGCCTGCACATTGCCTACCTCCATATTTGTCCGATGATCCTTCACCATGCTGTACGGGTGGAATACATATGAACGAATTTGACTGCCCCAAGCAATATCCTTCTGTTCTCCCTGAATCGAAGCTAGTGTTTTCTCTTGCTCCTGCTTCTGTAGCTCGAACAGCTTGCCTAATAGCATCTTCATAGCCCGATCGCGGTTTTTAATCTGAGAACGCTCGGTTTGGCACGTCACAACTATACCAGTTGGTAAATGAGTAATACGAACGGCAGAATCTGTCGTGTTGATATGCTGTCCCCCTGCACCACTGGAACGGTACGTATCAATCTTTAAATCCTCAGTTCGAATATCTACTTCTTTATCGTTTTCAATCTCTGGTAGGACGTTGCACGATACGAAGGAAGTATGACGGCGTCCTGAAGCATCAAACGGCGAGATACGCACTAATCGGTGCACCCCTTTTTCCGCCTTTAAGTATCCGTACGCATTGTGTCCTTTAATTAACAGTGTAACACTTTTGATCCCTGCCTCATCACCTGGCAGATAATCCAGCGTCTCTACTTTGAAGCCTTTGCGTTCAGCCCAGCGTGTGTACATCCGCAGTAGCATAGAACCCCAATCCTGCGACTCCGTTCCACCAGCTCCTGGATGCAACTCCAAAATAGCGTTATTTTTATCGTATTGATCGCTCAATAACAATTCTAGCTCAAAGTCCTCAAAGTTCTTCTTTAAATCCTGTGTACTCTGATACAGATCGGAAATAAGAGAACTATCGCCTTCTTCAATCACTAGCTCCAGCATCATCTGTAAGTCGTCATAAGAGGCATCCAGACGTCCCATCGTATCTGTTAGACTTTTGATCCCATTAAGCTCTCCAATGGTTTTTTGTGCAGCATCATTATCATCCCAAAAATCTGGAGCTAACATCCGCTCCTCCAATTCACCAATGCGCTCTAGCTTTTCTGGGAGGTCAAAGAGACCCCCTAATATCCGTTAGTCGTTTGGACAGACTAGCCATTTCTTGCTTTACATCAGCCACGTCGATCAGTGCCATTCTATCTACTCCTTTAAAACTCATTTTCTTATTGTTTATTGTAGCTGAAAATAAGACTGGTGCAACCTTTCTAGGTTTTGTTGACGATGAAATTTTATCTATTTCCTAAAAATATCACCACGTTTTTCCAAAACGTGTAGAATAGTGAGTAGTGTTTTACTTATAGACTTAGCGGAGGGAAAAGAGAATGAATCGGACAATCCTGGTTGCCGATGATGAGCAGGAGATAGTCGAGCTACTGCGGCTATATCTAGAAAAAGAAAACCTGCGAGTCATTGAAGCCTCAGATGGAGAAGCAGCCCTTCTCTGTATCCAGAATCAATCAATAGATCTAGTTTTAATTGATATTATGATGCCTAAGCTAAATGGTTTGCACCTGCTTACGCAAATACGTCAGGACTACACGCTCCCCGTCATTTTCTTGTCAGCTCGCAGCCAAGATCACGACATTATTTTAGGATTAGGCATGGGGGCAGATGATTATATTACCAAGCCGTTTAATCCCTTAGAGGTCGTAGCACGAATCAAAGCACAACTACGACGTTCCTACCATCTGAATCCATTAAACGATGAGACAACACAGGCTCTATCCGTTCTTACTGTAGGCGATTTAACTTTACATAAGCAGCAATGCATCCTATGCAGGAATCAGGTAGAAATCCCTTTAACATCAACGGAGTATAAAATGCTTGAGATGTTTATGGAGCAGCCCAATCGTGTTTTTACCAAACGCCAGATCTTTGAAAAGGTATGGGGAGATCCCTTTTACAGTGACGATAACACCATCATGGTTCATATTAGTAAATTGCGGGATAAGATAGAGCCAGATCCTAAAAAACCGCTTTATGTAAAAACAGTTCGAGGTCTAGGCTATAAGCTGGTTCATTTTTCATCCAAGCAAAGAGGGTCAGCTCACAATGAAACATAAAAAAATACACTCTACATTATTATGGAATTATAGCATCTTTATATTTATTATTAGCTCCATTTTAACGATAGCGCTCGGTTATCTCGTCTATCAAATCAACTCAAGCGTTGAACAAGGCTTATCTCCCATTTACCGGGCGAAGGACATCGTATCGGATGACTACGAAAATATTAGGGCAAATGCCATTTTGGAAAACGGGGGCTGGGTAGAAATCCTCAATTCTAACCACCAAGTCATTCATGTTATCGGTGTGAAAATGGATTCCATTTACCATTATACGGAGGAACAGCTCTATCAGTTTTTAGACAATACGGAGGAGCAGCTCTATTACTACTCCATTGCGCCATTTACTACCAAAAGTAATAAGAAATATATTTGCTTGGTCAAAATTCCCCGAGACAGCATTAACATTGACATTCAATACTTTAAAAATTTTGATCATACGGTATCTCAGGTCAGCAAGATTATCCTTAAATCATGTTTGCTCCTATTTGTCCCGATCATTATTATCATCTTTTTATATAGTCGGTGGACAGCTCGCAAAATTAGTGTTCCTCTTCATACGATCACCGTTGCTATTAAAAAGATGATCGATGGAGACTATCAAGCTCGTATTCATCTAAAAGCGGAAAGTGAATTCGGAAAAATCCGCGATGCTTTTAACTTTTTGGCAGATAAATTAGAAGCGACTCGCGCTGAGAAGGAAAAATTGGAAGAAAGTAAGCAACGTATGCTCATGGATATATCTCATGATCTTAAAACACCGATCACAAGCATTCAGGGATACGCCTCTGCCCTACAGGATGATATGGTGGTGGATGAAGAAAAGAAAAGACGTTATTTGCAGCTTATATATAATAAATCGCAGAGTGTAAATGCTTTGATTAATTCGTTATTTGACTTTTTAACACTTGATGATGGTCAGTATCCCCTCTCCATTCGTACCTATGATCTATGTGAATTCATCAGAGAAATTACAGTCGATTTTTTAGATGACATGGAAGAAAAACAATTTAAATTACATATTCAGGTGCCCGAAAACGAAATTTTGTACGATTTTGATTACCGGCATATGAGCAGAGTCATAAGCAATCTTATTTCCAATACGATTAAATATAATCCGCCAGGAACGAACGTCCGAATTGCTGTTCAGGAGCAGAACGATTCCATCATCATTGAGATTGCAGACAATGGTACCGGCATTCCTGCCCATGTACAGCGTCATATATTTGATCCTTTCGTCAGAGGAGATCATTCTCGACAAACCGATGGCGGAACAGGCTTAGGCCTGTCAATCGCTCATAAGATTGTTAAATTGCACGGAGGTCTACTGGAATTGGATGAAAATCCTTTAGAAAAAACCGTTTTTCGTATTACTCTTATCAAACAAAAAAGGAGCCCCGAATAGCATGTGGGCTCCTATAAAATGGCCGACAGTAACCGTGAAATCGATTCTTTTAATCGAATAGATAATGGACGTTGTCTATACTTTTCCAGTGTTAATTCAGATGAAAGCTCTATATCAGCTAAGAAATGTTTAGCCAATTGTTTAGCCGTATGGGAATGGTAGAGAAACGCATTCACTTCAAAATTTAAACGAAAGCTCCTCACATCGATATTAGCAGTTCCTACTGTGGAAAGCTTATCGTCTACAACAATCGTTTTAGCGTGCATAAAGCCATTCTCATAGGTGTATACCTTTGCCCCAGCTCGTAATAGCTCACCTGCATTTGAATAAGTAGCCCAATAAACAAAGGGATGATCCGGTTTATTCGGAATCATAATTTTGACATCGACACCAGATAACGCTGCAATGCGCAACGCATCCAAAATACTGTCATCAGGGATTAGATACGGGGTCTGGATATACACATAGTCTTTAGCTGTTACTATTAGTTTCATGTACCCATTTTTAATTTGCTCCCATTGTGAATCGGGGCCACTTGAAACGATTTGTAGGGGAATATCCCCACGGGGAGCAGACGAAGCTTGATAATAATTTCGAAAGGCCATGTCCCGCCCAGATGCTTGCTTCCAATCTAGCATAAAGCGTGATTGCAAATCATCCACCGCTGAGCCTTGTATTCTTAGATGCGTATCTCTCCAATAACCGAAGGCAGGGTTTTTGCCCAAATACTCATCTCCAATGTTAAAGCCCCCAATATAGCCAATTTCTCCGTCAATAACAACTATCTTTCGGTGATTGCGGTTATTTGCACGCAGGTTTAGTAGCGGAATCTTGGAAGGAAAGAAAGGCTCAATCTGTCCACCTGCTTGCCTAATTCGACGTATCAGCCCCTTAGAGAGCCAACGTGACCCACTCTCATCGTACAGGACTCGAACCTCTATTCCCTCCCGTGATTTTTCGCATAATAGATCAGCCAGTCGATTGCCAAGCTCATCGCTTTTGATGATGTAATACAGCAAATGGACATGTTTGCTCGCCCGGCGAATATCTTCAAACAAGCGTTCAAATTTATGCAAACCATCCGTAATAATCTCTACCTGATTATCTTGGGTCAGTAGTGCTTCATCATTGTTTAGATGTAAATACACTAAGTCCTGATACTCTTTGCCAACAGGGTCATGGAACTGGAGCTTCTTGGCTTTGAGCTGCTCCATCTGTTTAACTACTTCTCGCTTCATATAAGCATAAACATGCTTATCCCACTTAAAAATTTTCTTTCGACTTAAATTTTGTCCCAGCATAAGATATAAAACAAATCCAAGAACAGGAATAAACCATAAGATCATTAACCATGCCCATGTAGAAACAGGGGTACGTCTCTCTAAAAAAACAACCACGATGGCAAACAAAAAGTTTAATAAGAATAAAATTTTTAAGAGCCATGAGGTTATCTCCGCTGTTACCATTGTCTCCCCCATTTCAGTCTTATTGCTCTTATTATATGCAAAAAAAGCTGCCATTCAACTGAACAGCAGCTTTCTTCTCAGGCCTGTTTTATTTTTTCTTTTTATCTGCACGGCGTTGTGCTCTGTTTTTTTGCTCTGGCTCAGATGCTCCAGCCTCATCAGATGGTCCAGACGTTTTTAGCTTCTCAGCATCAATTACTTCCTGACGCTCAAGGTTTTGTCCAACCTCCGATTTCATGATATACAAGGATACTTCCTCTTCAATGCTTGCAATCATGCCTTGGAACATCTCATATCCCTCAAATTGATACTCACGCAATGGATCAGTCTGAGCATAGGCACGCAGGTGGATACCTTGGCGCAATTGTTCCATTGCATCAATGTGATCCATCCACTTGCTATCAACAGCACGTAGAACAACCACTTTTTCGAATTCGGCCATCATATCGCCAATTTCTTCCTGACGTTGTTTCAATTGCTTATGAGCAATCTCTTTCAACATCTCCTCAATCTCTTCCGCTTCTTTTCCTTTCAGATTAGAAACCGTAATCGCATCCTCGAACAAGAATGTGCTTACGCATGTTTCAAGCAGACCCTCTAGATCCCATTCTTCTGGAATCTGTTCTTTCGGGCAATACGCCTGAACTATACGCTCAATCACGCTATTTATCATGCCCTCAACGATATCATGCAGATTATCGCGCTCAAGAATCTCTTTACGCTGCTTATAGATGACTTCGCGTTGCTTATTCATTACGTCGTCATATTGCAAGACAACTTTACGTGCATCAAAGTTGCTACCCTCTACTCGTTTTTGAGCAGATTCAACAGCACGGGATACAAGACGGCTTTCAATCGGCATATCTTCTTCCATTCCGAGTCTGTCCATCATATTCATGATGTTGTCAGCTCCGAAACGGCGCATAAGCTCATCCTGTAGGGACAAGAAGAATTGAGAGGAACCCGGGTCCCCTTGACGGCCTGCACGTCCACGTAGCTGGTTATCAATACGACGGCTCTCATGGCGCTCTGTACCGATGATATGCAGACCACCTATTGCAGGTACCCCTTCACCCAACTGAATGTCTGTACCGCGACCAGCCATGTTTGTAGCGATGGTTACTGCACCGAATTGACCCGCGCGAGCAACAATCTCTGCTTCACGTTCATGCTGCTTCGCATTGAGTACATTATGTGGTACACCTTTTTGGCGCAATAGGTGAGATAGTTTCTCTGAGTTTTCGATGGAAATGGTACCAACCAAAATAGGTTGTCCTTTTTTATGGCGCTCCACGATCTCTTTTACTACCGCACGATATTTGGCATCCTCGGATTTATATATCGCATCCGCCATATCTATACGTTGAATTGGGCGGTTTGTAGGAATCACAACTACGTCCAATCCATAGATTTTTTTGAATTCCTCTTCCTCAGTCTTAGCTGTACCGGTCATACCGCTCAACTTTTGATACATACGGAAGTAGTTTTGCAGCGTAATTGTTGCCAAGGTCATGCTTTCGCTCTGTACTTTTAGCCCTTCCTTCGCTTCAATCGCCTGATGCAAACCATCACTGTAACGACGACCCACCATCAGACGCCCTGTGAACTCGTCTACGATCACAACCTCGCCATCCTGCACAACATAATCAACGTCACGTTTAAACAGAACCTGAGCCTTCAAAGCCGATGTAATATGGTGGTTAAGTGTAACATGGTTGGTATCGTACAAATTGTCCACGTTAAACGCTTTTTCAACCTTGCTCACACCTTCATCGGTTAAAGTAGCGATTTTTAGTTTTTCATCAATACTAAAATCCGTTTCAGGCTCCAGTCTTTTTACAAAATGGGAGCAAATATAATAAAGTTCAGTAGATTTATTAGCTGATCCGGAAATGATCAGTGGAGTACGCGCTTCGTCGACTAGGATACTATCCACTTCGTCAATGATTGCATAGTGCAAAGGACGTTGTGTCATTTGCTCTTTATAAAGCACCATGTTGTCACGCAGGTAGTCAAACCCAAACTCGTTGTTTGTACCATACGTAATATCGCAGTTGTATGCCTCACGTTTTTGTTCAGCACTCATACCGTTTATGTTCAAACCTACTGTCATGCCAAGAAATTGGTACAGCTCACCCATAATCTTGGAGTCACGCTCAGCTAAGTATTCGTTAACTGTTACAATGTGAACACCCTTACCAGCCAAGGCATTCAAGTACGTAGCTAAGGTCGCTACAAGGGTTTTACCTTCACCAGTCTTCATTTCAGCAATGCGTCCTTCTTGCAGGACCATACCACCAATTAGCTGTACATCAAAGTGACGCATCCCCAATACACGTTTGGACGCTTCACGCACTACAGCAAATGCTTCGTTTAATATATCATTCAGCGTTTCTCCCTTTTCCAAACGAGCACGGAATTCCGCCGTTTTTTCCTTTAATTGGTCATCAGTAAGTAATGTTACTTGGGGTTCTAACGCATTAATTTTGTCTACACGCTTAACTAATTTCTTTAATTCACGTTCATTTGTATCGCCAAAAAGCTTCTTTACAAGCCCTAACATAGGGACACCCCTTCCACCGTTCCCCTAAGGGTACTTTCTAACAATCTATTTTACCAAATCTCTATCAGTAAACACAAGTAAAGGAGTTGCCAATCGACAACCCCTTTACCACTTTTTGTATATATTTTTAAATTTTTTAATGATTGTATACGTTTATTTTGGTTCTATTAACCCGTATCGTCCATCATTTCGACGATAGACTACATTTACATCATTGCTTTCACTGTTTTCAAAGACGAAGAAGTTGTGGCCCAGAAGTTCCATTTGCATAATGGCCTCTTCTGAATCCATCGGTTTTAAGTTGAATCGCTTCGTTCTTACGATATCAAACTGTACATCATCCTCTTCATCCGCTACAGCTACAGAGGAAGCTTCCATATTCGGCATCGCTTTAGCCCCTGATTCATGACGCTGTTTACGGTTGATTTTTGTTTTGTACTTACGCATTTGACGCTCTAATTTTTCGACAACCAAATCAATTGCTGCGTACATATCGTCGTGAGTTTCCTCAGCTCGGAGAATAACGCCAGTCATCGGAATGGTTACCTCAATAGTTCCTTCTCCACGAAGCACGCGCATTGTCACATGTACCTCTACATGCCCTAGATTGTCAAAATAGCGTTCGAGACGGCTTATCTTTTTCTCTACATACTCCCGAAGAGCTTCTGTAACTTGAATGTTTTCGCCACGAATATTGTAGTTCATGGACACAACCTCCTTCCGTCTATGCTATTTGTATTCTACATAGACGTAATTAAAACCTGCTGTTTCTTCTTTTCGTTTTAACAAAATTCGTGAAAAAAAGACAAAATGTTTAAAAATTTTCACTTGATTTTAATCTTTCGTCAACACAGCAAGTAAGGCTTGTCTCTATTTTAAACCTATTTCGATTTTTTTGAAACAAATAATTTTAGTGTAAATAAACACCAAAAACCCCCTAAGTTATCCTAGGGGGTATTGATTATAAAATCAATTAGATTTTAGTTACGTTAGCCGCTTGAGGACCACGATCGCCTTCAACGATATCAAACTCTACAGTTTGACCTTCATCCAAGCTTTTGAAACCTTCAGATTGGATAGCGGAGAAATGTACGAATACATCGTCGCCTCCATCGCGCTCGATGAAACCAAAACCTTTTTCTGCATTAAACCATTTTACTTTTCCTTGCATGTATTAAACATTCCTTTCATAAGAAAACTGTGGACTATTTGTTAATCCATGATCTGACTATACACCTTGCCTATGGTAAAGTCAAATGCTGGATTATCGACAAATTTCAACGTGGTCTTTATTTTTTTGTTAAACATCTCATAGCAGCCTTAGAAAGGCTTAATGTTACAAGCAAATAAGCCTTTACTGCCGTAGTAAAAGCAGGAAAGCGCTCCCACATATTTTTTGCTAAACATATTTCCATATATGTAATTTTACCAGAAAATGGAGTGCTACAAGAGACTCGATCTAGCGTTGAGAGACGTGGTCTTTACCCTATAAACGCAGGGAATTACGATACATTTTTAGCTATAATTACCAGTGTGAGATTTAAAATTTATTTGGCTCTCGAAAACGGCTTCCCCACCTACAGATATTGTCGATTAATTGTATTCTAGCTCGAAAAATTTCTTCAATCTATATAACAAAATCATGTCACATATTGGACACATAAGACTTTTTTGCTTTTTTATTCTTTATCCACAGCTATAGCATAATCTAGGTTCGACACTCGCTCACATCGCTTTCTATCCACTTCATTATTTAAATAATTTATGCTCTATCTTTCCCAGCTGTGGGTAACCTTGCCCATAATTGTGCATTTCCACAAAGTTGTCCACATTATCCACAAGAAGTTGTGCACAAGAACTCGTTTTTTGTGTATAACTCTGAAAAAGCATTTCTTTCTCGTTCACCACAGTTTTTTTGGCTCATCTATAAATAAAAAAGACCTCCTATTGTTCATCTCAAAAAGGAGGTCTTATAAAGAAACATATATCATTCATTACTATAAATCGTTATGCTGATCATACCATCATTCTGTCTGCTTGCTTAATACAGTAATTTCCACACGGCGATTTTGTTGGCGATTTTTTTCTGTTGTATTCTCTACAAGAGGCTTCGTTTCTCCAAAGCCTGCGACAATGAATCGTGCTGGAGATAACCCTCGTTCTTGAACAAATTCCTGCATAACGGCCTTTGCACGCGCAAGAGATAGATCCCAGTTAGCGACATACTGGCTTTTTGTAATGGGACTGTCATCTGTGTGCCCCTCAATTCGCACTTGATGAGGAAATTTTTGTAATACATCAGCTAGCCTGTCTATGACTTTTTGACCATCTGGAGCTAAATCGGCTGATCCGCTAGCAAACAACAAATTTTCCGGTAAACGGATCATCACTCCATCGCTTTGCTCTACAAAGGGGATATGGAACTCCTGCAAGGCCTCTCCCACTTTTTCCTTCACTACCTGTATATTCCGCTCTACTGGTTCGTCTTGTTGCCCGGCACCAATCGCCTTGACATCACGCTTTGCAGACAGTTCGCGGATTTCTGCTTCCAATGCTTTCTTTTTCATTTCAGCTACGGCTTGCTCAGCTTTTGCTATTTCGGCCTTTTCCGTCGTTTCAGATGCCTTCTGCTGAAGCTCTTGCTGTTGTTGCTTGACCTGAGCCGAATACATCGCCGCAATGATTATGACAATTATAAACAGCAAGGTAATTAAATCACTGTAGCTTAATAGCCAGCTTTTCTCTAGCTCCTTTTCATCATACAGACGATCATCCTGCATACTCGCTCTGCCTTTCAATAATTCCTTTCATGCTGCCAGGCATTTTTAAGAGTACTAGCTTTTGATCAGCAGGTAAAAAGGAATTTAGTTTTTCAAACAAAATTCGTGGAGTTTCCATACGCTGTAGCCCTACGCATCCTTCCATATAAAGCCGCTTTTCAAACATTTCCTGATCATGAATATCCATTAACCGATAGTAACATGGCAACGCCAACAGATTGGCTAGCAAGGCTCCATACAAGGTAGCTACCACCGCTGTGCTTAGGCTCTGGCCTGTCTGCGTAAAATCAGACAGGGTTTGTAATACTCCTGTCATCCCCAATAACGTCCCAACCAGCCCCATTCCAGGCGCCAGCAGGGCAACCAATCGAAACATTCCGCCCATTTGCTGGTAGCGATGCTGTTCACCCTTACACTCGTTTTCTAAAATCATACGAAGTTCTTGCTCCGATACACCTTCGATCGCCAGCAACGCCCCCCGCTGAACAAATGAATCAGGCTCGTCCATCAATTCTTTTTCCAAGGAAATGTAGCCTTTCTCTTTTAAAACAACCGAGTATTGATAAAAACGCTTGATCGTCTCTTCGATGTTATTTTCTCTGCCGTGGATCAATAATCGAAATAAATGTTTGATTTTAATATGTTTACACTTAATAGCATACGAGATAATGACAGATAGCCCAACTAATTCAATTGCCGCCGGATGTAGCAGTTGACTTACACTTCCATTTAAATAAATGGTATGTATTAAAACCAACACAATAAATAGAACAAGTAATAACGAACGATTTCTTCCCGCAAAAAATGTTTTTACATTCATGTTAGTAACCTCACTTGCCCAAGCATGTATTTCTGAACGAATTCATTATAGCAAATGAATATCTAGAGTTAGATGAAAAAGTAAAAAATATTTCTACTGTCAAAAAAAACAAAGAAAAAAGCGAACCCTTGCTTTTCACCAGCAAGTTTCGCCCCTTTGCCCTATCCTACTTTAGCCATGAAGCTCTGTATTGCATGTACTACCCGCTGTTGTATTTCTAAGGTAATACGCGGCCACATCGGCAAACTTAACGCCTCAGTTGCCATTTGCTCTGTAACAGCTAGCTTAGGCTGTTGTGTTGCTTGGTATACTGGCAGTTGATGCACAGGAGTAGGATAATATAACATTGCACCAATTCCTTGCTGATGCAGATAACGGTGCAATTCATCGCGTAAGCCATGTTTCACCCGTATCGTGTATTGATGATACACATGCTTGGCATATCCTGCTACCTTTGGCGTTACAATGCCTGGTACGTCTTTTAGCATCTGATTGTATTGCTGGGCAGCTTCTCTTCTTGCTTCGTTCCATTGGTTAATATAAGGTAGCTTCACACGTAAAATACAGGCTTGCAATTCATCTAAACGCGAATTGTAACCTGTAAGTTCATTTTGATAAGGTATCAACGAGCCGTGGGTACGTAATTTGCGAGCTATCTCTGCCAGTTCATCGTTATCTGTGGTTAACATGCCTCCATCACCATATGCTCCCAAATTCTTAGTGGGATAAAAGGAAAAACATCCAAAATGCCCAAAGGTTCCTAGCTTCTTGCCACAGTACTCTCCACCAAATGCCTGTGCGGTGTCCTCGATAAGTCCTAACCCGTATTGTTGTGCAATCGTAATCATCGGTTCCATTTTAGCCGCATGTCCATATAGATGAACAGGAATAATTGCTCTTGTCCGCTCGGTAATTTTGGACTCTATATCAGCCGGTTCTACATTGAATGTATCTGGGTTAATCTCAGCAAACACCGGAGTCGCTCCGACTAGCTCAACAGCTTCAGCCGTAGCATAAAAGGTAAAGGAGGGGACGATCACTTCATCTCCTGCTCCAATTCCCAAAGCCCTCAACGCGATAAATAACGCATCCGTACCTGAATTTACCGTGATTGCATGTTTGCATCCCAAATAGTCAGCTACTTCCTTCTCAAACGTTTTTCCCTCGTTACCAAGTACGAAATGGCCCGAACGTAGCACTTCCTGGACAGCACTGTTAATCTCATTCCAGAGCAATTCTACCTCGTCCGTCAAATCAATGATGGGTATCCTCACGTTCATTCCCCCTCGTCTCCGTAATTAAAACCCTCTATTAGTAATACGTTAAGAAGAGGAGCATCGTGCAACATCTGCGTAATTTGTGGAAGGAAAAAAATAATCCTTTTCCAAAAAGGGAAACTGACTGACGAGGGGGCAAATTATGTCTCACCAGACACATGAAAATGTCTTTATTCATCCAACAGCAGAAGTGTCTAAGCAAGCCATGATTGGAGCTGGAACAAAAATCTGGAACAATGCACAAATTCGAGAGCAAAGTACAATCGGGAGCCGATGCATCATTAGTAAGGATGTTTACATCGATCAAGGGGTAAAAATCGGGAATAACGTCAAGATTCAGAATGGTGTTTCTGTCTATCATGGGGTCGAGATTGACGATAATGTATTTCTCGGACCCCATATGACATTTACGAACGATTTGTTCCCACGTGCATGCAATCGCGCTTGGAAAGTGGTACCGACCAAAGTCGAGATAGGAGCATCCATAGGAGCGAACGCCACTATCGTATGTGGAACAACCATCGGTGCCTATTCTATGGTAGGAGCAGGCTCTGTGGTCATCAGGGACGTAGGGGCTCATCAGCTTGTGGTAGGAAGCCCTGCTCGTATGATTGGTCTTGTTTGTTATTGTGGTGAGAGAATTGAATACCACAAGCCTTGTCAGGCTTGCGGTCAACGTATTCCAGCAGATGTGATGCCATAAATTCTTTTTGGCTCACCAAGGGCTTTAGCAAGAAACAAAATGGTCGATTGCTCGACCATTTTTTCGTGTAAAAACTAGCATATATCTTAATTTTTTTTGTCAAAGAAAGCTCCATAGGCAACATGAGTCGTTTCACCAGCGTACTGTTTGTTTGCTACTTTCGCCTTGTTTACCTGATGTAGCTGTTCTTCAATTTTTGCTTGCTGCTGCTTCATCAGAGAAAGGATTTCTTGATCAAGCTGATAGCTTTTCTGCAATAATTCCTTTTCCTGTGCTTGTAGGTCTATGCCTAGTGCTTGCAGTTTACCTAGGTGCGTAATTTGCTCTTCTCGCTGTTCAAGGACGGAGTTCCACTCATCGGGATTCGGCTCTTCATCATGCTTCAGGATTTCCATTAGTTTTTCAGTAAGGATAAGGATATTGCTCGCTACATCCATCGCAGAAACATGTGTCATTATATCTGATTTCCTTCTGGCTGCCTTCTGGCAATCAGTATTGCCTGTTTCCATGTATCGCGGAATTGCACAAAAAACTCTTCTACTTCCGTGATAATGGCGCCGTCCTTTTTCAAATTCGCTTCAATTGTACGATTATACATATAATCATACATCAGCATAAACTGCTCAGAAATTGCTACGTTTTGATCTAACGTAACCATTAATTCTCGGATAATATCCTGTACCTTAATAATGCTCTGATGAGCTTTTTGAACGTCCTGTTTCTCCAAAGCTATCTTTGCTTCTTTACTAAAACGGATGCCTCCATTGTACAGCATTAACGTAAGCTCGCCTGGCGAGGCTGTTTTCACTTGGTTCTGTTGATAGATTTGTGCAGCCGTCTGATTCATGCATTCCCCTCCTTATTCCTCAAAACCATTACGCACCGAATTTAGATAACAGGTTGGAGCCTTGAGCATTTAGCTTATTAATCGCTTGCTCCATGGCCGAGTATTTTTTCCACAGACTTGTTTCTTTATCTTTTAGTTTCTTCTCCCAAGCATTAATGCGAGTGTTGATATCTCGGATATCCTTTGAAATTAGGCTATTATCACTGGTTGTACCTGTCCGACCCGCTTTTTCCCCAATTTTTTTCATAGCAGCATTCGTCTGACTATAAATACGTTGAGCAAGACCTTGGGATTTGAATGAATCAGATCCTGAAGTAATCCCGCTACCATTTGTGAAGAGAGCAATTACTCTTTCCTGATCATTTGACAAGGCATCTTTAAGCTTTTCTTCATCAAGGTATATCTTACCGTTTTCCATGTAATCAAACTTACTGCCCAGACCATCGGATTTCTTTGGACCGATTCCAATGCTAGCAAGTGTATTTTTTGGCGGTTCTACTCCTTCTACAGGAGTATTGAACGAGCTACGCATCTGTGTGAGCACATCAGATAAAATACTGTCACTTTTTAACAGACCGCTCTTCGCTTTCTCTTCCCATTTATCGATTTGTTTTTCTTTCATTGCTTCTTTTTCTTCATCAATAAGCGGGTAGAAATCGCGGTACACTTTTTCTGTCATCTTTTTATTAAATTGATCGACTACCTTGTTGTAGGTATCGACGAACTCTTTGATAGCAGTCATAACTGGCTCCGTATCTTTGGCTGTAGTAATGACTACTTTTTTATCACCGACACCGATATTATCTTTAAAAGTAAAGCTCATACCATCAAAATCAAGTGTGTTTTTGGAATCTAAAGCAAATTCAACACCATTTACAGTAGCTTTTCCGGCTTGTTTTACGATGCCTTTAAAATCTTGTGCACCTGTAAAGCCTGTCTTCGTATAATTTGATTCAGGTGTTCCTGTAGAATCAACTTTAGTAAAGTTTTGTTTTATCTCACCCTCAGTAATATTAAGCTTATTACCTCCACCGCTAGTTGTAATTTTAATAGCAGATTCCTGAGCAGTATTTTCCTCAGTTGGAGGTACCTGAGATGTGAAAACGATAGATTTGTCCGTATTAGAATAAAAAGCCTTAACGCCGGTCTTACTGGACTCACTATTAATTTTATTTAAAACCGACTCAATTGTGTCTTTTTCACCTACTGAAATGGTGACTTCGTCTGAGCCATCAGTACCCTTCAGTGTAAAATCAAAGGAACTATTTATTTCAGTATTACTATCCTTGATATCATCGCTAACCTTAAACTTCACGGAAACACCAGTACCCGGTTTCGCAAGCTGAACATTAGATACATCGTACTGCGTTGTAGAATTCTTCTTTGTAATACTTGCTGTTACTTTAGCGTCATCGGAAGAAGATACTTTTTGCTTTGTAAAATCTGAAGTCAGACGCAATTTACTTATTTTATTATTTAGCTCTAGCAATAATGCATTTTGCTCGCGATAGCTGTCGCGCGTCCATTCTTCTTTTTGACGCTTACGAAGCAATTTCTCCATTGGAGATCGTTCTGCTTTCATTAATTTTTGAATCATTGTTTCAGTATCAAGACCTGAAGCTAAACCAGATATTCTCATTGGACCTGCCATTTTGAACCCCTCCTAAATTTTTCGATCAACCATAATTCCAATTAGTTCGTACATTTGGGCAACTGTATCCATCATCTTTTTAGACGGGATCTCTCTGACCACTTCATCAGTCTGATTGTCAATCACCTGTACATAGTACTCACCTAATTTTTCATGTAGATTGAATTTTAAATGCGTTTCTTTTGCTTGCATAAATTTATTTAAAGCTGATATTTCCTTCTGTAATTCTTTTTGAAAAGCATCCTTATGCTCAATAGCTTGCACCACGTCTTTTTCTGTTGAAGGCTTCGGTTTTATAGTAGCATCTAATGGTGGCTTGGTTAGCTCTTGAGGATTCGAACCTGCATTTCCATTTTGACGAATTTCCACAGTAATCCCTCCGTCATCTTCATCTTCTATCTAAAGTATCGGCATATTGCTGGTAGAAATTGAGTGGTAGCGCTCTTTTCCTCATTAAAATAAAAAAAGAGACCCCATCAAATGAGAGGGCCCCTTTCGTTCAGGTAGGTATGGTCGTTAAAATAATAACGAACAGCCATATAGCAGGCCTGACTGGTTCCTATTATTTGGATAGAGCTACAGCTCTGTATGACTTTTGACTCTGTGTTTTAATTTTTGATTAAAATGGACATATATCCCATTGTCGTGAACCCATTTTCCTCCAACAAGCCTTTCATTTTCGTTAAATAGGACTGATTATGCTCGACAGCTCGTCCAAATGATTGAATAAGCTTCATAACATGGTCTGTAGAAAACGCTGTTTTATGGTGTCTAGCCATTCCGATTAATTGCAATTTAATCAATGCATAACGAATAACGAGCATAACATATTCTTCAAAAATATCCTTATCAAGAGCAGTTGGGAAGAGCTTGGAAAACACATGATTTACCAAGTAATTTTCTAGAATATACTCATGATTCTTCATGAATGGTTGGTAATAGTTTTCATAAGCGTCTATATATCTAGAAAGGGTGCCTTCCTCTTCCATACCCTCGAAATGCTCAAGTCCCAACAAGCACTCTGTATAACACTCTATATAACGGCCATGAACTCCACCTTCGATGAAACGTTGATCCGTCAACTTTTTTAACAACTTCATCTGAATGGTATGGTTAACAGGCACATCGGCAAACATTTGATCAATGGTACCGCTTTGCAGCATATTGGTATAGGAACCTATAAGCTGTAAAACTTGATCTACCTCAGAATTGTTCACATATTCTTGAACCTTTTGAAAGAATAACCCCAAAAATAGTAAGCGATCCTCAAACTTATATTGTCGGTACTGCAAGACTTGAATCGTAAAAATTCGCAGTTCCCAGAAATATTTTTGGAGTTTTTTCCCTTTTATATGCTTAGAGGTATCGATATGGCCAGCGAAGTGCAAACCTACCTCAACACTCTCTAATTGCTCTTGAAATCCAATTCCTTCTGGGTTAAGAAGTGCTAATCTCGCTATTTCTGGGCAGGAGATGGTTGCTGCTCGCTCAACAACATCATTCACATTGTTCCAGGTGCGAGGGTAGGTTTTACAGGTATTACAGAGATAATCTTCCCCTTTTTTTAGTTGGATACTACATAATTTCTGTTCGTTCAGAAACACACAGCTATTTGAAGAATCCATCATAATTTTGGCATAATTACCAGTTGAGGCCTTAGAGCGAACTCGTTTTATATTCCGATCTATAATTGGTGACAATTCTTCATCTTTCAAACGTTTATATTTCTTATACGTATCCTGATCAACCGTGACCTTCCATCCAGCACAACAAGTATCCTCGCACTCTGTACCGATGCATTGGAAAGATAGCATATACTCCGGCACAAGCGTTTTCTTAGTTGTTGTCGACATTTGCAGATTCCCCCATATTCCTTACTGTTTATCAAATTTTGTTGAAGACATACTTATGAGAGTACGTGAGGGACTACATGATGTGTCATTTCCTCCTGCCACTCTTTTTGTAATGGGATCATTTGGGACGATAATATTTGAATTGCTAGCACCTGATCCGATTGTTCAAAAGCACCTACCAACTTCTCTAGTATTTCAGTTCTGAATTTTGTTAATTCTTCCAGACGGTTGTCTTTTAGCAAAAAAGGCGAAATCATCCCTGTTGACTTTTCTAATTGATTGCATGCATCAGCGATATCTGCCATTAAATAGGCCATTTCATGGATCTGATTCTGATGCAAACGCTCATGTAGTAATTCGATTGCCTCTCCACAAGTCGTTGACAGTCCAATCATTCCTCGCATAACACCCCAATATTTTTCCATGGTATTCAAATATTTCCTTTCCAAGACAATAGATCATTGATAGCTCAGCTCAGTAAATTTCTAATCGCATGTAACATTAGATTACTAACTTCTCATACTACATATATCGGTAATTCGTTATACCTTTCATAGCTTTTTTAACAAAACTATTTATTTACAAATGAAGGAAACTAAAAAAGACCAAAAAAAAAACTTGAAGCTTATTCATCTTCAAGTTTTTTTTCAGTTCCTAACCATTGGGCTAGTTGGACCCAATCTACTTTTGTTTGTACAGCTAATTGATTCTCTTCCTGAATGGCTACATATATTTCTTTTCGATGAACGTTAATATCGCGTGGAGCCGATATGCCGATACGGACAAAGTCTTTCTCAACTGCAATCACTTTTATCTCTATCTGATCGCCAATCATGATGGACTCATTTTTTTTACGCGCTAATACCAACATAGTTATCACCTACTTTGTCACTGGCTTCTCTTTTTGTAAAAGGAGGGGCTGCCGCAAATTGTAATGATCTCCTTGCAGAATAAATTGTGTAGCTTTTCTGTTTTCCACATTAATGACAAGAGGTGATTTTAAATTAACTGTGATTTGGTCTTTTCCTCGTATTGTCATGACTGACAAAATCACCACCTGAGATTCTTCCGTAATCTCCAAGGCTTCTCTCACTGAACGAGGTAGATCAAATTCATAATCCTTAAAGAAAAGAAACGGATCTACCACCCAAAAACTAATCCCCTGTTCTTCCAATGACTGAAGAGACAAAAAAGGCATTTCTGGATTTTCTTGCACTAATTGATACTCATGCAAATTAGAAAAACCAATCATACCCTCTACAATATAAAGTTTTCCCATTTTTTCCTGTTGATACATCATCAGACAACACCTCTTATCTAGCTACGTCCACATTTAAACCTACGACTTCGATATCCAGCCGATTCCACTGTTTTACATACGCCTCTACCTTGGCAGGCGTATATTTGTGAACAGGTGGGTTGACGGTTGTCTCAATTTTTGCCCCTCTTGGTGTAAATTTAATCTCTACGGGCTTGGCTTCATAACGCATTTCAATACCATCACCAATAAGAGAACCCGCAGCTACGACTCCTTCACCCGAAAACATGATGCTTTTTTCAAAAGCGATCTCAGCGATGGCGTTACCTCCACGTTCAAAAGCACGCAGTTGATCTCCTTCAACTCCGGCTTGCTCAATCGCTTCCATTACTTTGTTATAGCCATACTCGGCATTATCACTAGACCGCCGTAACGGGCCTCTCATATCGATATTTTCACGTGCTTCATTGGAATCAATCTGCAATTCCCCTTGAGGCTGGCGAATTTCCAGAATAGCCGCTTCCTGTTTTATTTCCATGCTTGCTCTTGGCTGCTCAATCTCTTGCTTCCCATGCGGACTTTGCAAGTTTAGCAAGAGAGGAGTAGATCTCATAGATAAAGAAGCTAGTTGCATTCTACTACTCCCCTTCCGCCTTTATCTTAGAAAATCAAGTAACGATGGTTGAATAATTCGTGCGCCTGCCCCTAAAGCAGCTCGGTGTACATTTTCTTGCATTTTTAAGTTCGTAATAACTTCTGCCTCATCTGCATCTTCATTACTAGACATCATGGAAATAATGCTGACACTATCAGCATCAAGTCGATCAGTCATTAATTCTAAACGATTAGAACGCGCTCCTAAAGCAGCACGCTCTAACAGCAAGTTATTAATGTGATTGTCCATTCTTTCTAAATAATCCGCTGCGGAATTCCCTGCGTTTAGATCTCCTACGATGTCTTCTAAGGTTTTAAAAATATTTTCACCTGCTGGCGAATCAAAAATGTTTTTCCCACTAATGTTTACTTGGAAAAATACCCCTTGACTCATTTCCATTTCTACTTTGCCTTCGTTGGATGTAAAAACGAACTCGTCTTTACCAGTACCAGGTTGTTTTTTAATTTCAAACGGTGGCTTATTATTATTGTCGCCTCCGTAAATATACTTCCCATTCACGGTCTGGTTAGCCAAATCACCCAAATGTTTTTTTAATTCTTCAATCTCAGCAGCAATACTCTGTGTTTCTTCTTTTGAATACGTACCATTACCTGAACCAGTTAATAGATCACGAACCCGACCAAATACTTTTCCAACCTCGTCCATAGATGTATCATAGGATTCCATCCATGTTTTGGCTTGTCCAGCATTGCGCAGAAATTGCTCATTTTCCACTAGAGAAGTTCGATAATACATCCCTCTAGCAGCAACGATTGGGTCATCAGACGGACGGGACACTAGTTTCCCTGTAGAAAGTTGCTGATAAGATTTACTCATCTGGCTCATAGAGTTATTAATATTGCGTACCATGGTGTTATTCATCATATTCTGTGTGATACGTATCGCCATTTGGTTTGCCTCCTTGTACATGTCTATCTCAATTTTTATTTATTGAGTAATGCTCCCGTGAGTTAGAAACACAAGTTATTCCCTTTCATCTCTTCCTGTTGTACAAAATACCGTTTTAAAAAAAGCGTCGCAACATACGACGCTCTTCTCAAGTAACCTACAAACCTACACGCCCCATACCATTAATGATTTTGTCTAAGATCTCATCCATGCTGGTCATTACACGAGCCGCTGCGCCATATGCCTTCTGAAACTTGATAAGGTTCGTCATTTCTTCATCGGTATCAACTCCTGATACAGACTCACGGTTCATAAGAATCATGTCTGAAGACGTTTCTGCATTTTTAAAATTACGGATTGCTTCCTGACCATCTACACCCAATTGAGCGATCGTGTGGCGATAAAAGTCGTCAATGGTTGAGGATTGCGGAAAATCATTCGGATTGTTGCCTGTTCCCGCGGGAATTAGTTTATTTTTAATTTTGGAGATCTCCAGAGCATTTTGGTTATTTCCATCATTAACTTTCCCTGTTTCATCAGCTCTAGCTGCTGCAATTTTATCTAAGCTTTTTAAAATCTCAGGATTTACTTTAATATTTGCTGCACTTGTCGGATTGTCTTTTCCCCCGTCAATAACAAAGAAATTAAGACCTTCCTGAGTACCATTTTTAATATCATCAAGGTTGTAGCCCGTTTTATGAACTTCATTTATCTCACGAGCTAAATTAACAGCGAGAGAATTCACCTTTTGTAGCATATTAGCCGTAGTTTCATCTCTTCCTTCAATTGCTGCTGACAATGTTCCCGTTCCCTTAAGCGGTTTAAACTCTCCTCCACCCAAGGTAACATCAAATTTTCCTGTTGCGGTGTTTTTTGTGGCTTTCACTTCAACAGAAGTAGCATTGTTCACAAGTGGTTGTCCACCTATGGTAATATTGACCATGCCACGTTCTGTTGGCGTAACCTTAACCTCAGCCATCGCAGAAAGCTTATCAATGAGAACATCGCGTTGGTCATATAAATCATTCGGCTGGTAACCATGTGGTACAACATCACCAATTTGTTTATTAATGGACGCGATTTGCTTAGCAATAGAATCAATAGAGTTGGCTTGTACGGCTACCTCATTATTTAAATCATCTTGTAGTTGTGTAAGGCGGTTGTGCATATGATTAAATGTGTCGGCTACTGCCACCGCTCGTTCCCGTAAAACAGAACGTACAGATTGGTTCCTTGGGTCTCCGGATAAATCCTCCCACCCTTTCCACATTTGATCCATAACCTTCTGTAAGCCATTTTCGGACGGTTCATTCATAATATCCTCTATGTTACTAATCGTTTTAACCATGTCATTCCAATAGCCTGTATTTTTAGCCGCAGCCCGATATTGACCATCTATGTAATCTTCCCGAATGCGTTGAATATCTGTTGCATACACCCCGGTACCAAGTAAACCCGGTGCACGGTCTGCATTCATTCCAGGTCCCGGGATTGGAGTCGCAGCAGCCATATTAACGCGCTGACGAGTATATCCAATGGTATTGGCATTTGCAACGTTGTGTCCTGTTACGTTTAAAGCAGCCTGTTGTGCAAACAATGCTCTCTTACTTACTTCAAGTAGATGGAAGGTTGATCTCATATGGACACTCCTTTCTATGCCTTGTGGTTAAAAATAGAACGATTCATTGACGAGTGTAACTGTTGATTCACTGGGTTTTTATAAATAAAGTCCTCTTCCGGTCGATCAGTGAACAAGTCAAGGCTCATATTGACAAAGTCAAGGGAGTACTCCAATAACTGCTGATTTTGCTCGTTCTCTTCCTTCAATTTTCCAATGACTCTGAGTAATTCTTCCCGACGCTGAGCTAACTGATTTTTCATCTCTACATCCGTACACAATCTAATAACATCTTGTAGGGTTCCATCCGTAACAGCTACACCCTTTTCATTAAAGATCGTGTTGGTCATATCTTTACGCAATAGCTCAGTTCTCTGAACAGCCTTTAACAACTGTTGCTCTTTTTTGACAAGGTCAGTTAATTGTTGCATATCGTTTTTTACCAAAACTTCTCGCTTCTCCATCGCTAGTGTATATAGCGCTTGGTGAAGCTCCGTCAAATTATCCAACACGGCAAAGAGTTCGTTTACATGCGCCATGAGCTCCCTGTCGCTCCTCTACGATTTTTTCCAAAAAGCAATGAATTTCTCAGCGATTTGATCGCTAGGCACTTGATATGTACCGTTTTCAACCTTGCTTTTTAGTTCAGAAATTTTAGCTAGACGAGCTGAGTCCATTTCTTGTTCTTCCCCTAGCTTGAGAAGTTCCATTCCCTCAGTAGAAATTGAAACTTCATCTTTTCCCCATTTATGCTTTAATTGGCTATTCTGCTGCACCTTATTAGCCTTATTATAGGCTTGTATCATTCCTGTGCGGTTGGTTTCATTAATACGCATATTATCACCTCGATCATTGAGACTTGCGCTAGAAAGAACTTACGGCTCCCCCCATATTTAAGAAGCGGACCGCATGTTCTTAGCTACAGGATAGAAAATCACCGTTTGCTTGCTCTAGTAGTAACATCGGCTTTTCTTATGAAAACGATTAATGTTTCTAATCATCCAAAATCGTTTGGTTGGATAGTCCTATTCTTTTCTAAACTTATAGACCTGATTTGTTTTTCGCTCATCATCCGTAAGACGACGTTCAACGTCAATTTGTTGTGTAATTTCACGTTGTAGCTTACCTGAGCAATTTGTACACATAGCCCCTGATTGAATAATTTCCCCACAGCTTTCACATGGGTATCCAAGGTTCGGGTTGCTTTGAACTGAAATCCGTCCTTCACGAATAAATCGAGTAATCTCTTTCACCTCGACACCCGTACCTTCGCTCAATTGATAAATGGTAGCACCGCGATTTTCCCTTTTTCTCAGGAAGCTAGCACATAATTCGTATTGCTTCTCTTGCTCTTTATAGCATGATGGACATACATCTCTTATTCCTTTCACAAACAGCACATCACATATTGGACAGTTTGCTAGTTGTCCTAATCCCATAATTTATTCCTCCCTAATTCACTTTGTTTTTGGCATGAAAAATATATGTTATCATTACTTATACTTATGTTTATTGCTTGAATTCAGCGCCGTGTACAGTTTTTCTAGTCGACTGAATAAACTTTAGGCAAATATCAAGTACATGGAGGTCTTACCATGATCGTTATTAAAACCAAGGAAGAAATTGAACTCATGCGTCAGGCTGGCATCATTTTGGCTAGTATCCACCAAAAAATTGCTACCATGATTCAACCAGGTATTACGACTTGGGAAATTGATCAATTCGTAGAACGTTACCTAAAAGAACATGGTGCCAAACCTGAGCAAAAAGGCTATCATGGCTATCCTTATGCCACATGCGCATCAATTAACGATGTCATTTGCCATGGATTCCCTTCTAAAAAGGAATTAAAAAATGGTGACATCGTAACGATTGACATGGTTGTTAATCTTAACGGATGGTTGGCCGACTCTGCTTGGTCATATGGAGTAGGACAAATCTCAGAGGAAGCTGATCGTCTATTGACTACCACCAAAGAGGCTCTGTATCTAGGGATTGAGCAAGCAGTTGTTGGCAATCGTATCGGCGATATCTCCCATGCTATTCAAACATTCGCCGAAGAGCGCGGATACTCAGTCGTCCGCGATTTTACCGGCCATGGAATTGGCCAAAAAATGCATGAAGATCCATATGTTCCACACTTTGGGCCTGCTGGTAAAGGAGTTCGCTTGAAGGAAGGCATGGTTCTCACCATTGAGCCCATGCTGAATGTAGGAACTTATCATGCAGTCGTAGATGAAGAAGATGGGTGGACAGCACGTACGCGTGACGGAAAATTATCAGCTCAGTACGAACACACTCTTGCTATTACGGCAGATGGGCCACAAATCCTAACTCAATTATAAGTCTTCTGTACCAGAAAAACATAATTACCTATTATTTTCATCGGCAAATTTGCATTAATAGATTTGCCGTTTTTCTTTTTTCCATAATTTAACGAGCCAATGTGAGACTACAGACGGATAACTGAAGATTTTGTTTTTTCGCATAGTACGAAAGTACCTTAGCACATGCTTCAATTGTTGCCCCTGTTGTAAAAATATCATCTACTATCAGTACTCGCCAACTGGTTTTTTTTGGCCAAATAGAAAATGGCTGAAAACAATGAGATGTAGTATGCAGGCTCGGATGAATCACGAATGCATCCTGCATACTTTCAAAACGTGCTGCCCGTCCTTTTTGCTTACTTTGCTTTTCGGTTTCCTTTTGACGCTCCCATAGCGGGACACAAGGAATTTTCTGATGATACCCCACATATTCGGCTAGCTTCTGCGCTTGATTAAATCCCCGTTCTTGTAACCGAATCGTGTGCATTGGAACGTAACTTATAAGATCAATCCTTCTCCTCAGACCATAATGAAACCGATAACCTAATAATATCAAAGTTGCACAGATAGAATACAATCGCTCATCGCCCTGATACTTCCACTGTTTTATTACGTCTTTCGCCCATTCATTATACTGGATTACGCTTCGATTTCCTTTCAGCCCTTCCCTATGTCGACTACAATCTCGGCATAGCTCTGGTTGTCCTGCACATGCTCTACCACACATTTTACAGATATGCTTCAGCAAAAGTATAGCATTTGAAACACATTTCTCACATAAAAGTAGCTGCATTAGCTGATAGAAGCACCTTGGATAAAAGAAAGCAGGCACATTCTTTGATAGATGATGAATTACTTGTCTTGTTTTTGTAGCATTTTGAATCGGATTTTTACAGACCAAACAATATTTCATAATTTATTCCCCTCATTCTATCATTGTTGCAGTCTCTTCTGCCAAGCGATTCATTCGTTTAATATGCCTGATAGCTTGAGCAGGGCCAGAAGCTTTCTTATTCATGAGATAGAGAATCTGTCCCTTTGGAGAATCACTGGACCGTCCCACTCTTCCTGCTATCTGGACTAGCGAAGCTTCGTCGAAGATAGGGGCATCTGCCTCTAGTACAATGCAATCGCTACGAGGAATGGTTACTCCGCGTTCCAGAATCGTAGTCGTTACTAAGATCATGTACTCCTTTTCTCGAAAAGCACGCACCTTATGTTCACGTGCAGGATCTGAAGCGTGTACCCCTTCTACTTTATCTCTCATATCCGTAAAAAAGTGCTGAACATAAGCTACCACAAAGGGAATTTCCTCAATTCGCGGCACAAATATAAAGACCTGCCTGTGTGCCTGTATACTATTTCGTAAAAAAAATAATAAGGGAGTAATGGGCTGTAATACATGAATACTTTGACGCAAGTGGGTTGTAACAAGCTTTGTTGGAATAGGAAGTGGATGTCCATGAAACCTAGCTGGCAGAATAGCATGTGTAGAGGAAGTAAGAGAAAGCTTTTTGTGAAAAGGGAATACTTGATTATCCATTCGTTTTTTTACTAGTTCTTGCTGAAGGTAGCGTGGGGGTGTAGCGCTAAGATATAAAATCTTGCCATGTGGTAATAACGAGCGCTTCACAGCATGATACAAAGTCTTATTTTGGTGGTAAGGAAAAGAATCTACCTCGTCAACTACTATCAAAGAATAACGCTGGTAGCAACGTAACATCTGGTGTGTAGTCGAAATCATCAGTTGGCTTTGCTCCCATTTTTGCTGACTGCTCCCATGAATAGCCACGACTGAAATGGAAGGAAATACGTTTTGTATACGTGGGGCTAGTTCTAAAACGACATCTTTACGAGGGGTAGCTATACACACAGCTCCTCCACGTGCCAATTCTGCATCGACCGCTGGAAACACGAGCTCTGTTTTCCCTGCCCCACAAACCGCCCAGATTAGAAATCTCCGTTCTTTGGAAAAAACGAATTCTCTTACCTTTTTGGCTACGATTGCTTGCCTCTTAGAAAATTGTCCATTCCATTGGAGGATGGTTTTTGAGGAAATGCAATGTTGCGCATCAGCATCCAGATGACCGGACAGACTGGCAGGCACAAATATTAGAGGTACACAGCTCTTGCATCTCCCCATCGAAAGGCAATTATAACAGTAGGCGCAGGGTTGTTGACAGCTATAGCAGCTTGTTTGTTCAATTTCCCTGAAACTATTGCACCGCTCACAATGATAGGACAGTTGATGCTGCCACCAACAACGATGTAGTTCAAGACTAACACTTGGGCGCCACTCTGCTTTTCCCTGTAAAACAAGCCATTGCAATGACATGATAAGGTGATCTGAATGATTTAGGGTTATATAGGGGGATTTCTGAAAGCTCAACCTTTTAACTTCTTCTAATAATAACGCCCTGCCTTGTAGCTTAAGATAAAGCTGATGCGTCTGCTGCTTGTTACTAGCAAGGAATTCTATTACATTTTGTTTTTCAAGCATATGAGATTCACAAGCCCTCTCCTCCCCCTCCAATTCTTCGAAGCTAAAGGAGCAGGATCGCCCGTAGGAATAATTTTCACCCATCTCCCTTACGGATAGACGATTTACCTCTTTCGTGTAGCCTTGAGCCACCAGACGTGCCTGCTTGAGTGTATGAGAAGCAACTTGACCAGCGGTAGCTTGCTGCGTAATTTTTCTGTTCACCATGTCTCTTATCCCGAAAAGTAAGGAGAGTGATGTACTTTTTCCAATAATGTGCAACCTTTGCCCGTTCTGCTCATTCCAAAATTGCTTGTCTACCTGGAAACACGGAGTAATATATGCTAAGACAGAATGTCCATCTTCTTTTAAATAAAGAACATATTCATGCATACTGTCGATCCCCCCTTGTCCTTATTCTTAAAAAAGACAAAGGGAGCATGCAAGAAAAAAGAGACCAGCCTATAACTTAGCTAGCCTCTTTTCCAACTGTTCGTAAATCGATGACAACGACCGATTCTCTTCCTGCTTGTTGTTCTCTTATGGTATCTGGATGGACTCGGTATAATATCTCCGTCATCCGCGGCGTATCGTCAGAAGAGCCTTCATCCACAAAACTAATACTAATTGGCTGTCCATATAAACCAGATTGAAACATCAGGGTACGTACAGCCTCTTCAACTCGATGCTCTGAATTATGCAAAAGTAGTTGATAATGTGTCAAGGTCAAAGGCTCCATAATAGAAGTGGCCCTGCCTGACTCCATCCAGATATAGAACATTTTCAGCAAAAGAGCGGAGCAGCCGTATGCTGCAAACAACCAGATCATAAAATCAGCCAACACGGTCATCCCCTCCTGTAATAAGGTATGCCGTACTGCTTGACTTGGTTGCTTTCTCCACACTCATTTTTCGTAAATGATGTATGATCCGCTTAAAAATCTTACAGCTTTACCCAGCCATTCTTGATGGATATAACCACAGCTTGAGTACGATCCTGTACATTTAGCTTTTGTAAAATACTGCTTACATGGTTTTTAACCGTCTTTTCACTGATGAATAAATATTCACCGATCATTCGGTTGCTTTTCCCTTCTGCCATTAATTGCAAAACTTCACGCTCACGACGCGTCAAGGATTCAATGATACGCGGATCCATCACTGGTGACTCTTCGAACGTAATACTACGATCCATTGACTCCTCCTGCTCGCTTAAGCGACGGAATTCGTCGATTAACTTACCGGTCACTTTTGGATGGATATACGCTCCACCTTGGGCAACTACGCGTACTGCTTCTACCAATTCAGAAGTCCCCATATCCTTTAGTAAATAACCGGATGCTCCTGAACGAAGTGTGCGGTAGACATATCCTTCATCATCATGAATGGATAAAATGATTACTTTTGTTTCTGGGCTAATTTTTACTACCTCTTCTGCAGCCGAAACACCGTTGACATTTGGCATATTAATATCCATCAATAATACATCTGGTCTGTATTCAGCTACTAGCTTGGGAGCCTCCATTCCATCTGAACCTTCGCCCACCACTTTGAAACCAGATTCCATATCGAGTATTCTCTTTACGCCTTCACGAAACAATTGATGATCGTCTACTAACACGATTTTAATTTCATCCAACAATTTTTCCACCGTTATTACCCTCCCTGTTTGCCGGTACTTTTGAATACTGACGCGGGCTGTAGCGGTATTTGAAACACCACTCTAGTCCCTTCTTGGCTATTGGACGTAATGCCGATTCTGCCATTCAGTAATTGGCAACGTTCCTTCATTCCCATTATTCCGAACGATTGTCCTTTTTTGCTAACCTCACTCACATTAAATCCAATTCCATCATCTTTTACGACAATAAACATGTTTTCCAGCTGAAACTCAACCTTTATTTGGACAAAATTAGCTTTCGCATGCTTGTACACATTGTTTAGGCATTCCTGAACTAAGCGAAAAGCTGCTGCCTTAAATGAACTTTCCAACTTATGTTCTTTACCAAAAACAATTAGATCAATATGTAATTTACTACGATCCTCAAAGGTTTGTATATACTTTTGCAAAGTTGGAATGAGTCCTAAGTCATCTAAAGCCATTGGTCTCAAGTCAAAAATAATTTTTCTGACATCTGCTAAACTCATTCTTACAATTTCCTTTAAGCTGCCTAATTCCTGTTGAGCATCCTGGATTGCGTCATTTTTCAACATTTTTTCTACAATTTCTGTACGCAATACTACATTGGCCATGGATTGTGCAGGTCCATCATGGATCTCTCGGGCTACCCGCTTACGCTCTTCTTCCTGGGCCTGAATAATTTTAAGTCCCATAAGCTGATGCTGCTTGGCAGATTCCAAGGCTTCCTCTACTTTGGACAAATCTCCTGCTAAAAAGCTATGAACCACGCTGATCTGGCTTAGTAACCCTTCTGCTCTAGTAATTGTCTCTAAAATATTCCGCAAACGAAACTCTAGCTCGTCGCGGCGTTTCTTTAGGTTATTTTCCCGCTCACGCATTAAGGAAAGCTCTATCTGAACATTATGAGCTTCCTCATAAGCTGCACGAATATCGTTTTCAGTAAAGCTTTGAAAATTGCGGCTTACTTGTACCAATCTCGACCTTGATCGGCGGGACTGTAACTCTAAATTATCAACATTCTGGATCACTTCCGCCAATATTTGCCGTATTTCAACAATCTCTTTTTTGATTGCATTACTTTCCGAACGAGCACCTTCTGCTATCTGAAATATTTGCTCTTTGCTCATTTCAACCGTTCGAATCGTTTTTTTTATGACCCCATCTAGAAGGCTGATATCAATGCCTTTATCCATGGGTTTCCCCCTTATTCTTCCATTTTTACTTTAGTAAATAGTTCAAGGAGCTGGGGTGCACCTACCTTGCGTATTCCTACATCAAATCTCGGGATGGAATATGGATCTTCATTTGGTTTCACAACGTCTCTTCTAGATGTAAAGACATACTGATATCCTGCTTCCTTTGCCGAGTCAATCACAATCTTTCTTTTATAGCCTTGGGGTAAGGAGAGAGAGGCTATAGGCTTTTTCACAAGTTGCTCTAAGCCTATTTTCGACATCTTAAAATCAACAAATAAACGACTTTGGTACTCTTCCTCATTCTCTGCACGTTGGAATTCTTCTAGATATACAGGCTCTGTTCCCGCTTTCTGTACTCCCCACTCATCCAGCTCTTTATGCTCATGTAAACTGAATGTGTGCGAGCCAATATCAACTAAGCCGGAAGCCAGCATTTCGTCAATTTGTTGATAAGCTAAAGGAACGGTCATATTTTCTCGCTTTCGATCCATGGTATCTCGCAATCTACCTGCAATTACAAAAGATGCAGATGGATACCCATATTTGGAAAGCAACGGATATGCATGTGTGTAATAACTTTCATAGCCGTCATCAAACGTAAATAAAACTGCATTCTCCTTGGCAGTTACGCCTGTTTGCATAAAAGTAAAAAACTCTCTTAGGCTAATAGGATGAAAGTTATGTTCCTTTATAAATTGTAAATGCTCACCAAACTGCTCTGGTGTTATTACAAATGGCTTATTACTGTCACGGTCAATGTGATGATAATTCAAGATGACAACCTTGTCTTTATACCATCTCTCGTTTGATAGCTTTTCCTCTGGTTTACTAATTCTAGAAGGAATTTGCTCTACGTCTGGCCCTTTTGGTTCTAATGAATGAGACGTATGATCCCCCGTCTTTTGTTGCACATAATCCGTATTTTCTACCCCTACATTCTCTGGTCTAAACCAATACACAAGGATAGAAAACAGCAGAAGAAGAAGGAAAAAGACGAGAAAGAAAGGTTTTTTCTTCATGATGCGCCCATGTTCCTTTCGATCTTATTATAGTGCTTTTCGACAAAGATTTACAGAATCCTCTACGTAGTCTACCCCATTGAAGTTGTACTTGCCTAGCCTTTTTCGCAATTTTCATAAGAAAAAAGAAGCCCAGGAAAATCCTAGGCTTCTCTGTATTTTTTACAGGCTAGCAGCGTCTTTTTTTAGATCTTCTGCTTTATCTGTACGCTCCCATGGTACATTCAGATCATTGCGTCCGAAATGACCATATGCTGCGGTTTGTTTATAGATCGGACGGCGTAGGTCTAATTGCTTAATAATGCCTGCTGGGCGTAGATCAAAGTGCTTGCGAACCAACGCTACCAAATCAGATTCCGCAATTTTTCCTGTTCCAAATGTATTTACAGCGATAGATACCGGTTGAGCTACCCCGATTGCATAAGCTACCTGTACTTCGCAATGTTCAGCAAGACCTGCAGCTACAATGTTTTTCGCTACATAGCGAGCTGCATAAGCACCAGAACGGTCTACTTTTGTAGGATCCTTACCGGAGAATGCACCACCGCCATGACGAGCATAACCGCCATACGTATCTACGATGATTTTACGACCAGTTAAACCGGCATCCCCTTGAGGACCACCGATAACGAAACGTCCCGTTGGGTTAATGAAGTATTTCGTTTGATCGTCTAACAGATTTGTAGGAACGATCGGTTTAATTACTTGCTCCATTAGATCCTTTTTAATCTGATCTAGTTCTACTTCTGGAGCATGTTGAGTAGAAATAACAATTGTATCGATGCGAACTGGTTTATCGCCATCGTATTCAACAGTTACTTGCGTTTTACCATCTGGACGAAGGTATTCAAGCGTACCATTTTTACGCACTTCTGTCAGACGACGCGCCAACTGGTGAGCCATGCTGATTGGAAGAGGCATTAATTCTGGTGTTTCATTGCAAGCATAACCAAACATTAGACCCTGGTCACCTGCACCGATTGCTTCGATTTCAGCATCAGTCATGCTACCTTCACGTGCTTCCAACGCTTGGTCAACACCTAGTGCGATATCTGCTGATTGCTCGCCGATTGCAGTAATAACACCGCATGTATCTGCATCAAAACCATATTTTGCACGATCGTAACCAATTTCACGAATCGTATCTCTTACTAGCTTTTGGATATCTACATATGTAGAAGTTGTGATTTCACCTGCCACAAGTACTAATCCGGTGGTAACAGATGTCTCGCATGCTACACGAGCATTCGGATCTTTAGATAAGATCGCATCAAGAATAGAATCAGAAACTTGGTCACAAATCTTATCTGGATGTCCTTCAGTAACGGACTCAGATGTAAACAAGCGACGCCCTTTTTGCAATTCCATACTTAAAACCTCCTTCAACTGGAAACATGATATATAGTATGTTTGCCGAGCCAGGTTTCCATCACGACAAAAAGAAAAACCTTTCCCTCCGCTGAGGAAAAGGTTGCTTTTCTAATGCGTTCCTTAACCCTCTTATCGGCCAGAGTGAGTCTAACTATTTAGATAGTTATCCTTTCTCTGCTGGTTAGCACCGCTCAAAACGGTTGCCGGGCTTCATTGGGCCAGTCCCTCCACCTACTCTGGATAAGAGTAATATCCATGATTTATAGAATAATCTTTTTTTAGAAGGGTGTCAATGTACTTTTGTAAAAAAACCCGGCATTTTACAATTGGAAGGATTTAGCTAATACAGTGACCATTTCCCCACGTTTCACAGGACGATCTGGCTTAAAGGTTCCATCCTGATAACCATGTAACCAGCCATAGTGTGAAAGTGTTTCGATTGCAGCCACCGCCCAATGTGATTGAGGCACATCACGATAAGAAGGACTGGACGACGATCTTGACACGTTTATTTTTTTAGCACGCGCAATCATCAAAGCCATTTCTGCTCGATTAACAGGTCGATCCGGTTCAATTTTCCCATTGAAGCCGCTCATAATACCCAACTGAGAAGCCTGTAACAAGCTCTCATATGCCCAATGCTTCTTATCTAAATCCTTATAGGTATTAAGACCTATTCGACCAGTTGGAAGCTTTTTGGCCTTCATCGAGCGAAGGAGCATGTCTGCGAATTCAGCTCGCGTCATATTAGCATCTGGACGGAAGCTATACGTATTAGGTACGGTAATGACTCCATGTTGAGTTAAACGACCTATATCATTTCTAGCCCAATGCCCATGTATGTCTCGAAAGCCGCCGTACATTTCCTGACGAGTTAATGTAAATCGATACGCATCATAGCGGAATGGCGTAGTACTGGTCAGCTTTATATAGTATGTCCCTGCAGCTAATTTTTTTTCAAAGACAATGCTATTATCTTGTCCAAAAACCTTTTCCGCTCGAATTGCATATTTCATATCGCGACTATCGTAAATACTCATCATGATCTTTACCTGTGGCGGTACATAAGGTGCCCGAATGGTAACATACGTTTCTTTTGGAACCGAAAATGTAAACCAATCGTTATCTGCCTCTGAAGGAATTGTACCTGTAATTAGACTGTTATCCCCTAGTTTTGTAGCTAAACGATAAGTATCGTTTGGTTCATTTGGGTCTTTTCGTTCAGGCATATAATTTAGCTGAAAAAAGTACTCGCCGCTCACAGCAGCAGGATAGCTGTTCTGAATTTGGAACAAATAACGACCTGGCGTGACATTCATCTCCAGGCTTTTTAATGGATCAGTGGGCGAGCTGCTATTAAGGGAAATTCCGCCAGATGTCTTATCGCGTTCTTTACGCACCTTAATTTCCGGGTCTAATCGTAGAGTATCTGTATCCACTCGCAGATAAAGCTTGCCTGGATCACGTACAAAATAGGAAAACCAATCAACGTCCTGTGCTGTGTGAAAATTCCCCTTGATCTCAATGTTATTACCTGGAGGCAGGGGTCGGACTTGATCAATACTATTATTTGGCTCATATCGATCAGGTGCAATGGCAAAACGATTGGTAATGGTATAGCGTAAAGTGCTAGACACCGCAGACCGTTGGAAGTGAATGTGAACCTTGCCCGGCTTCACTGCAATTGTTGCAGTGGCTTTATTACCAAGATAATACGTATCCTGAGGCTTTCCATCCTGATAAACACTAGCCGCCAATGGAGCCTGCATATCCACGGAAACCTCTGCTTTTAATTCTAAGGTTCCCTCATAAGGAATATCCGTGTAAAACCAATCGCTCTTATCTTTGTCGCTTAGAGTGCCGTGAATCTGACTTTCCATGGGGAATGCGGCTGCCGTACGCTGTGTATTGTTTGGCTCATTTATATCATCAGGCAGTCTACTCATTACTGCCTTCTGAACATTTAAAAGACCATATCCTGTCCGCCTGTCCCATCTCACTCCATTTAATTTCGTTGCTGAATGGTACAGAAGCTGGCGTACCTCCAACGGTTTCATATTTGGGTTCCTAGCCAGAATTAACGCCGCCGCACCAGCTACCTGAGGAGCCGCTGCAGAGGTGCCCTTCATCGAATCGTACCCGCCACCTCTTGTGGTCGTATATACATTCACGCCTGGGGCCACTAGGTTAATTTCTGGTCCAAAATTAGAACGGCTATGGATGGTATTAGAGTTCGTAACGGCGCCAACCGCAATCACTGTAGGAAAAGCAGCAGGATAGTTAACACGACTCCCTTCATTTCCAGTAGCCGCTACAACAACAACTCCCCTATCCTCTGCAAAATCTATTGCATCCTCCAGTGCCTTCGAATAATATAGTGCGCTGGCGGACATCAAAACAACTTTGGCTCCTTCATTAACTGCTCGTCTAATTCCCGCTGCTAAACGATCAGATGATGAAAGTCCTTTTTTATCCAAAATTTTAATAGGCAATATTTTAGCGTTCCATAAAACCCCTGTTACCCCTAAACCGTTGTTTCCTTTAGCTCCCAATATCCCGATCACATTGGTGCCATGCCCGTTTAAATCTGAAGCACTTTCCTCTTGCACTAAATTAATAGTAGGCAACAGATTGTCCTTCAAATCTGGATGGGAAGAGTCTACCCCGGAATCAAGTACCGCAATTTTAATCGCTGTATTGCTGTTGACGATCCCCCAAGCCTCCACTGCCCTAATCTGCGTTAAATGAAGCTGTTTTGAAAAGTAGGGATCGTTCGGCATCGCGGCTGCTTGGGCAGGCTTTTCACCAACCGTAAAAGCAAGTAAAGTAATAACAACCGGAATAATCATTCTTTTTGTCAACTGTGTATATCGCATATGGTGCCCTTTCCTCCTTCTCCTGTAAAGAAGTAAATCAGGAAGGATTAGCGTTCTTAATCTTTCAATTGTTCTTTATATAGCATAGTATAGGCTTGCTCAAGAGACAACCATTTCCTGCACCTAATTTTTCCCAAATGCAATAGATAAAGACCCCTCTCATCACGAAAGGGGTCATAAAAGGATTACTGAATGAATCCCTTGTTATTTTCATGTAATTCTAGCTTCTGAGCTTTTACATCTTTATCCTGTCTTGCATCTGGTACATAAGCCTTGCATTTAGACAAGTCCAGATCTTTGCCTTCTAGCGAACTTGCTGGGATATAGAATCCCCATACGCGTTGAGTTTTGGGTTTAATGTAGAGGCTATGCAGGCCAAAATGCATGCGTGCAACGTCTCTACCAATCTCGTCACGGATATACACAGGTACTTCTGTGAATTCTACACGTTTATCTAAACCATTCATGAAGGCTACAATTACTTTTAGACCGCCATCTGGAACCTGAACTAAATCAATAGCTGTCAGTTCAACTTGACCGTCACGGATCGGGAACAGGTCTTTTACCTTTTGGATATAAGACTCTTCCTCTTCATCTGTTAAGCCGTTGTGTTTCTCAACTAGCTTTTCTTCCATTTTATATTGATCTAGTCTTTCTTTATCATAAACCATAAATAATTGCGTATCATCCTCAGGCATGAACAAAAAATCCTCCCATGTGAAAAGGAATTCACATGGACTTGCAGACATATCTTGCAAACCACCCATTGTTAGCATCTCAAAGGATTTGCGTGCCACTACCTTACCATCAGAGGTAACCAAAGCAAGTGGTAATTTATTTAACATAATATCCTGATGTGTAGCATTACGAACAAATGTCATTACCAGGAAGCCCGTATTTAATACATTCGTAAAGAACGGAAAAATCCCTACCTCATCACGGACAACCGGTGGCAACTCATCGTGAATGAATTGCAACAACTCAATGTCCATCTCTTCCAAATTCTTGGAAGCTAAACTATTCAAGTTTAGAAACAATTCCTTGGAAGGGATGCGGTTTGACGATTGCTCAGGCTGTTCAATGCCAGATACACCTAGGTAAAACTCTTTTTGTAGAAACTCATGAATATCCTCACGGGCCTGTTCTAACCCCTGTTTAGAACCAAACCAATTAACTAATTGCCAACTCATTCTATAACCTCCTGTGCATAAGGCAAGGCGACATGCTTTTCAGCAGTCACCTTGCACGCTTTCTCTATAAAACTTCTACATCCAATTCCCAATTGGATTTATTCAATGTTTGATTCATGTTAACAACTTTTGGCGGGAACGCTAATATCCATGGCTTGCTAGAACCGCTTTTCAGACTGATTTTACTTCCATCCACGATTCCTTCCGCTATTACCTTCTCCTTGTTTCGTTCACGCACTACTACACGCAATGCCTTTGGTTGGAAGGTGTCTTCCAAAGCGCTGCGGATTAGCATCGCCACGATTAAACGCCCATCCTCTTTTAAGCCAATATCAAAACCGGTGAAACTAACTGTACCTGGAGCCAAGAAAGGAAGATTGTATATCATATTTTCCAGACGATCCTTTTGCGTTACGGTCAAACGTTTTTCCATAGCTGGATCAATCTCTAGATTTTTTGGCCAGACAAACTCACGTTGTGGCAGTCCAATAATCAGTTTCCATTGTCTAACGTCCATAGATCTTTCGTTTGTCACCAATTCTTCTGGGAAAGTAATTTCCCACGGACGACTGCTCATTGGTGGAATTATTCCAACTGGACTCAGATCAAATTCACCTTTAGCAAATAAATGACCTTCAACAGCAATTGCTAGGTCTAATTTACCCATTTCTACCGGTATTGATGAGGCGTTACGAATAAATAAAGCTACGGTAACAGCCCCTTCACGAGGAATCAAGCTAAAACCCGTAAGTCCTAATGTTCCCTCAGGAATATCTGGCAAGCTATCATTTAAGAAGCGCAAGGTATACTTTTTCTCTTGATCCAGCATTTCATTCCATGCTGGGTTGAAAGAAACTTCCAGATCGCTTGATTTTAACATTTTTTCTGTCGCTTCTTCAATCCGATTATGTGTAGTCTGAGAAAGGTCTTTCTTGAGATCCTCGTGACTTCGCATTTCATTATCGTTAGTAAACCAATTCTTTAAAAAGTTAAACATAAGATCCCCCTCTTTGCTGTGATACAAAATTCCTATATAATCAATTCCGTTTTTAACGTAGTACGATCTCTAGTCAGTGACTAGGAGTTATTCGCCGGGAAAAAGATTAATTTTGAGCAAGCTGCACTTTCCACTGGGATAAATCAACATTTTCCTTTAGGATGCTCTCTTTTGGAAAAATAAACATCCAAGGCTTGCTTGTTTGGGCATTTACAACAAAATCCTTTAGCTGGAATACACCCTCTGCTACCTTATCACCTGTGGCATCATAAAGAGCCAGTGGCAATTGTTCAAAAGAAAGATTTTGAGTCGATCCATTCCGAATTAAGAGAATCGCTCGAATTAGGCCTTCATCGTTTTGCTTTGCTTGAACGCTCTGAACATTTACTTCCCCTTCTTTTAGCTCAGGAAGACTTTTTGCCAGCTCGATAAAGTATTTCTTTTGATCGTCAGTTAACGATTTTACCCAAGATTCTTCCAGCTCCAAATTTTTCGGCAGGACCATTTTATTTTGAGCCAATTCAAAGGCAAGTTTCCAGTTTTGCAGCAGAACATTTGTCGTGATAAAGTGTTCTCTCGTAAATACAAAATTCCACGGTCGAGCATGGAACGCCGGAATTTCTCCAAGCTCGCTTAGATCAAATTCTTGTCGGGTAAATAGCTTATCGCCCTCAAACAGGATAAGCAAGGTCATTTTCCCCAACGCAACAGGCTGATCGCTTGCATTTCGTACAAAAGCCGCTATTTCAACGCCGTCCTCATGAGGCACCATATTAAATCCGGAGATAGCAATATTGCCCTCTTCCAAAGGCTCCAATTGGTTAGCCATAAAGGACATCGAATATTTCTGCATATTATCTAGCTCACTTTCCCATAACGGGTGCAGGGATAGCGCTGTTACGCGTGTAGCGATGCCAGTTGATTTTTGTTTCGTATTCTTCTTAGCTTTGTCATTCTTCTTATCCGAAGCTTGTTTATCCGTGTTTGTAACAGGCAACACAGACTGTTCCTTACTTTTCGGCAAAGTAGAGGTGTCTTTTTCATCACCTGACAATATATTTTTCAAAAAGGAAAACATGATTTGTCCGCTCCCACATGTATAGTATTGTCTACCTATATTCTTATCTTTTCATATTATCATAAGTAACCTTCAAAACACAAAAGCCCATATTTTCCTTAACTCAATCGTTTCAGGCATTCCATTATACCCTGTTCATAAGGGGTATGTACAATACTCCCTAGCTCGTGTTCATACTTACTGCCGTCTAACTGAATGGTAGATTCTGTGACATACATCATCTCCACCATTTCCTTCATAAAGGGCTGGAACCAGCCTAGCACTGTCATTACTTTCCGGCCAATTGGGACCATGAAATTTTTTCTTCCATTATATAGACGTGCCATCTCCCTGATTTGTTTTGCTGAGATCGTCCCCGAACCTGGAATATTCCAAGTCGTTCCATACGTATTCGGACGTTTAGCCAATCGAATTATCGCTTTGGCTGCATCTGGTGTATAGATGTATTCACGTTTAACAGTAGGATCGCCAATAAAGATACTAGGCTTCCCTTTAGCAATTTTCTTTATCGTATTCTCAAAGAACAGATAATTGATTCAAATCGCTTCCTTATTATATGGTGCTTTGCGCAGACGGATTTCATGGTTTATAATCCATTACGTCTTTGCACAAAAAAACGAGCGTAAAGCTCGCTCGTCTCTTTTGTCATGTATGATGCTGTATTTTTATTCCGTATTACCCTCGCTGGCCATTCTCGCGGTTTTCCTCTGCAAATGCAACAATCGCCACATTAGGAAAATAGCCCCAACAGCAAGACCTACAATTAAACCAATCCAATAGCCGAATGCACCTAAATCGGTAATTTGTACCAATAAAAATCCAAGTGGTAAACCAATGACCCAATATGAAATCAAAGCAACAATAAAAGTAATGTTTACGTCCTTATAACCGCGCAGCGCTCCTTGAATAGGGGCGGCAATCGCATCAGACAACTGGAAAAAGATGGCATATAATAAGAAATGCTGAGCCAGCTCAAATACTTCAATGTCATTCGTATAAAGGGAAGCCACTTCTTTGTTGAATATAACCAAAGCTGCTGAAAATAATAACCCCAGTGCTACGGCAATGCCGATTCCTAAAAAACTGTACTGACGTGCATCCTTCATTCGTTTTGCCCCTACCTCATGACCAACCACAATCGTTAACGCCATGGCGATACTCATCGGTATCATATATAGGAAGGAAGCAAAATTCATTGCCACCTGATGGGCAGCAATCGTAATGGTATCGAATCGACTCATCAGCAGAGTAACAGCCGCAAAAATACTGGTCTCAAAGAAAATGGAGAATCCAATCGGCAAGCCTAATTTTAAAATTTCTCCCCATGTCTTAAAGGAGAGCTTATGAAGCTTACTAAACAATCCGTACTCCCGAAAATTCCCAACACGTAAAATAACAAAATAAGTAATCACCAAAATAATCCAATAGGTAATAGCCGTCGCTACCCCTGCACCAACCCCACCTAATCGTGGCAAGCCGAATTTACCGAAGATTAACAAGTAATTTAATACAACATTAATCGGTAAAGAGATGAGGGAGATAAACATAGTGACTCTAGTCTCACCCAAAGCATCGATGAAGCAGCGCAAAACGGTGTAGACAAAAAGCGGAATGATACCAAAAGCAAGTGCCAATAAAAAGTTCTGAGCAACCCGGTGCACCTCTGGTTCCAGCTTCATGCCGCCCAGGATGGCAGGAATGGCAAATATACCAATCACAATGACAGAGAGTGCGATTGCCACACCTAGATAGATTCCTTGAAAAACAATATAAGGAACCTTTTCCTTCTTCTGCGCCCCAATCATTTGGGCAATGATTGGAGTGACCGCTAACAGAATTCCGTTTAATCCGGTAAAAACAGGCGCCCATATACTAGTCGCAATGGCTACGCCCGCTAAATCATTCGCCCCAGCATGTCCAGACATAATCGTATCAAAAAAGGACATTGCAAAAAGAGCCACCTGTGTAACCATGATTGGCAACAGAATGAGTAAAAAATGTTTCGATTTTTGAGATAAGTTGTAAGTTTGATTCATAATTGACCCCTGTATTTTTTTGGATAATTACAAAGTCTAATTATAACATAGTTTGGGTTTTTTATTGGTAGTTTATGTGAAGATAAAACCTTTTAAATTAAGGAATAGCCTATATTTTATATTTTACGTAATTTATAGCATTTTTACCTATTAAATTCGCTATATTTTTCCTATTTGTAAACATAACATTTATTTATACAGTTTATGGTAAACTAATGATTTACCAATGGATATCCAAGTAATGGATTTCTTTATTTCTATATTGTGGGTATATCCGTTGCTTAGAAATCCGTTACAGCCATATTCCTTTTTTCTACAAATGAAAGAGTAACATACTACTGCTAAAGCTTGGTAATAAATAGAGTTTCCTAATTTACAGTATATTACAAATTGTTGTGAAGGTATGTGCTATTACCTCTACAATCGCTCAAGGTACAGTAACAGAACCTCAATTCTTGCAAGTAACAGTAAATGAAGGTCAAAAAGTAACTGTTGCTGATCTTCAAAAAGCTGGTTACACTGTAGAATTCCAAGCAACAAAAGCTGTATTTGCTAATAACGACACAACTTCTGCTACTGGTGAGCTTAAAAACAACCTAACTGGTGCAGATAACTTTAAGTATAAAGTAGTTGTTTCAAAAGACAATGAAAAGTTTGAGTCTGCTCTAGTATCCGTTACTGTTTTGGATGCTCAAGTAGTTATCGAACCAACTGAAGTTAAAATGATGGAAAAAGGTGCTGCTATTGACAAAGCATACGCAACTCTTGGTCAAAGCCTAAGCATCGCTATCACAAAAGGTAAAAACTTCGCTGGTGAAGTTCTAGAAGCAGAAGCTGGTTTCCAAGCTGATAAACTAGCTGATACAGCTGAATTCACTTCTAGCCAACCTTCTGTAGCTCTTGTGAGCAAAGATGGTAAACTAAACCTTCTAAAAGAAGGAACTTCTACAATTACTGTAAAAGTTGGCGAAAAAACAATCTCTTTTGACTTGGTAGTTAAAGCTACTCCTGCAGTAAACACTATCCAAGAAACAACTGCGAAATTGAAATCCGATGAGAAAAAATTGGAAGTAACTGTGATGGATCAACACGGTGCTGAATTCAAACTAGCAGATGTTGCTGGGCTTTCTGTAGCAACTCAATCTGGTAAAGATACTGTAGTAGCTCTACCAGCAACTGACGCACTTAAAGCTGAGAACGGTAAGCTTGTTGTTAACTTCGCAAAACTTGCTGAAGGTACTGACACTCTTGTTATCAAAAACGGAGACAAACAAATCGGTACAGTTGCAGTTACTGTTGTAAACCTAACTGATAAAGAAGTAGATTCCTACAAACTAGTTCCTGAGAACAAAGATGCTGATCTTACTTTGGACATCTTCAAAGCAGATGACAACAAAGTAAATCTTAAAGTTCAAAAATTCGTTGGAGATGTATTGAAAGGTGAAAGCACAGATGCAGATGCTGGCTTCAGCTTCAAGTCCTCCGATGATAAAGTAGCAACTGTTGATGCAAGAACAGGTGAAGTTACTGCAGTAGCTGCAGGTAAAGCTGTAATCTCTTATCTTGAAGGTAGTGTAGTGGTTGGTACAGTAGAAGTTACTGTTGAAAACTCTACTCCACAAATTACAGACGTGAAGCTACAAGAAGGCAAAACTGCTGTTGTAGTTGATGCTTCTAAAACAGATGCAGCGCTTCTAGCTGACCTGTTTGACGAGCTAGACGTATTTGCTGGTGAGAAAAAACTTCCAGTAACTATCGATATGCTAGCAAGCATCGCTGACTCTGAGAACGCAATTGCGATCACTGGAGGCAAAGTAACAATCAAAGCTGATGCAGCTAAAGATGGTAAAATCGTAATCACTTTCTCTGATTCTTATGGCAAGCTTACTAAAGACTTCGATCTTAAAGTAACTAAGTCCGAACAACCTGCTCAACCTGGTGAAGGACAAGAGCAGCAACAACAAGAACAACAACAACAGCAAGAACAACAACAGCAACAGCAAGAACAACAACAGCAAGAACAAAAAGATCAGCAAGAAGGATAATTAATCACCTATAGCTATTTAGTTTGTACATCCATTATTATATGGATAAATCATAAAGAGAGAGACCCTCATGGTTCCAAGGAGACTTCTCCTTAAGCCCTTGAGGGTTTTTCTTTACATACATAACACACCTCCTTATCACAGGAGGGCTACCCTATCAAAACGAGTGGGTAAGAACTGCATGGATACAGCTAGGACGACACGCATTGAGACCACTCTATGTATGTCGTCCTTTCCCTATATTTTGGTAAAAGGTTACTTTTTTGTTCAGAATATTAAAATATAGAATTCTTATACATAACGTTATAAAGCAGGAATAATGGCAACAATGATTACTACACGTCAAGAATGTTTCTAACGAAGATCACTTCCGTACATGAAGCCTACTCTCTAAATAAAAGGTGGATCGCTGTAATGTTATTGATGAATACCATAGAAATCTTTCTAGAATACATGTCATCTATCGGTCGAAGTGAAGAAACCATCTCAGGTTACGGAAAAGACTTAGTGCACTTTACACGTTTTCTTGATTGCAAATATAACTGTGAATCTTACATTGAAGAAATAACTGTAACCGATTTAGAAGAATATTTGCATTACTTAAAGGAAGAGCGCGGTTATGCTCCTGCTAGCAGGCTACGTAATCTTCATACGCTCCGGTCATTTTTTGCTTATGCCTACAAAAAAGAGCTAGTCGTCCGTAACATCGCCCTGTCTGTTGAGAAAATCAAAGTACAGCAGAAAGAGCGAACATACTTAACGGAAGACGAAGTGGAACGGCTCGTCCATGCCATTGATCATCTTCTCATTCGTCTAGTAGTCATTGTCTTGTATATGACAGGTTTACGTATCTCAGAGTGCCTTAATCTTACAGTAGACGATGTGAATTTAGAAGATAAGGTAATTCATGTAGTAGCCGGTAAGGGTAACAAGGATCGTCTAATTCCCATCTCACTCCGATTACTCCCGTTACTACAGGAATACGTTCAGGAGAAGCGACCAACTACAGCCTCTCCTCTCTTCTTTTGCACCAAAAAGACAGGGATGCTATCTCCTGTCTACGTTAATAAGGAAATCGCCGAAGCCGTAAAAAGGTTAGGCTGGAAAAAGAAAGTAACAGCTCATATATTGCGTCATAGTTTTGCTAGCCAGCTTGTAAAAAATGACGTTAATCTCGTACAAATTCAAAAGCTACTGGGACACTCTTCGCTAAACGTTACCAGCATCTATACGCACACCAATCTAGATCAACTCAGTGATGCCATTAACACCCTGTAAGCCCTAGATACAGAAACGAACTCATCACAATACATTTCATCAAACATACCTGGGAGTGTTGAAAATGGAATTATCAACAGAGAAAAAACCTATCTATGATGAACGCGTAAATGAAATACTGCGTGGACTGATAGAGGGGAAGTCCAGAGACCTTTTAGCTAAGGAATTGGGACATAAAAACTACAAAACACTAGACATCTATATGCGCCGGAAGAACTTCGTCTGGGATCGCGATAAACAAACCTATGTGCCAGCCTATAATCGAATCGAGAAATGGGATTCAAGCAAAGACCTTGTCAGTTCATCTAAAATATCTACGATCATCTCGCTGTTTCAAAAAGAAGGCGCTGATGCGAAAACCATTGCAAAACGCTTAGGATTTAGTGATCACCGCGAGCTAGCTACATATATGAAATCAAAAGGCTATAAGTGGTCTTCGGATAAAAAGAATTATGACAAGCTAACCGGGAAATTTGCAGAAGAAGCATTTTCCACTCCATTCCCTCCTACAGTACAAGAAGAGGAACGATCCGTAGAGGCTTCAGGAGCCCTTCAGAGCGTTGCAAAAGCTAGCCGTATAGATAAAGGGGAACCAGGACAATTAGAGACCTATCTGCCCATTTTGGAGCTTCTCGACCGAAATAAGGATCGGTTAATTGATCTCATTGTGCCAGGATCGGAATCAGGTAAGGTACCACGCTATGCTGTGCCTGGGATTTTTGTCACGAAATCCGTGCATATGACTAATACATTAGATCAAATGGTCAGGGAATATAGTAAAGAGAAGAATATTAGTCAACGGGATATTTTTGCGGTGGCATTAATTGAGTTTTTTCAGAGGTACGGGTATGAGAGGGAGATTGAGACGTTGTTGGGGAGGATGTAGGGGATTGGTGGTTATGGGTTTCACTTTAAAAAGTATCCAAATTTCATAAGATGTCTTATAGTTATTGGCTGGTTAAAAATATTCAACAGAGATTAAAATTGCTTTCTAGTAGATAAAAATTTCAGCTTCAATAAGTTTATGTTAATAGTATCTGATAGATAGAGAGCCCCCTAGACTCAGCAGTAATGCTTTGTCATAGGGGGCTCCTTTTCTTTTTTTACTTCAACGAATTAATGAAGATATACATTCTTTAATTAAGGATTTACTGTACCTTCAAAAGTAGCCTTAGCTGCATCAAGAGCATCTTTAGCTGCTTCTAACTCAGCTTTCGTAGCATCAGCTTTGTTAAATACTACTTCTGCTTTTTGGATTTCACCATCATATGCATCTTTAGCTGCTTGAGGATATTCTCCTGTATTACTTCCAGCTACTGCTACTTTATTTTGTTCTTTTGCATCTTTAATCGCATCTTTAAGAGCATCTTTAGCTGCTTGTAATTCAGCTGCTTCTTTTGCTACTTTATCAAACTCAGCACGAGCATCTGTAACTGTTTTCTTAGCAGTAGTTACTTTTCCTTCAAGTTCTGTTTTTTCTGCACCAGCAACCACTTTATCTACAGCAGTCTCTGCATCTGTAACAGCTTTTTCAGCTGCAGTTAGGTTAGTTCCTACTGTTAAATCTGCTTTAGCTGCAGTTTCTAGAGCTTCTACAGCTGCTTTAGCATCTTTTAGTGCAGTTGCAGCGTCGCCATCAAATTTTGCGCGAGCATCTGTAACTGTTTTCTTAGCAACAATTACTTTAGCAGCAAGATAGTCTTTATCTGTCCCAGCAGTAACTTTAGCTACTTTATCTTCTGCATCTTTAAGTGCCGCCTCAGCAGCTTCAAGATTGCCTTTTACAGTTAGATCTTTAGTAATCTCAGTTTCCAATGTATTTACCGCAATTTTTGCTGTTTCTAAGATGGTTTTACCCTCTTCAGCTTTTTTCAAGTCTGCGATTTTAGCTTCAGCATCGTTTAATGTTTTGAGATTCTTAACCAAAGCTTTAGCATCTTTAGATAATGCATCATAAGCACTACGAGCAGCCTTAACAGCATCTTCATCAGTTAGTTTCAAATCAGCAAGTGCTGGTAATGCTACAATAGAATTGTCTACTACTTCTGCTTCTTTTTTAACAGTATCAGGATCTACGCCTAGTCCAGGTTTGAAAGTAACGGTATATTCACCAGTTAATTTTGTACCTTTATAGGATTCCAGACTCTTAGACAATGTAATTACATTCGATTTTTCAGAAGTTGAAAGTGTACCATCAGGTAAGGAGATGATTACAATTTCATAACCATTTTGAATGTTATTATCTGCATCAGCTACTTTTAGAATAGAACCTTTTGGCAGATTCTCTCCATCAAGTAAGTAGTTAGCTGGGTTTACAGCATTCTTTACAGTTCCTGTGTATTGAACTCCAGAAGTAAATGTCAATTTAATAGTGTCTGCACCGCTACCATTAAGTGCACCCTCTACACCATTATATGCTGCTCCCGCACGTTCACCTTTAACCATGAAAATATCATCAACAACTACAGATTCTGGTTCAATAACAAAAGCCTTGGTTAATGTTGCAGCAGTGTTACCTACATCATCAGAGATTGAACGAACAACAAGTGTCCAGTTTTTATCTCCGCCATCGTTCACAATTTCTTGTGGACTTTTTTGACCATCTGCTAGAGTTACCTCAAATTGTTTATCAGCTTTATTTTTGTCAGTGTAATTCCCAAATTTACCCTTAATAGTTACATGGTTTCCATCTTTATCTTTACCTAAGAACTCAACAATCGGTGCTGGAATACCAGTTGGCTGACTTTGAGATGCAGTATCATGTCCTCCATCTTTGCCAGGCAATTTTACTGGTTTACTCATTTCAACATTAAAGCTATCTTTTGCGATTTTAGAAATCTCTTTAATTGTTGGGCTTGTTGTATCCGGAGTTGTCATAATTGTATCATTAAGCAACATTTGGATATCAGCATTTTGTTTGCCATTAGCTGGGTTAGTTACAGAATTTGCTGGGATAAATAGACGATATTTATCGTTGTAGTAATTTAATTTAGTTCCTTCAGTATCGTAAATTTTTGTCCAGTCTTCTGTCAATTCGAATACATATTCATTTTTATTTTCAGGAGTATCATCCATAGCTAATACAGGAGTGATATTATACTTACCAGTTGCATCAGCTACATTTACCCAACTTTCAGTTCCATCAGTATTTTTAACAGCTACTTGTAGTTTTACTTTATCAGCTGTTAGACCTTCAACGATTTTGTTAAATGTTACACGGAACTGTTCTGGAGATTCTACCCCTACAGTTGCTACAGGAACAGCAGTATCAGCTTGTACATCAAAGTCTAAAGTTTGGCTTGTAGAGATGTTTTTGTTATCTGTCAATCCAGCAAAATCATAAATAGAAGATAACTGAACAGAATGTGTTCCCGATGTTAAGTAGTTTTTAGTTTTAATGGTTAAGATATCACGTTTATCTTCTAAAGTTGCTGGATTAAATACTCCGAATGTCGCAGACTCAACTTCAGTAATACCACCGTCTAGTGAAACATCTGCTTTTGCAATTGCTTCTGAGAATTTAACTACTACAGTTTTCAAATCTTGAGACACAGCAGAAGTCGCCTCTGGTTTACGAGCATCAGTTAAGATGAAATCTGCTTTTGTAGTTTGTGGTCCAACATTAGTTTGTTGAACAAACTCCACTTTCACAGCTTTGTTATCGTAAAGATATTCATCTTTAGCTAAAATTACTTCCAAAGCTTTGGAGTTTCCGGATACTGGTTTCAAACCAACTACCTTTTTAGAAACACCATCTTGGCTCACGTTAATTGTAGTTCCATCTTTAAGAACTGCAATACCTCCGTTTACCTTAAACAATTTAGTAGTTTCATCATATTGTACAAAGTCAGCAACAGTAACTTCTTTATTGAAATTAACAGTTACACGGTCTGCTTGGTTAGATCCAGCAGAAACCACTACAGGCTTATCTTCCACTCCAGGTGTTGGATCAAGATTTACCTTGAAATGAACATTCTTACTTCCCACTACTTTACCGATCAAGTCTTTGTAGTCACCAGAAGCTTCGATAACCTGAGCATCAATCTTAGCCACTAAGTCTTTTTGGCTAAATTCAGAAGTTAATGTTACAGAAGCAATACCATTTTGAACTGTTACACGAGTGTTAGCCAAGTTGCCATATGTAGTACTAAAAGCAACTACTACGTTATCAGCATTAACATCAACTTGACCAGTTACTTTGTCTAACAATTTAGCTGTAATTACTAGGTTATCAGAACCATTAGCAAGAATTTGATCACCTGCAGCATTAGTAGTTAACTCAAGGTTATATACATCAGTTACAGCAGGAGTTTTAAATTTACTTTCATTTAAAGTAACTGGTTTGCCATCAACTAGCACATCTTTTGCAACTACTGTATATTCAGCATCGTAGCTAAGACCGGATACAGTAAGAGTTACTGTTTTCTTATCTTCGCTTAGAGTTGCAGCGTTAACAGAAGCTCCTGCGATAGTGAAGTTTTTAGCATCGATAGAATCAACTGCTTTATTAAATTTCACTTCGACTTTTGTTTTTGTAATAGCACTTACGCTTTCAACATTCAATTCACCAGGAGTAACTGGTTTTTGCTCAGGTTGCATTTCTTTTTTAGTAGAAACGTTACCTTGAGCATCTACAGCGTAGAAACCTTCTTCGCCACCGATTTTTTCGAAGTCTTCGCTAGTTACTGTTTTGTATTCAACTTCTTTACCAGCTAGTTTAGCATCCATCAATTCTTGCAATGTAGCTGCTTTACCATCCCAGTTTACATAAAGAACGCTGTTTTCAACATTCTCTAGACCGGAATCATATAAATCTTTGACTAGCATTGCATTTTGTTTAATGAATGCATCGTCAGAATAGAATCTGTCCACTTTTCCACCAATATAAATTCCGCCAGATGCTGCGAAAGCAGAAGTAGCCATGCTAGTTACTAGTGCTGTAGATAGCACTGATAGGATTACTTTTTTATTCACTTACTACCCCTCCAAATATCGTATATTGAAGTATCTAATTTGCTTGTTTACATAACATTTATGTATTGGATAGATTAGAGACTTAGGTCTCTAATCTATCCATACATTTTTGCTTATAAGACTGACGACTGTAACTTATTAAAACTTGATTTTTAGATCAAATTTTTCTTTGCCTACTTTTACATAAGCTTCGTCAACTTTTTTGTAGCTCTTAGTGAATTCGAATTTACCATTTTTAACTTCTGCAGTAAATTCTTTGTCGCCAAGAACGATTGTTACTTCTTTTTCATCTTTCAAATCACCAGTTAATTTACCAGCGATCTCATAACCATAAACTCCTGGAATTACTTCAGTAGCTTTTTGTGTAGTGATGTCTAGATCCCCATCTTCACTTGGATCTGGTTTTTCACCATTCCATTTTTGTTTTAGGAATTGATCCATTAGGGTTTCTTTGTTTTCATCTTTCTTCAGGTAACCCTCAGTTTTTGCATCATCTTCGCTGATAACATACAATACATAATCGATATCGTCAGAATCATCATCAGTATCAACTAGTACTACATAGTCATCAGTGTCAATTCCGCCAAGGTCTTTACCGTCTTTGTCGAAGTAAACAACATCTTTGTTAAGTCTTGCTTCTTCTTTCTTAGAATCTGCAGTGCTGAAGTAGATCTTCTTAGATTCTGTTTTTGTTACAAATGCAGGAATTACAGCTTCTACACCAGCATCTTCATGTTCAGAAGATTTGATAGTTTCGAATTTGTACTCGTCACCGCGAGCGTTAACGATGATTTTAACGTCATCCTCTTCGATTAGGTTGTCGCTATCTACGTTGTAACGGATGAAAGTTTTCTCAAGCTTGTCGCCATTGTCACCATCATATTTGAATTTATCTTCAACCCATTTACCGTCGGCATTACGGTGTTTGATTTGTAGGTAGTCTACGCTTCCTTGAGTGAAAGCTTCAGTAACCACACCAAACTCAGAACCAGTTGCAAGACCTTTGGAATCTACAACGAATACTGTTTCTAGATCGCTACCGTCTACAGTGTAGTAAACTTCAGCGTCTTTCTCAGCAACGTCTTTCCATTTCAAGATCTTAGGACTTTTCAGTTCAGCTTTGCCACCTGTAGTCTTAAGCTCCTTAGTTCCATCAATCAACACAGTGCTGCTGTTATACTCATACGTTTTACCGTTGATTCTAACTGTCTCATCGCTCTTCTTGGAGTTTTTGCTCCATTCAGATTTGGATAGAGATTTTACTTTAGAAGGATCTTTCATTTCAACTTTTTCAATATCACCGCTTGCATTCATTTCGATTTCTGCAAGGATGAATTTTTTGTCGTTAGACAAAGTTAGGTATTCTTTAGCAAGTTCGTCTTCTTTTTTCTTCAAGTCGCTGAACTTGTCGCCTTTTTCGTTTTTGATATATTTGCCTTCTAGTTTAACTGAAGTAGTTTTACCTTTTTCAGTGAAAACTTTGAAGACATATCTATCGTTGATGTTATCCCAAGCACCGGAAGTGGAGATAACAGCCAATTGTTTACGATCGTTAGCTTCGTATCCTTCGATGTGGCGAATACGGCCTACAGCGTCAAGATAGATTTTAACTTTTGTACCTTCAAGGTTCTTAACATCATCAGAAGAGATATTGTCTTCGATTTCCTTGTCTTTGTCTTTCGCGAAAGAAGCATTTCTGAAACGGTATTCTTTACCGTCGATGCTGATGCGGTAGTCGCTTTCAGACTTCGTACGAACTTTTTCAACTTTACCTTCAACTACAGTACGGTTAGCGAAGATTAAAAGTTTGTCTTTGTTACCGTCTGCACGGTATGCATGGTAAACGTCCATTTCTTTAAGGTCAGCCAATTTAGCTGGTTTACCATCCAAGAATACTAGGTAGTCAACGCCTTCTTTTTTACCATCAAGAGATAGATCTTTACCTACCAAAGTAGTGACTTTCTTGTCAGATACTTTTTTGATAAGCTCAGAACCGAAGTGGTTGTTTACCCAGTTTTGGTCGCCACTGCGATCGTCAACGATGCTTAGGTAACGAACTTCATTCTTAGTGTTAAGAACTAGCTTAACAGAATAAGCATCGTCAGCTTCTAGCAATCTTTGTAGAGCATCTTGTACATCAGATGCTTTTGTAGCGCGCTCAAAGTTGAACGTTACAGTTACATCTTCAGCCAAATCGTATTTTTTCTCGCTATCAAGTTCTAGAGTAAGTTTCTCGAACTTGTCTTTTTTGATTTGGTCTTTGTCTTTAGAAGGAGACAATTTTTTACCATTAACATGGATAGCTTTGTATTTATCGAAAACAACTGTTTCGTCTTCGGAACCTTCCATCCATACTACAGTGTTGTCTTTGTCTTTGATCCATACTTGTACGCGTTGACCAGCGTAGTCGTTAGCATTGATGCTGTCAGCAACTTTGTACTTCACTTTGTTGAAGAAAGATTTGCTGTCAGAAGTCAATTCTACTTCGTTGTATTTCAAAGATCCAAGACCGATTACTGGTACGTTAGAAACTGAAGGAAGATCTTCAGGTTTGTTACGATCAGTCATAGTCCATTTTGTATCGTAAACATGTACATGTAGGTACTCAGTTAGAAGGTTCTTACCAGCAAGAACTTCGTGATTGTTGTTAGATCCAACAGTTGTTTGTTTCATTAGATCAACGCGAAGAGAGTTGTCTAACATCTTCAATACGTCACCACGAACAGCTGGTTTGTTAGCATCGATAGTTACGCCATTGGAAATTCCCAAAGTGGACGCTTGTGCGATGAAGTTGTTTGGCCAAGTACCTTTTTGAAGTGCCATTGGCTCATAACCTAGTGCACGCACCAACATAGTAGCTGCTTCAGCATATGTTACTGTGTTGTTTGGACGGAAAGTTTTGTCTGGGTAACCTTTTGCAAGGTCTTCGCTAACTGCGATGCTAACCCAACCTTTGAACCAGTCAGTAGCAGTAACGTCTTTAAAGAATGGATTGAAAGTTGCAGTGTTTGCAGCTTGCTCAAGTCCACGAGCACGTACCATCAAAGTAGCGAACTCAGAACGTTTGATTGTTTGGTCAAGGTTAAGGTTACCTTTTTCATCCCCTGCAGCCAAACCAAGTGCTTGCAAACGTTTGATAACTTTCTCCATGCTTGGATCTAATTGTGGTGCAGTAGTTTTTGTTTCTTCTGTAGTTTTTGCTGCTTCTTCTGCTCCTGCAACAACAGGAACTACGGATAGTGCTAGTGCACTTGCCAATAAGCTATTAACAACCTTTTTCATAACCTTAGGTTCTCCTCCTCTAGTATATAACAATTGATTTTGGGATATCTTATTACTAGTTGTCTCTTTCTTTTTCCAGCCCGAATCCTGCAAGCGCGTTTCACCCCCTTTCGCAGGATCGCATATAGAAAGAACAAAATCCTTCATAAATTACGCAAAACTAGCGAATCATGTCATAAAAGTGCAACAGTCATTAGTGTATCATAGTTGCTAGACTTCGTGAATCCTTTTTTAGGAATCTAACCGTAATTACTTCGACATACTATTAAACGCATAGGATTTTAAAAAGTTGCGGTTGTTGCGTACATTTTTTTAAAAAACTTTTCGTAAGTTGATAATTCTGGATGAATTGAGTCACAAAGGTAATTATAAATATCGAATTTCCAATTGTCACCTACAATCTTTTTCCATTTTTGCTACCGCATACCAAAAAAGAGGGGATAGAATAATCTATCCCCTCTTTGACTGTTTGCCTACAAACAGTTGGTAATTCCCCTATTTTTGTGTATTTATTAACCTTTAGTTGATTGCAAAACGGCATTTTCGTATGACATAACAGCCAGGTTTAGCTGATGCAAATTCTTTTGATAGCTGTTTTCCGCCTTAGATAGCTCTTCCTCAGCAGTAACTACCTCAACTGCTGTTGCCAAGCCGTTCTCGAAGCGTAACTTAGTTAAACGATAGTTCTCTGTTGCAGCTTCTGTACCCTTTTTAAGGGCTTCTAGTGCAGTTTTAATTGAATTTAGGTTGTAGTAGGACTGCATGAGATCCACTTTGACTTGATTTTGTGCTTGTGTTAAAGCTAATTTATTTGTTTCGTAGTCATTCTTAGCTTTTTGGCCCCCGAATCCAGAGAGGATCGAGTACTTCTCAATGACTTCCAGTTCTTTTTCTGAGTTTGTAATTTCTTGTTGAGCAGTTAGGATGTCTACATGTTCTTTTAATGCTTTGTTGATTGCTTTTTCAACATCCATCACTTCTACATTTTCACTTGTTTGTTTTGTCAGTAGGTTCCATTTTTTATTCAGGTCTACACCCATAAATTTGTTAAGCTCTAGTCTGGCGATGTCTTTTGCAGACTCAGCTTGAGCAACTGTAGCCTTAGCCTGAGCTACCCCTGCTTCTGCTTGCAATACATCCGTTTTTGCACGTGTACCTACACCAAATGCTGCATTAGCAATTTTCAACTGAGATTCGGAACGTTCCAGACTTTGTTTTTTTAATGTTAAATCATCCTCAGCATTTAACAAATCAAAGTATAGTTTCTCTGCACCTAGCTTAAAGCTACCCTCAGAACGTTTCAAGGCAAGCTTCCCAAGCTTCTCCTGCCCCTCTGCTTTAACCGTTCCTACATATTTACTAGTCGCAGTGCCAACATCTTCAATCATGCCTTCCTTGATTTTAGTACTAGTGAAAGCAGCCGCGTTTGCGCCAATCATCGCATTATCCACAGCAATCTTTGCTTTTTTATAGTCCAGATTATTTTCTAATGTAAGCTGTACCGCTTTTTCAATAGTAAGATCGTTAGCTCCTACTTCTTGTTCCTTCTTAACAGTCACTTGTTGAGTTGTTGCTGGTGCTGCTGTAGTGGCTGCCGCAGCAAGTCCACTGCCTGAAGTCATAACCATCGCTGCTACTGTTAGAGCAACCCATTTTTTTGAATAAGGAAAATTCATATCTGTACACTCCTTCTCTCTTACCATTCGATTTATGAAACTTTCACGTCTATCTACATTAGTACCATACCATATTTGGCGTAAATTGGTCTCTGGCAAATCATTCGTATTTTGTTACAGATTTGCTTAGACTTTGATTTACTTCATCCTAAGTCTTGTATACAACACTCAGGTCTCTTATGCAAATTGCTTGTATTGCAAATGCATTTTTCCTTGTACTCATTTACAATACGTCTACTATCTGCAAAAAATTACACAACGTTTGCAAGGTTCTCTGTTTCTCGTTATGCTGGTAGCATGAGGTGATGCAAATGTTACAACATTATAAAACCCTGGCTGGCTACGGAGAAGATGAGATCGTTATTGAACGATCCCGCTTCATTGGTTACGCACAGCGTGTAACTACAGAAGAAGAAGCGACTGCTTTCATCGCTATGATAAAGAAAAAGCATTGGGACGCAACCCATAACTGTTCTGCATTCGTCATAGGGGAGAATGACCAAATCCAGCGTTCCAGCGACGATGGTGAACCAAGCGGCACAGCTGGAAAGCCCATATTAGAATGCATCAAAAAAAATGGGGTAAAAGATACGGTTGTTGTGGTAACTCGCTACTTTGGTGGTATCAAATTAGGGGCAGGCGGGCTGGTACGCGCTTATACAGCAGGTACGGTCACTGCATTGAAAGCAGCCGGCATCGTTGCCCACATTCTTCACCAAGAAGTAATCATTTCATTAGATTATCATTGGTGGGGGAAGGTGGAAAACGAGCTACGACTGGGAAACCACCGAGTAGCAGGTATTGATTACGCCGATTCCGTAACCGTTCGGGTACAGTTGCCACAAGGAGAGGAAACAACCTTTATCGAACGAATCACAGATCTTACAAATGGTAAGGCTACACTGACTCTCGGAAATAAAGAGTATGTAGAGCTACCCGTCGAAGCCATTCAGGAAGATACCGAATAAAAAAGGGATGACATCTTGAAAGATTATACAAAACCAGCATCTACTTACTATACGCATAAAACCATTTGAAGGTTGCACCTTCCTATTAGACAAATGGTTTCCTATACAACTATATAAGGATTATTTGTGAAATACTAGACCTTACTCGTATGAACAAGCACTTGCCAAATTACGGCAGGTGTTTTTTATTTCTAACTTTGCACCTATATTAATGAAGGAAAATTTACAGACAAAGATTTATTTCTTAAAAAAATCAAACACGCAACAGTTCATTTCCCGCTTATTTTCAACCCTAACACATACATAATCCGTTTTTGTTTGCCTACTTTTCTCTCCTAATGTCTAGGAGATGAAAAGTGATCCATCAATTTTTTGTCACTACCTTTTAAAGCTTGGGCTCCATGTTTATCGTTCGTAATTTTTTCATCCGTGTCTAAAATAAAAAAGAGCCGCTGATTGAAGAGCGGCTCTTACTTTTATTGACCTCGACGCATCGAGTTGCTTACTTTTAATTTTAAACGTTCATAAGCATTGAGGATTGGACGGTGCTTACGACCAACCAAGCCTACAATTTCGGTCACCATGTGAATGACAAACCCTAAAACAGCCAGAATAATAAGCGTCATCCAAATGGTATGCTGTGCGTTGGTTACCTTTGTAAGCAGGATAGCTGCTCCACCAAAAAACGCACTCATTCCATAGATTGTGATAACTGTTGTTCGATGGGAGAGTCCCATATTCAACAAGCAGTGGTGCAAGTGCCCTTTATCTGCACTGGAAATTGGTTTGTTATTCAGAATACGGCGTACAATCGCGAAGAACGTATCCCACAACGGAACCCCCAGAACCACAATTGGAATGATAAAGGAAACAAATACCGCTTCTTTAAAGCCCATAATGGAAAGAGCAGCTAAATTAAATCCTAAGAATAACGCTCCTGTATCACCCATAAAAATTTTGGCTGGATGGAAGTTAAAATAAAGGAAGCCAATGATTGCTCCAAGCAAAATGAAGCAATACATCGCAACACCAGTATCCTTCATGATAATCGCCATAACACCCATAGTAGCTGTGGCAATACCAGACACACCAGCAGACAGTCCGTCTAATCCATCAATCAGATTAATGGCATTAGTGACCCCAATAATCCATACCATCGTAATTGGAACGGCTAGTACAGCTAACCAGCCTGCGGAGAAGTCTAAGCCAACATCCCCGAATGGAAGATTCACTACTCCAATCTTCAAGCCAAACCCGATTACGACAACCGCTGTTCCGATGATTTGCCCAAGCAGCTTCCACTTAGGTGACAACTGATACTTATCATCGAGAATCCCGGTGATTAGCACAATCGTTCCACCTATAAAGATTCCCAGCATTTCATTTGTTAAAGGCTTTAAGAAAATAAAGAGCGCCACTACAAATCCTATAAAAATCGCAAGTCCACCCATGCGCGGCATAATTTTGGTGTGTACTTTTCTATCGTTGGGAGCATCAACTGCTCCAATTTTTATTGCTAGTTTTTTTACATATGGTGTAGCGATAAAAGCCACAACCATTGCAGTCAACAGTCCGAAGACATAACCAGACATGATGTTTCCCCTCTCTACTGAGACTCGGAACGTTTCTTCAAACGGCTCCACAGCACTGTGGCGACAAAGTGTGGTATTGCCAGTTGTCTTCTCCATCTCGATGGATCTTTTAGTAAGCGATATAGCCATTCCAAATGTAATTGCTGCCACATTTGTGGGGCACGTTTTACTTTACCAGAAATGACGTCTAAGCATCCTCCAACTCCCATAGCAAGTGAAACAGGAAGTGCATCCCAGTATTTTGCTATCCATTCATCTTGTTTTGGTGCACCCATGGCTACAAATAGTAAATTTGGTTTTTTTTCTTGTATATCCGCGACAATTCTGGCCTCTTCCTCAGGCTTAAAATATCCATGTTGTCGACCAACAATGTTTGCTTGTGGAAAACGTTCCTGTAGAACTTCAGCCGCTTTCTCGTTTACATCCGGCGAAGCCCCTAATAAATAAATTCCCCAATGATTTTCATTGGCTTGTATCATGAGATGCTCTAATAATTCAACACCTGTAACACGTTCGCGTATCGGGGCGTTTAACCACCGAGCTGCATAAATAATTCCAATGCCATCTGGCACTACATAGGCTTGTTCCATCAAGCGTGCCATGTTTTTGTTTCCTTGAGATAGCATCACGATTTCTGGATTGGCGGTAACGACGTGTGTACGCTCCCCAAGTCTGACAAGATCGGTCAAATGCTGCACCGTATCCTGCAAACCTTTAGTAGAAAACGGAACCCCCAGGATTCGCGCGACTTTCATAATATATGCCCCCACTAATTCTATTATGTAGGCCTTAAAGAGACAGGTTGCACGTAGCCAATTTTACTCTAAAAGAAAGGCACATTCAAGATCAATTCCAGAATGTGCCCATGTTCTTCTTTGTCTAATTTGCTTATTTATTGGCGATGGCAAACATAATTTCGCCTTCTGCCACTACTTTTTCGCCAACTCGCGCCACTGCATTTCCTTTTCCAACAGCACCGCGAACCCTTGTCATTACTACTTCTAACAGCAATGTGTCACCTGGCTTTACTTGTTCTTTAAAACGGAAATTGTCAATACCTGCAAAAAAAGCTAATTTCCCTTTATTCTCTTCTTTACCCAAAATTGCTACTGCACCGACTTGAGCAAGTGCTTCCACAATTAATACGCCTGGCATAACAGGATAACCGGGAAAATGCCCTTGAAAAAATGGTTCATTCATCGTTACATTTTTCAATCCGACAGAGCGTTTCCCGTATTCTACCTCTACAATTCGATCCACTAAAAGAAATGGATAGCGATGAGGGATGATCTCCTGAATTTGTACAGCATCTAAGATTGTTGGATATTCCACGCGTCTTTCCTCCACTTCCATATTTTCACTAGCTATGCTATGTATGTGAGTTGTTTGATCTACTTACAATATAAGTACTCCCTTGTCTTGTCCCAATCAGGACGAGGGTTTCCTATAAAGGGGCACTTCGGTTACGGAGTGCTCTTTTCTCCTATATCCTTGTTTAACAATAATACCTTCATTAAATAAATGGCACTGGTCAAAATGGAGAACAAAATAACGATCCATAAAAATAATTCACCATATGTGTATTGAAACATGATGGAAGTAAACACGATATAAAATAACACGGTGGTTACCTTCCCATAAATATTAGCCGATACGAGCTTCTTTCCACGAAAATGAAAAAAGGCAGAAAGAATAATCATTGCTAAATCTCGTAAAAAGAATACGGATGCAGCCCAAATGCTGATACGACCAGATAGCAAGAACGAAAAGATAACGGCTAACATCATCAATTTATCGGCTAGTGGATCGAGCATTTCACCTGTTGCAGTAGTCATTTTATAAGTACGTGCTATATATCCATCCACCACATCCGTAAGGCCTGCGAAGATAAGAATGAAATAGGCCCAGATAATATGGTCGGAAAAGAACACAATTAGGTAGATCGGGACCAATGCGATGCGTAAAAGAGTTAACGCATTAGGAACATTCACCGAGCATACCTCCGTTTATTCCGGCTCTGTAACAAGAGCGAGAAGAGTATTTTCCAGAGAAAATCGTTCATCTTATGTTCACACAAGCACTTCTCATTATACCCTTTTCAGCGAACAAACAGCAACTAGGAGTAAGGAAGGAATCAAATCTATTCCATTTTGCACCCTCATCATGAAAAAAGAAGCCCTCTTCCCCTACAGAAAAGGACTTCTATCTGATCATGCTTGTACTTTATTAATTTGAAAACATCAAATCGTAAATATGCTTGTACGTCTCAAACTGGAATGCTTGGGATAGAGGCATCTTTCCCACGACAGAAAACCCGATAGCAAGGCCTATCGCAAGAGAGATAAATAACAGGATAGGCACCATGGTTACTTTTACAAGCACTCTTGGGAAGCTCCTACCTTTTTTCGACTTTACCTCTTTTGCATCCAACTCTTCACGTTGTGTGTTACGTCCTCTCACCTGGTTCACTGCTTGGGGTCCTCCTTACTAATTTCCTATCGGCTACGTAGCATATTTGCTGTACTCATCATCTGATCGCTAATTGATAGCGCACGTGCATTAAATTGGTAGGCACGTTGAGCTAGCATAAGCTGAGTCATTTCGTGATTCAGCTCTACGTTTGAAGTTTCCAGCATGCCTTGGCGCAGTTGACCTTCACCACTAGCATAATCAATTCTGGTCATACCTGCCAAATCAGCGGCGTTATTCGTAATACGTAGATTATTTTGACCTACTCGCTCATATCGATCTTGGTTTTTAATCTTAAATAAAGGAATTGTACTGACAGATGCTGACTTTCCATTAACAAGAATTTCACCGTGATCGTTGACAGTAATTTGCCCGCCTTGCGGGTCATCGATGTCAATTTCAATACCTGAAGCGTCGACAAGCACTTCACCAGTAGCCGTTAGCAGATTATACCGCTCATTTGCATTCTTTTGCAAATGGAAATTACCATTACGTGTTGCATAATACTCTTCTGCAGGGCGTCCATTGCGGAAAATGACTTGTCCGTTTTCATCCATCATTTGCTTGCGGACTATAAACATGCCGTCGCCTTCAATCATAAGGTCAGTGGGAGCTTCTGTCGTAAGCACTCCACCTTGCTTTAGACTGGTGCGGGTCATGCCCAGCTTCACACCGCTTCCAATAGAGATGCCCGCTGGTGTATTACGATTGACTTGATCCGTAACTGGTTGTTTGTCCATAGTGTCTGACAACAACTCGGAAAAATCTGCGCTGCTCCCCTTAAAACCTACAGTGTTCACATTAGCAATGTTATTTGATGTAACGTCAAGCACCTGTTGGACAGCACGCAGGGCAGATGTAGAAATATTTAATGATTGCATGCAGGCTCCCCTTTTCTATTAGGTTACACGTCCAACTTCATTTACGGCTTTATCCATCGTACCGTCCAATGTGGTAATTACGCGCTGATTTGCTTCATACGATCTCATTACCGTCATCATGTCAGTCATTGTACGGGTTGGATCAACATTGGCACGCTCAATCCATCCTTGTCGGATAGCATAGCGCCCAGTGTCAGTGCCTTCAAGAGCTTGTACATCCTCAGGATTTTGCGGACGAAATACATTGTTTCCCTCGCGCACCATTTGAAAAGGATTATTTGCTTTTACAAGTCCTAATTGACGTGTCGTACCGTCTGACAGGTGAATGAGTCCATCAGCATCAATCGTTATTTTTCCATCTAATAGACCCGTGTCATCGCTAATCTGAATAGGACGATTATCATTGCCTAACAGATAGTAGCCATCAGAATTCACCAGATATCCTTGGGTATTTACATTCCAATTCCCATTGCGTCCATAGCGAATTTGTTCCGCTGTTGCCGTCCCGTTTGCGTTTTCCAATTTAGCTACACTAACAAATAGCTTAGGCTGAACTGGTTTCCGATTAAAGAGGGGGGCATTTTCCGGGATTGGCAGGTTATCCGTCAAAGCAACATCATACGGATTATTACTCTCAGCAATATCCCCTTGAATAAAGTTAGAAATCGATTCAGACATATAGACACCTTGATGCAGTCTGCCGATTTGTACCGAATGCCTGTCAATCTTCGGGTAGCCCTTTACCTCGGGACCTTCTTCATCATTCATACGCATCAATAGCTCTTCAGGAAACGAGCGTAGCACGCCCTCATTCTGTTTGTATCCTGGTGTATTTATGTTGGCCAAATTGTTAGCCAACGCCTCTTGACGGTTCTGCAATGCCACCATGCCGGAGCCGGCCGTGTATAGCCCTCTAATCAAGAGAACTCCTCCTTATCCAAAAAACTTTTTACGACTAGGAAGTTTATCCAGATAATCAAGCATCAAGCCTGTTCCTTTGGCTACGCAGTTCATAGGTTCTTCTGCAACCAATACAGGTACCTTCAGCTCGTCCATCAGCATTTGATCTAAACCGTGCAGGAGTGCTCCTCCGCCGGTCAAGAAAACTCCCTTATCAATAATATCGGCAGAAAGCTCTGGAGGTGTTCGTTCTAAAACATTTTTTGAAGCTTGTACGATCTGACTCACTGATTCAGCCAGGGAAGTCTGTACCTCCTGCGAACGAATCGTGATGGTTTGCGGCAAGCCACTTACCATATCACGTCCGCGGATGTCCATTTCATCCTGGCGTGAACCATAGACAGTTCCGATCTGTACTTTGATGTCTTCAGCCGTCCGTTCTCCGATTAACATTTTATATTTACTCTTTATGTACCTCATAATGGCTAGGTCAAATTTATCACCAGCTACTTTGATCGATGAGGCGGTGACGATATCTCCCATGGATAGAACCGCTACATCCGTGGTTCCACCGCCTATATCAACTACCATATTACCAGATGGTTGGTAAATATCCATTCCAGCTCCGATAGCTGCCACCTTTGGTTCTTCTTCAATGAACACTTCACGTGCCCCTCCACTTCGCTCAGCAGCCTCACGGATTGCTTTTTGCTCAACAGATGTAATATTGGTTGGGCAGCAGATAAGAATACGAGGACGCGCGAAAAAGCTTTTTGCTCCGATTTTAGCCATAAAGTGTTTTAACATTGCTTCTGTAATCTCGAAATCAGCTATAACCCCATCACGCAAAGGACGAATCGCAATAATGTTTCCTGGTGTACGGCCGACCATACGATGTGCTTCGTTCCCGACAGCCAAAACCTTTTTGGTATGATCATCTATTGCTACTACGGACGGTTCATCTAAAACAATGCCTCTGCCTTTAACATAAATTAACACATTGGCAGTTCCTAAGTCGATTCCAATATCTTTACTCAACATGAAAGGGCCTCCCTGTACTTACTAACCTTGCTACCTAATACTATAGGAATTATTTTGGAAATGTACAAGGAAAACCTTCATTAGATAAAATATTTCTTACACACTCTCTTCCTGCTCTCTGCGAGCCTTTTTATTCTTGCGCTTATACTTGATTTTGGTAGCCTCTCCACCACGTAAATGACGAATTGCTTTATGATATTCTAAAATCTCTTTTACTTGGTTAGCCAGTTCGGGATTGATCTCTGGCAGCCTTTCCGTCAAATCCTTGTGGACCGTACTTTTGGACACTCCAAACTCCTTGGCGATCATGCGAACCGTATTGCGCGTTTCCACAATATATCTACCTATTTTAATGGTTCGCTCTTTGATGTAATCGTGCACGCCCCTCGCCTCCCAGCATCAAATTGTCTGATACAATATATGGGTTGAGGGGGACACATATTCTACATATCCTCATGTGACAAGCCAACAAGTACCCATCTTTTTTTGAGGGGTTGTACACTAGCTAGGCAATTATCCGCACCACATCTAGGGTTTGGCTGCTTTTACACAACAACAGACCTGCCATAAAAAAAGAGCTGAGATTTCTCCCAACCCTTTTTTTCCTAAGGCTATGCGACAGGTGTACTGAAACATTTTCCGTTTATTGCGGTTGTGCTTCTTTTAAAAACTTGTGCGGATCAATGGAAATTCCATCCATGCGAACTTCAAAGTGGAGATGTGCTTTTGCATCCTTCTCAAATACATTACGCCCTGCTGTACCGATGACCTGCCCTTGCTTAACTTCATCATTTTCCTTCACGGTAACTTTCTCCAAGCTCTGATATACACTTACCAGCTTATTGGCATGCTCGATTTCCACTAAATTTCCTACCAATTGATCATTGTAAACTTTCATAACTTTCCCGTCACCAGCAGCTGCTACATCAAATCCTTTACCGTTCGTAGAGATTAAATCAATCCCTGTATGCGGTACGAAAGAATCGTTAAATTTGACTAATGACTTAGATTGTTCATCAGCATTCGCTTCTTCATTGAAGAAACCCATGCCAATCTCATACATGACTTCTTTTGCTACCGGCCACGCAAGTGTCGGTGTCGTGTTGTTGACCGCAACAGCTTCCTCGTTCTCATGAACAGTAGCTGGTTTGTTTTCACCATTGACTACCGTCACCTTGTCAATTTGTTGTGGAGTCTTGGTTGCTTGATTTAGTAAGCTTCCTTGATACCACATCACGAATGCTAGGATAATTGCTGCTGTACCGATGTAGATAGCTGGGAATGCCCATTTTTTGCCTAGGATACTTCTCCATGTTGACTTTTTCATAGAAACAGGTTGTTTTTGATTTCTTTTATCTTCCATTTTGATCACCTCATCCCTCAGTATCGCCAGTTTTTTGACGTATAAACCTGAGAAACAAGGGAAAACTAAAAAAATTTTCTCACACCTTATACTTTCATAACCTTCTGATAATCTTGCAGGGTAATTCCTTTATAGTAGTATTTCACGATCTGCTCTGCTGATTTACCTGCTTTCGCCATTCCATTGGCTCCCCATTGACTCATGCCTACTCCATGACCGTAGCCTTTTGTGGTGATCACTACATTTCCTTGTTTGATTTTCATAGAAAATGAACTAGAGGATAAACGCAGTTTTTCTCTTATTTCCTTTCCGCTAAACTCCTTTTCCCCTACTTTAATACGTCCAATCCGGTTACCGGCTGTTCGCTCCTCAATGGAATACCAATGGCCATCAGAAGCAGTCGCTACAATCATTACACCTAGCCTTTGTTGAAATTGTTCAATTGGAATCTGAACGCTTTGTTCATACCTAGGAGAATCAATATCCCAAGGACTAGCTACACTCTGCAAATAGGGAATGCGGGATGACCAGTAATCCTCTGCATTCTCGGTAAATCCATTACTGGTTGAAAAAAAGGTAGCTTCAATTGGCTTACCTTCATAGGTTAGTACTTTGCCAATAGTACCTTTAACAGCTTGATGAATCCGATTTTGCTTCCACTCATACTGCTTTCCCCACATTTTCTTTCGCTCTGCTTCTCCTAAGAAGGCTTGGTGCCTCACTGTATCAAGAACATGCGCCCCCTTAGGTACGTCTTTAAAATCACCATCCGCCAATCGCCGGACAATATAGGTTCGAGCTGCCATTGCTTGGGCTTTCAGTGCCTCTAGCTCAAATTCGGCTGGCATTTCCGCCGCAACCACACCCTCGATATACGTCTCTAGCGGCATTTTTTCAATCTTATTTGATTTGCTACGAAAGACATTTATCTGAGGCTGGTTCTCCGAATAGGATTCACCCTGCTGTTCCACCATCACAACAGGGGATACTGCTGGATCGGGCGTGTGATACATGACTAGAGCCGCCGGTACAAAAACAAGGAGAATCGGTAGAGCGAAGATGAGAAAAAGAAGGTAACGCCTCATAAAAAATCCCCCTGCCTTTTCAACTAGACAACCTGCTGCTGTACTAGTCTATGAATGAAGGCAAGAGGATAGAACGATTTACAAGATTAGAAAAAGCAAGTTAAGAGAGACGTTCTACGAAGCGACCCATACGCTCTAGCGCCCTCTCCAATTGTTCAAAGGATGTGGCGTATGAGCAACGAATATATCCCTCTCCACTAGTACCAAATACATCGCCTGGAACAACCGCTACCTTTTCTTCCATTAGCAAACGCTCTGCGAATTCAGCGGATGCTAATCCAGTAGAAGCGATAGATGGGAAAGCATAGAAGGCTCCCGCTGGTCTATGGCATGAAAGTCCCATTTCAGAGAAGCTTTTGACAACAAAGTTACGGCGTTGGCCATAGCTCTCTACCATACGATCTACATCGTCACGCCCTCCACGCAAGGCTTCTAGGGCTCCCATCTGTCCAGTAATCGGGGCACAAAGCATCGTATATTGATGGATTTTTAACATACCCTGCAATAAATCTTCCGGAGCACATACATAACCTAGACGCCAGCCTGTCATAGCAAAAGATTTAGAGAATCCAGAAATCAGAATCGTACGCTCCTTCATCCCTGGTAAGCTCACAATACTCTCATGCTTTTGGTCAAAGGTTAGCTCAGCATAAATTTCATCAGAGAGGACGAGTAAATCATGCTTGGTTAAGATCGGCTCTAATTCCTTCCATTCCTCCAAGCTCATAATGCTGCCAGTCGGATTGTTCGGATAACAAAAAATAATCGCGCGAGTTTTCTCCGTAATTTTGGCTTCTAGTTCCTGTGGTGTCAGTTTAAATTGGTTTTCTGCATACGTGTGTAAAAAGACAGGCACTCCACCAGCCAAACGAATGACAGGCTCGTAGGAAACATAGCATGGCTCAACAATTAGCACCTCGTCACCTGGATTAATAATCGCTCGCAGCGCAATATCAATCGCTTCACTCGCTCCTACTGTCACCATAATTTCTTTGGTAGGGTCGTAGGAAACACCGATTAGCTCCTCTGTGTAGCGCTGAATCTCTTTTCGCAAATCCATGAGTCCTGCATTGGAGGTATAAGCCGTATAGCCGCATTCCAAAGAAGAGATAGATGCCTCACGAATACGCCAAGGCGTCACGAAGTCAGGCTCTCCTACCCCTAGAGAAATGACACCTTCCATAGAAGCTGCCAAATCAAAAAAGCGGCGAATGCCAGAAGGTTTAAGTTCTCCTACGATGGCTGACAAACGGCTTTTATTAGTCACCTGACTCATGGCGTTACCACCATCCTGCGATCGTCATCATTATCTTCTAAAATAGTACCATCGTGCTTGTAGCGCTTCAAAATAAAGTGAGTCGCTGTAGAAACAACGTTATCTAAAACAGCTAATTTCTTCGTAACAAAGTTAGCAACCTCATGCATTGTTTTGCCTTCTAATACTACTGAAATATCATAGCCAGCTCCTGACATCAGGTATACGGCCTTTACTTCAGGAAAACGCGAGATGCGCTCTGCTACCTTTTCAAAACCAACCTCACGAATCGGTGTTACTTTCACATCAATCATGGCTGTTACATTATGATTATCCTCAACACGATCCCAGTTGATCAGTGCTGGATATTTCACAATAATCTTCTCAGATTGCAGACGCTTAATCTCTGCTTCAATCTCTTCTTCTGTACTATCCAACAAGAGCGCAAGTTGTTTATTGCTCAGTCGGCAATTTTCTTCCAGGAGCATTAGCAGTTTTTTGCTTTTCACAGTCTCCATGATCTTCTTCTCCCATCCATTACATGCTGATTTTGTTATCAGTTTTTTTTGCTTATCCATCATCTTACCACGGGTTTCGAACTCATCCCAGTACAAATGTAGAAAATCCCTCACCAAAAGGCAAGGGATTCCCAGACCTATCCAGCCTAATTTATACGTTACGCAAAATTAGGAGATAGATTTACTTTCAAGGCTTTCGCTGTTACTTTTTCAGAGCTTGGAGCTACTTGCTCTTCTACCTTCACACGCTTTACATTTGCACCTAGCATTTGCAATTTTTCAGTGAAGTTCACATAACCTCGGTCAAGGTGATGCAAGCCGCCTACTTCTGTCTCACCTTCAGCGATCAGTCCAGCCAAAATCAGTGCAGCACCGGCACGCAGGTCAGTAGCACTCACTTTAGCACCAGTGAGTGGCACATTCCCTTCGACAATAGCACTGCGACCTTCAATCTTGATATTAGCGCTCATGCGTCTAAATTCCTCGACATGCATGAAACGATTTTCAAATACAGTTTCCGTAATAATGCTTGTCCCTTCCGAAGCAAGCTGTAACGCCATCATTTGCGACTGCATATCAGTTGGAAACCCTGGATGCGGTAATGTTTTCAAGTCTACTGCTTTCAATGAACCCTTGCGAGTAACACGAATGCCATTTTCTTGTTCATCAACAGTAACACCCATTTCACGAAGCTTAGCAGTTACAGATTTGACATGATCGGAAATAATTCCTTCAATAAACACATCTCCACCTGTAATAGCTGCTGCCACCATGAAGGTTCCGGCTTCAATGCGGTCAGGGATCACACAATGTGTGCAGCCCTTCATGCTCTCTACGCCTTCAATTCGAATGGAACCTGTACCAGCTCCACGAATTTTAGCGCCCATGCCATTTAAGAAGTTAGCCAAATCAACAATCTCTGGCTCTTCTGCTGCATTTTCAATAATTGTTGTTCCTTCAGCTAGACATGCAGCCATCATAATATTTTCAGTAGCCCCTACACTTGCAACATCCAGATAGATTTTTGCTCCTTGCAGGCGACCATTAACATTCGCTTCAATAAATCCTTGGCCAATCTCAATTTTAGCACCCATCGCTTCAAAACCTTTAAGGTGCTGATCAATTGGACGCGTACCAATCGCACATCCACCAGGCAACGCAATACGAGCTTTTCCTTTACGCGCAAGCAAAGGTCCCATCACAAGGAATGATGCTCTCATTTTGCGTACCAATTCATAAGGCGCTTCTACACCCTTTAAATCAGTCGCATTAATGGTTAACATTTCATTTTGATATGTAATGTCAATTTGCAGGGTTTTAAGCAATTCACAAATTGTATGGACATCATCCAATCCAGGAACGTCATGAATGATAGATATTCCTTCTTCTGCCAAAATAGATGCAGCAATAATCGGTAGAACCGCATTCTTCGCACCAGAAACCTTTACGTTTCCTGCTAATGCCTTACCACCGCGGACAATAATTTTTTCCAATGTTATACCCCTCCGCGTGCTTAGTATTCCGCTGTGATGATAGGTGTCCCTAAGGTGATCCTAGTCAATTGGTTCAACGAATCTACATGTGTCGCTACTTGCACATTCATTTTCTGATCGTTGGTTATTATATACGGCTTCCATTGCGCGGTAAAGCCCGAAATACTAGTCACAGATTCATCCTGTAATCGCTCAACTTCTTGTGCTTGGAGGAGGGCAAAAACCTTATTAATCCTAGCCTCCTGCCAACCATCACTCAGTGTATCATTGTATATTCCGCGAATACAAGTGCTAAATTGCGGAATCAGACCCCTTCTTTTGGTCTCAGCCACAACTTTTTCATACGCTCTCTCCATATCTTGCGCATGAATCCGCTTCCCTTCCAACGAGATCACCAAATATACGCTGATGTTATGGGGCTCAGGTAATCCTATCAAGCGAATATGAAGCTTGGTTTGACCCACTTTTCCTTCGGTTTGATAGATGAGCTGTTTTCCCTCTGCGGTTACTGCTTGTGCAGAAGGTATCCCCAGAATACCGCTCCATTCATGACCGAGAGAAAGAAACTCTGTAGCCGTGCTAAGAGTTGCAAGCTGTATACTGGTCCGATGCTCAATGTCGGTTATGGTAGCCTCAGTGGCTTCGGCAGCTTCTATTAACTGCGCTGCCACAGATGCTTTGGTTACTTGTGTCCAATAGGAAAAGCCACTTGCAACAAACAGCCCAATACACAACAAGACAACATAGACCATAGTTATATGCTTTTTCATTCTTTCCCTCTCCCCGTACACTTTTTCTATATCTTAATAGTCATTGTGTACGTAAAATTGGAGGGTTATACCAATCTACTGAAACAATTGATTCAGTAACAGAGAATAACCTAAATAGTCCATGAAAAAACGTGCTACTCCATGTCCGATAACAATGGAAAGCAAGATTTGTAACAGCTTGGTTTGGGCACTATCTGCACGTTTTACAAATAGATCAAAGCGAAAAGCTTGTATAGCCCACCAGCTAATACCTATACAGATGACAGAAATAAGAATCATCATCAAGGAGTAAAGTCCATTTGAACCGAGCAACAAAACTCTCACTTCTTTCTATAAACTCATTTTCCATTTTTGTAATGTTTCCCTGCGTGAATTCTTTTACTACTTTACCATAGACCTGTTGGCATTGAAAGGAAAAGGCGCTAGATATCATAGAGATGTTAGAAACTTTATAGGTAGTAAAAAAATTAACGATTTCTCAGCCTCTGATCCATTAGTAGGACAGAACAAACATACGCTTTTTTCTAATAAAAAGAGGACAGCCGATAGCCATCCTCTGTGTTTTCTCTATTCCCTGACATTCTTGCTTACAGCATATCTCCCCAATTAAACATTGGATTAAAGTGAGTATGGATGTACTGGATGAGAACCTCTGGCACAAGTCCGAAGACAAAGGTTCCAAGCGCCGCCAGCACTACAATGATTGTTACTCCTATTGGCAATCGTAATGTCTCCTCTGTCTCTCCAGCTCTCATATACATCTGTCGAATGATTCCAAAGTAGTAATAATAAGAAACGACACTCGTCGCAAGCATGATTCCTGCCAGCCAGAAGCTACCGCTGCCAATTGCGCTTAGGAAAATATAAAACTTCCCAAAGAAGCCAGCGGAAATAGGAATGCCTGCTAATGAAAGCAAGAATAGTGTCATAGCCACTGCCGCCAACGGAGAACGATGGTATAAACCGGCAAAAGCTTTAATATCCTGTGTTTTTCTATCCTCTGTCACCACCATAATCAGTGCAAAAGCACCAAAAGCCATCATCAGGTAGGCAACTAGATAGAAAATGATTTGTTCAAAAAAGAAGGTCTGATGCAAAATAACCAGTGGCACTAACAGGTAACCTGCTTGGGCTATCCCAGAGTAAGCCATGAGACGCTTCACATTTTTTTGTCGTAGCGCCAGCGTATTTCCGACAATCATAGACAAGCCGGCTACGATAGATAGAAGCCATAGCATCCCACCAAAGACGCTTTGATTGGTTTCTTGATTAAATAGCCCCGCAAAGCTTAAAATCATCACGCGAATGAGGAGCGCAAAACCAGCCCCCTTGGAAACGACCGCTAAAAAAGCAGTAACTGGCGTAGCGGCTCCCTGATACACATCAGGTGCCCACATATGATTAGGTACCGCTGAGATTTTATACGTCAAACCTGCCACGAGAAAGACAAAACCGATCAAAATCATTGAACCGAATCCACTTTGGTAGGCTTCTGACAAACGTTGGGTCATTTCGTACAGATTGGTTGTACCGCTAAATCCGTATAGATAGGACATTCCAAACAGCGTAACAGCTGTAGCAATCCCCCCTGCTACCACGTATTTAAAGGCAGCTTCGTTGCTGTCGGTCCGTTTTTTCCGCATACCGACCATGATATACGATGCCAAAGAGAGTAGCTCTAGCCCTACGAATAACGTGATTAAATCAGCCGAAGAGGCCATCACCATACACCCAACTAGCCCCATTAGCATCAAATAGTAGAACTCTCCAGAATGGACAACCTCATCTGTTTTCTTTATATAGCTGATCGACATTAGTAAAGCAAACGCGACCCCAGCTAACAATATCAGTTTAAATGCACTACCAAAATGATCAACACGCATCATATCTGCCATATATATGACAGGTTCTTTGAGCGAGGTCACATTAGATACAATAAAATACCCAGCTATAAGCACGCCTAATAGTGATAGCCAACCCATGATCGTTCGATTCAGACGCTTACCTGCAATCAAGTCAACTATGGACAGGACAGTGGCAAAACCAAGAATCGTAAACTCGGGCAGGAGATAGCTCCAGTTATAGGAAAAAATATCTTTTACGTCCATCGTTTACCCTCCTATTCCCGTCACATGGATGACAATGGTTTTAAGCGTTTCTTGCAAGGGATTGCTTAACATCGCTGGATAAACACCGATCAGGATGATAAAACCAAGCAATACAACAATCGGGATTACCTCCATCGGCTGTGCATCGGCCAAATCCAGATGCTTTTCTTTTGTCGGTCCATAGGTTATCGCCAGCACGGCACGCAGCACATAGACTGCGGTAAAGATAATACCTAAGGAACCAATCGCCGCTAAAACAGGCTGACTCGCAAATAGACCTAGGAAAGCAAAAAACTCACTGATAAAGCCCGACATCCCAGGCAATCCTAAGGAAGCCATCCCAGCCGCTAGGAAAACTCCACTTACGAAAGGCATTGATTTAGCTAATCCCCCTAGCTGATCCAGCTGAGAAGTACCCGTGCGGTCCCAAATGATTCCCACTAAAAAGAACATGAGCGCTGAAATAAAGCCATGTGATATCACTTGGAATAAAGCTCCTTGAAAACCAAACTGATTCATAGAAGCAAATCCTAATAAGATAATACCCATGTGACTAATACTGGAGTAGGCTAGCACCATTTTCAGATCCTTTTGGACAAAGGCAAGCGCTGCCCCGTACAAAATATTAACTAACCCCAGAATTGCCATTCCTGTCGCAAAATATTGAACTGTTTCGGGGAAAAATCCAATCCCCATGCGTAACAGCCCATATGCGCCCATTTTTAAGAGGATACCGGAGTGAATCATGACGATAGCCGGTGGAGCCTGAACATGCACTCTTAGCATCCACGTATGAAAAGGAAAAATCGGAAGCTTAATTCCAAAAGCGATAAATAGCACCAGGAACAATCCCCAACGGAACGTCTCTGGAACATGTTCAATAAACGCATTGTTCGGAGAGGTTAGTGCTTCTGTCAGGACGGGAATGCTCATAGTTGGTTCTTGTGTCACAATTGCACTCACAAAAAACAACGTGATAAATCCGACCAACATGAGAGCTGAGCCAACCCCGTTATATAGAAGAAAACGGTTTGCCGCTTTTTCTCGATCTGTATAACCCCAAATTCCAATGAGGAAATACATAGCTACCAGAGTTATCTCAAAGAACAAGAAGAACAAGAGCAAATTCTGAGCAGCAAAAACCCCAAACATCCCGATCAATAATAGATGAAAGAACACAAAATACTCTTTCGCCCTCTTTTTTACCCCCCACGAGGCTACAGCCGCTAGTGTTCCAATAATAGCTGTCATCAGGATCAAAGGCATGGAAATTCCATCTACACCCATTTCATAATCAATATGCAAATTGTATAACTCTTGATCGGCCGTGATGGACGCAGGTATTTGAATCCATGTCGCATGTTCCTCAAATTGATTGCCTCTCTGTTGATAGTCAAAGGCACCAAACATCATAAATGCCAGAATCAACGGCACCAACGTTCCTAGGACTCCAATTTGTTTAACAATGCTAACCTGCTGCTTCGGAACGAACAATAAGATCAGGAGAGCCAGAATAGGCGAAAACGTCAGGAGTGATAACAGATAGCTATTTAACAAAAGGAACACCTCCTAGCGCCGTAAGACTGACCATTAGAACAACGAGCCCCAGCAAGACTACAAAGCCATAGGTCTGCATCTGACCAGACTGTAAGCGACTTAGTAACCTTCCAACCATGTTGGTCAATCCGCCAATGCTTCTAACCAGACCACCAATGATGTAGTGATCCAGCCAGTTAAAAGCAAGACCAATGCCTTTTAGCGGACGAATAAATACAAATGTATAGAGCTCATCCATGTAAAATTTACGGTACGAAAGCTGATAAAGCCATGGCAGTTGTTCGGATATCATATCGGTTGGCAGATTTTTTTTGCCATACATCAGATAAGCGAGTCCTATTCCAAACAACGAAATGATTACAGCTACAATCTGCAACCATAATGCACTATGCCCAGCTTCCTCTCCAAATTTATCGATAATGAACTGACCGACAGAGCCACTCATCATCCATTCCCCTAGCATAGGGGCATTCGGTAGATTAATAAACCCGGCACCAATTGCGAGCAAAGCTAGCAGGAGCATCGGAATCGTCATGACACTTGGTGATTCATATGCTTTTTTAGCCCCTTCAGAAGCAGGCGCTCCTCTAAACGTAAGAAAATACAAACGGAACATATAAAAAGCGGTAAAGAATGCAGCGACAATCGCAATGATTAATAAGTCATATCGCCCGGCTGCATACACCGCTCCAAAAATCTCTTCCTTCGACCAGAAGCCAGAGAAGGGAGGGATACCAGCTATAGCAAGACAACCAATCAAAAAAACAACGGATGTAACCGGCATACGTTTCGATAACCCACCCATTTTAAATACATCCTGAGTGTGTACCGCATGTATCACGCTACCCGCGGCAAGGAATAATAATGCTTTAAAAAAAGCATGCGTCATCAGATGAAAGGTTCCTGCCACATAACCCGCCGCCCCCGCTACTCCCAAGGCCATCATCATAAAACCAAGCTGACTAACTGTAGAGTAGGCAAGAACACGTTTCATATCACGTTGCGTGAGTCCAATAGAGGCGGCAAAAATGGCCGTAAATCCACCAACATATGCCACTACGTCTAAGGCGATTGGCGACTCAATAAATAGTGGAAATGTTGTCGCAACCAGATATACCCCAGCCGCTACCATTGTAGCCGCATGAATTAAAGCAGACACAGGGGTTGGGCCTTCCATCGCATCAGGCAACCATGTATGAAGCGGGAATTGACCTGATTTTCCTGCCGCCCCGACAAAAATGAGAATAGCAGCTAAGGTAATGATAAACGGTTCTACTTTCCCGCCCTGAATAGCCGTAAAAATATTATCAAATTCAAAGCGTCCTGTTTGCCAAAACAGCAGGCAAATGGCAATGAATAATCCAACATCACCTATTCGAGTGACGATAAAAGCTTTTTTGGCCGCCGCCTTAGCCTCTGGTTTAAAGTAGTAATACCCTACCAAAAGGAAAGAACAAACACCCACCAACTCCCAAAAGATGTAGAGTTGTAGAAGATTTGGTGAGATCACCAAACCAAGCATGGAGAAGGTAAATAGCGCTAAATATTGATAAAAAACAGGAAAACGCTGATCTCCCTGCATATATCCACGCGAATAAATCTGTACTAACAAGCTCACAACGGAAACGATCACCAGCATCATGGCGTTTAATTGATTGACTTCAAAGCCTACAGGAATGACATAATCCCCTACTTGGAGCCATTTAATGCTGAGTACGTAATCCTGTGCCCCTTCCTGAAAACGAGCCACGAACGTAATACAAGCCAGCACCAGAGATGCCGCCGTCAATAGAATGCTTATGTACCCCGCTCCCTCTTTTAATTGCCGTCCGAACGAGAGGATGATGGCAAAAGCGATCAGAGGAAAAAGCGGTACGAGCCAAGCGTACTGCATACTTGTTTCCATATTTTCACCTATCCTTTTTCCTGGTTAATCTTTTAATTTATCCATCTCGTCAACGTTCACCGTATCACGATTACGATAGAGAGCGATCAATACTGCAATCCCAACAGCCACCTCTGCCGCAGCTACCGTCATGGTAAACAAAGTGAATATTTGACCAGTAACAGCCGCATGCAAACCATATTTCGAGAATGCTACTAAATTAATATTTACAGCATTCAGCATAAGCTCAATGGAGAGCAAGACGATAATGGCATTTCGTTTGGTCAATGCTCCGAACAGCCCAACACAAAATAAAATGAGGGCAACAAGCAAATAAGAAGAGATATGAATATCCATCTGTGTTACTCCTCCTCTTTCTTAGCCAACACGATTGCGCCTACCAAAGCTACTAGTAACAGCACGGACAGCAATTCAAATGGAATAACGAACTTTGTAAATACTTCGATTCCGATTTCCTTGACGTTACTAACAGATGGATTGGGGGTTCTTGCCGGCACAGAAGACCAATTTGTGTTTTGAATAGCCATAAAAATCGTTGTAAACAACGTCACAACTCCTGCCAAGCTAAACCAAAACCGTGCTCTTCTTTTTTTCCCTTCTTCTGTCGCATTGTGCTTTGTCAGCATGATTCCGAATAACATCAGAATCGAGATAGCCCCTGAGTAAACCAGTATTTGGGAAACAGCAACGAATTCAGCACCAAGCAGCACAAACAAACCTGCGATACTAATAAACGTTACCCCAATAGAGATCACCATGTGAACCACTCGATTAAAGTTAATCATAAAAATCGCCCCACCAATGGTCAGAAGGCCCAGTATAAAGAACACGGCATACGACCCGCTTATCAATTAGTTTTCCTCCCTCACATTGGTATTGTTGTCGTCCAACCATTTTAAATCCTTGTACAATTCATCTCGACTATACACTGCCAGCTCAAAATTATTAGTCATGACGATTGCATTTGTTGGACAGACCTCCGTACATAGATCGCATAAAATACAGATTTCAAAGTTAATATCATAGGTATCAATGATTTTGCCTTTTTTCTCGGGATCAGGGTGCGGCTTCCCCGTTAACTGAATGCACTCAGTCGGACAGACCCTGGCACACTGATTGCACACGATACATTTTTCCGGAGAGAAATGCTGGATTCCTCGGAATCGAGGCGGCATCTGGAAGGGTACATCTGGGTACATCGTCGTTAACTTCTTCTCAGACAGCTTTTTGAGCGTGTATCCTAGTCCTTTGGCAAATCCTAGCACGTAAATTCCTCCTCATTATCAAAATAGATAGCTTTTAGCTAAAACTCTATATAAAACCTTTTTGAAATGAGATGACTACAGCTGTAAGCAAGATATTCAATAGAGCGATTGGTAGAAGCCCTTTCCAAGCAAAGCCCATTAATTGGTCTGCACGGAATCGCGGCATCGTAGCCCTAATCCAGAACTGCAAAAATACGTAGCACATAAATTTAAGGATAAACCAAATAATCGGCGGAATAAAGCTCAAGCTCGGATGAATAGGCAGCCATCCTCCCAAAAACAGAATGGTAATCAATGCCCCCATGCCAAACATGTACACGTATTCAGATAACATAAACATGGCAAAACGGAAGCCAGAGTACTCTACATGATACCCTGCGACAAGCTCCGACTCAGCTTCTGGCAAATCAAATGGGGAACGATTCAATTCCGCCTGTGCTGCAATTAAGAATACACCAAATCCTAAGATTTGCGGAATAATATTCCACATGTCCTGCTGTGCATAGACGATATCTTTTAGATTAAGGCTGCCAGTCATTAACACAACACCCACAACTGACATAACCAGCGGCACCTCATAGCTAATCATTTGCGCTGCGGAACGCATGCCGCCGATTAAGGAATATTTATTATTAGAAGCCCATCCAGCAGTAATGACACCCATGACTGAAATACCAGACAAGGCAATGTAATACAAGACCCCAATCCCTAAGTCGGCAAATTGTAGCTTATCCGTAAATGGCATAACCGCCAGTACCGCAAACGCAGGAGCATACGCCAATATAGGGGCAAGTGTAAACAGGGCGTGGTCTGCATTTTTGGGTCGAGTATCTTCTTTAATAAGCAATTTGGCAACATCAGATACCGTTTGTAAAAGACCTAGTGGACCTACACGATTAGGACCATAGCGCAATTGCATCCAGCCAATTACTTTTCGTTCAAAATAGATCGCATATGTAACAAAGGCAAGCACCACTAACAGTAACACTATTGCGGCCATGGAGAACAGTAAAACATTGGTAAATGATGGGGTTTGCTGGAGCCAGCTAGTCATTTATGCATCTACCTCCCCTACCACAATATCAATGCTACCCAAAATGACCACCATATTGGACATATTAACACCTTTCAATAAGGAAGGTAAAATCTGCAAATTCACAAAGGATGGTCTTCGCAGTTTCATTCTCCATGGCTTATCCTTACCCTGACTAGCTATATACACACCTAATTCTCCACGTGGTGCTTCAATTCGTACGTATGCTTCTCCTGCTGGCGGCCGAATCACCCGAGGAACTTTACCAATAACCTCTCCTTCTGAAGGAAATTGATCTAGAGCTTGCTCTAAAATGCGCAGTGATTGCTCAATTTCTTGGAGACGCAAATGATAGCGAGCCATGCAGTCCCCATCTGTAGATACAGGAACATCAAATTCAAAACGATCGTAAATGGAATATGGCTCATTTTTACGAATATCCCAGTTCTCTCCCGTACAGCGAAGCATGACACCAGACAGAGAATAATCAAGAGCCGTTTGACGATCATACGTACCAATACCGGTTAATCGACTAATAAAAATTTCATTCCCGCTCACCAAACGGTGGTAATTAGCTAATTCCTTTTTCAGATATTGAACAAATGTCTTTGCTTTATCAATCCATCCAGGAGGAGCATCCCATTTTACTCCACCAATTCTCATATAATTGTACGTCAAACGTGCCCCAGAAATCTCATTGAACAAATTAATAATGGTTTCTCGATCACGGAACGCATACAAAAATGGTCCCATCGCCCCGATGTCCAAAAGAAAGGTGCCCCACCAAACTAAATGGCTAGCGACACGATTTAGCTCCATTACAATTACACGTAAATACTCAGCCTTTTCCGGAATTTCTAGTCCCATCATCGTTTCAACGGCATGACACAACACATAATTATTGGTCATAGACGAGAGATAGTCCAGTCGATCTGTATAGGGAATGATTTGCGTGTAAGTCAGATTCTCAGCTAGCTTTTCTGTGCCACGATGCAAATAGCCCATTACAGGGATAGCCTCTTTAATGGTTTCCCCGTCTATCTTTACAATTAAACGAAATACGCCATGGGTACTTGGATGCTGAGGTCCAACATTCAGGATCATTTCTTCTGTGCGAATACTAGTCGTCATTGGAGTACTCAAGGTTATACCCCCTCATCAAAAGGCTCATAATCTTTACGCAACGGATGTCCAATCCACTCATCTGGCATCATGATTCTAACCAGATTGGGATGTCCTATAAAGTGGATTCCTAACAAATCATATGTTTCGCGCTCATTCCAATCTGCCCCTCGCCACACATCTACAACAGAAGCCACAGATGGTGCTTCACGCGTAGTTTTCACCTTAATGGCCAAGCTTTGCTGATGCGCATACGAATACAGATGATAGTAGACTTCCATCCGGTCTTCATAATCGACGCCGTGTAGGTTGGAAAGGTAATCAAATTGTAAGCTTGACTCCTGCTTTAAAAAGAGTGCAATGTCTTGCCAAAGCTGATTTTTTATCGTCATGGTGGGAACTTCTTTTGATAAAGTGTTAACGTAGGATTCTTCGATGCTTTCTTTGCCAAATCTCTCTGTAATGATTTGTACAAAACGATCTAGGTAGGGTTGATTCTTTGAGGGGGGAACTTCTGCTGTTACAGTTTCTTCGCTTGTTTTCGCCTTTGCCGCCGCGGCTGCTGCCGCTTTTGCTTTCGCCGCTGCTACTGCTTTCGCTTTTTCTGCTGCTTTAGCCTTGGCATCTGTATCAGCCTCTGTTGGTAGTCCTGTGGTCACTTCTTCACTTGCTTGTGTATTTTTTTCTTGAATAGACTGCGCAGGGTTTTCTGTAGTCGTAGCGCCACTTTTGAGCTTTGCTTTTGCTGCCGCGGCCGCCTTCGCCTTTGCTGCCGCCGCTGCCTTTGCTTTCGCTGCTGCTTTAGCCTTGGCATCTGCATCAGCCTCTGTAGGTAGTCCTGCGTTCATCTCTTCACTTGCTTGTAAGCCCTTCTCTTGGACAGCCAGCTCCTCACTCGCTTCCGTCGTAATATTTCTTTCGAGTTTTGCTTTCGCTATCGATTGTTCATCGGGTACGGAAGAACTAGAGGAAGGCTCATCTTGTGTCATTGTTTGTGTTGGAGGTTCGTTTGTTTCCTCATCAGCTACATTCGCTTCTGCTTGCTGTGCCAATTTAGCTTTTACAGCCGCCGCCGCTTTTGCCTTCGCTTCCGCCACTGCTGCTGCCTTTTCTTCCGGTGTAGGCTTTCTTTTTTCTTCACTCATTGCTGATCCACCCGCTTTCCGGTCTTTGCTTCATAGCGGATTTTTTCTTGCAATTTATTAATACCATAGATCAACGCAACTGGACTTGGCGGGCAACCTGGAATATAAACATCGACAGGGCATATTTGATCAACACCCTTTACTACACTATACGATTTAATATAGGGACCACCCGCCGTAGCACAGGACCCCATGGCAATAACCCATTTTGGCTCTGGCATCTGATCATACAAGCGTCTTAATAATGGCGCCATTTTTTTGGTTACTGTTCCAGCCACAATCATCACATCTGACTGTCTAGGAGAAGGGCGAAAAATGACGCCGAATCGATCTAGGTCATAGTGAGAACCGCCTGTCCCCATCATTTCAATCCCACAACAGGCTAATCCAAACGTAAGCGGCCATAGCGAGTTGCTTCTTACCCATCCTTTTAATGTCTCTAAACTCGTAAACAGAACATTCCGATTTAATTCTTCCTGTAAATCTGGTTCGATGCTTTTCAAATCTAATTCCATTCAAGCACCTTCTTTCTCCATGCGTACAACAGTCCAATAATCAGAAGAACAATGAAAATACACATTTCCACGAGAGCAAAAAGCCCTAATTCATTAAAAGCTACTGCCCACGGATACAAAAACAACGTTTCTACATCAAAAATAACGAACAGTAGAGCAAAGATATAATACTTGACGTTAAAACGAACCCAACTGTCTCCAATCGGGATATTTCCGCTCTCGTATGTTGTTTGCTTTTCAGCGCTCGGTTTATTAGGACGTAATAAAGGCCCAATGATGCTTACCGTGGCAACTGGAAGCAAAACACCAAGAAGCAGAAAGATGGCTACAATCACATAATTGTTTGCATAAATAGCATCCATCTTATTTCCCTCCATTGTGCTGTAGGTCTTCGAATTTCTTCATAATTATAGCAAATCAGTACATTTCTGTACAACGAAAGCCCTTACAAAAACTCAGACTTTTATTAGCCTACGTACATTTATATACTTATTTTATCAGATTTTTGTTTATTTTATGAAAAAATATTACGCGAATAAAATATAAGGGTCTTACCTGCAGCAGAGATGTGCAGGTAAGACCCTTTGTTACTTGGCGTTAGTTCCTCCTAAACATGCAACTGTCTTACTGAACAGTAGGTTCGGCCACTTGTTGCTCAGTTTGTTCAGCTTGCTGCTTAAGTTGCTGCTCAACTTGTTCTTCTACTTCGCTTGGAGCAGGAAGTCTACCTTTTCCTTTTCCCTTACCTTTATTCGGTTGCAGCACTACATCTACAACGACTGCCTTTTTAATCGAAGGCACCTTTACAGAAGATACATAAACGGTAAGATACACTGGCTTTTTCTGTTTTTTCTTTGGCAATTTTACTAGGAAGCCATCGTTGTCGATCAAATCAGGGTTAGAGCTTTCTACAACTTTATAAGTAATTTCATCTGTTTCATTCGGTAGCTTCAACACTTGCTTATTCAATTCGCTTACATTGACAATCTTTGCAGAGAAATCATCGGCTGCTTCGTTAACTAATTCCCTGATGTCTTCACGGTCTTCTTCATCAACTGGACCTTGAATGGAAATAGCACTCCAAGCCTCATATTTAATTTTTATATCTTCCTCTTTTTCAACTGGATTCTCTGGATCATACTGATATCCAAAGATTCTTACTTTATATTTTCCGTTTTCCGGCTTAGTCAGTTTACCAGTTTTTGTACTTACATATTCCCCAGTTAGGTTTTTAAAGGAAAGCTTTCCTGGTTTCAATAACTGAAGATTTCCTTTTTTGTCTGTCTTCTTCTCTACAGCCATTGTACCTAGCTTCTCGTCATTTAGACCCCAAATCTGTAGCTCAATGAGATTAATATCCTTTGCCTGCAAGTCGGCAGATGCAGAGAAAGTGAGTGAATCCGGATTAACCTGAGTGCTGGAGAGCTTAAAGCTATCAAAACCGAATTTGTTTTCTTCTCTTTCATCACCTACATGAATAACAAACGGCAGATGCAAGTCAGGGTGTCCATCCTGGCTCTTCAGACGAACTTCACCTTCATATACGCCGTCCTTTACTTTTTTCTTAGCCTCTATCTGCAAATTAAATTGTAGGGACTTTCCAGGTTTTACGGTGAAGTCATCCTCTGACAGCTTCACTTTCAGGTTGTCCACATTAGTAGTTGTCGCTGGTTTTCCTGGTACAGATGTTACCTTTTCGTGCATAATAACTTCTGCTTCGTATTCAACCTCTTCATCGGAAGTATTTTTTAATTGAAGAGTTCTAACTAACGGTTTTTTCATGTCTCTGGAAACTAAACCAAAGCTAACATTTGTTCCGTAGTTGGTAACATACTTTTCATTCATGTTTTTATCTAGGATTTTGGTCTTTTCAACTGTTTGTAGCAGAGCTGGTGTTTTTAGCGCTGCCAAACCATCTACACGACCAGAGCCTTGGGAATACACATCATATAGAACACCATTGCCATCCTTGATTTCAACAGCAGTATTAGCCATAGCCGCCTTTACATCAAATGGCGTCCAATCCGGGTGAGCCTGTTTTAAAAGCAATACCAGACCTGCTACATGCGGTGTCGCCATACTTGTACCGTTTAGGCGTTGGTATGCATGATCGTAATTCGCATCTGGGAAATCCTTTTTCCATGTTGGCTTAGCTGACAGGATACTTACCCCTGGAGCCGAAACATCTGGCTTAATTGAGTACTCATCATCCATAGCTGGTCCACGCGAACTAAAGTCAGCCATTAGATCGCCTTTTTCTTCCGTCTTAGGATACTCGCTGCTAAACGTAATGGTAGCTTTGCTTGGATCAGCTTGAATTAGCTTCACCAATTCACGGCCTTCTTTTCCTTTCATATCAAAGGTAGGAATTGCATCCATTTGATCGCCAAGATAGGAATTAAAGTAATCGTCACGACCTACTGGATCTGGATCTGCAATGCCGTCTCCATTTGCATCATTGCCATTATAAATAATAATCGCTTTTGCTCCCGCTTTTTTCGCACTGGAGATCTTGTCCACAAAAGCTACTCCACCGCGTGAAACTAAGACCACTTTGCCCTTCACATCTACTTTAGCAAAATCAGAATTCATTCCTAGGTTAGCAAATACAAGCGGGAGGGCATCTGTGCCCACTATCTTCGCAAAATCATTTAGACCTGTTTCATAACTGGCTACTTTAAATTCATAGTTTTTACCGAAGGAGGTAGTAGCTGTACTGGTATACAACTCTACTGGTGGCGTAGTTGCTCCTACAGAAATAACTAACTTAGCTCCTGCTGGAGATCCGGCTGTATAATAATATTGATTTGGATTATTATTAGCAGCATTTCCGTTAGCTACCACTGGAATAACCCCAGCCAATACAGCATTATTTAATGCGATAGCATCAGGTGAGTCAGGGCTCTTTTCCAAATCAGAGCCTAACGACAAATTGATAACATCCATGCCATCTTTAACAGCACGTTCAATTCCATCAATTACTTGAGCCGAGCTTCCGCCATGTCGTCCTAATACACGGTATGAATAAAGATCAGCCTCATAGGCAATTCCACGAACATGAACATCAGATGTTTTATTGGAAGCTCGCCCCACAATTGTGCCAGCTACGTGAGTACCGTGATGTGAGCCTTTATAACCTTTCCCCTCTGGATCTTCTTCAACTGGGATTGGCTTTTGCTCATATGGGTCATCATCATCGTCGTAGGAGTCATAACCACCCTTATAGGCATCCTTTAAGTCAGGGTGCAAATAGTCCACACCGGTGTCAATAACACCTACTTTTAAGCCTTTTCCCGTGTAGCCTAGCTTCCACATCTCAGGTATTTTCATTGCTTTCAGAGGGTTCGCGTCATAATGTCCTGGTGGTAGATCGGCTGTCTCAGATACAACCTCTACCTCTGGTTGGGAATAGTAGTTAATGTTGTTATAAACAGCTTTTACATTAGGCAGTTCAGCCAGCTTAGGGATTTCATTTGCAGGCAGAGTCACTACCATTCCATTAAATACTTCTTCAAACTTCTTCTCGATATCTACATCAAGGCCCTTGTCTTCAATAAGTCCTTCAAAATCATCCTGATCATCAGATACTAGTGAACGGGCTTCTCTTTCAGAACTTTTCGACTTTCCTTTCGTTACAACAACTGGGTCAGCTTTTAATTGGACAATAACCGTGACCATTTTAGAAGACTTGGTATCCAAAGCAGGAGATATGTACGCAGGGCCAGTAGAAACTTCTTCATCAGTTTCTCCCGTTACCTTTGCCTTTGTTAACTCGTTAACGTCTAATAGGGCGTCCAATTCTAGACCTTCTTTTGGAGTCGCCGCCATAACATTATACGGGATAACTCCTAGCAATAAGCTAGTAGCTAGTGCTATTGATGTAATCTTTTTCGGTTTTCGTAACAACGATGATCCCTCCTAAAAATAATAAATTTTAAAAAAATATAATGGCATACTGAGTTTTCTAAAAAATCAGTACATATTAATTTCTCTATATTTTTCTTTATTCCTTTAGGCCTAAAGTCATGTTTTTACAAAATTTAAAAAAACTGCCCTTCCGTATAATTGTCTATACGCTAAAGGGCAGTCATTTTTAATTTTTTATGGTAAAATTTGTATTTCGAATAACATTTATTGAAGAGCTTGCGGATTATCTGTACCCAAGAAATCCTCGTAAATACGCTCCCATACCACTTTGAATTCCATTTTTTCATTATCCGGAATTTCTTGGAAACGTTCAATCGGCTCTTCTAGGTATGGTGTTAATTTGATCAAGACTTCTGTTAGCATATTATCGTTAATGCCTCCTAGAATTTCCTTGATCTCATTTTTGGATAACGAGAATTCATTCTCTTCTTTTTCATGTAGATACATTACTAACTGGCTAAATACTGGATGAATCAACGACTCCAAACGAATGTGATACAAAGCGAACATTTCATCATCACGAAGCTCGAATGTATCTACTACTTCTGGGAAGGGATCTACTGGTACATCTAGGCTTGTTCCTTTATCAATTACTAGTCCCCATTTAATGAACATCTCTAACGCTTCCTGAGCTGTTGCCGGATACTCATAGTTAGAACGCTTCAAAAAGTTAGCGTACTTCTCCAATAGAGCCACATAGTTTTCATAGTTCTCTTCGTCATGGAATTTATTTTTATCCAATGTATCGAAAGTTCCTTCCAATGCTCTAGTAGAATAGATGGACTTTAACATTTCTTCTTTTGTCTCTAGCTTGCTCACCGCATAGCAAACGGCTTTAAACAATACGTTCATCTCATGAGAGAACACGGTGCTCCAGCCATGCATATCATAGCCTTTCGGAATAATAATATCGTCGCTACCTTTTGTGCGAAGATCTTGTATCGTTTGCATATTACACTCTCCTTATCCACAACTGCGTTTCACAGAGTACCTCATAGTAATCCTCAAGTACATTAGGTTTATTATACACATAACTAGAGGCATATTTCCAACTTCCAAAAGAAAATCCCCAAGCATATTAAAATGCCTGGGGATTTTCGCTTACTTGTGGCGTGCCACATCTAAACGTACAACTGCGCGTTGTAGGGCATACTCAGCGCGATGAACGTCAAGATCTGGAAACTTCTCATTGAGACGTTTTTCGGCACGTTGTTTTGCTAATTCTGCACGAGCTGCATCAATGTCTGTTGATTGCTCTGCTGCTTCTGCTAAAATCGTTACCTCTTGGCCGCGAACTTCCATGAAGCCGCCGCTAACTGCGATTACGGTCTCTTTGTCGCCTTCTTGCTTAATCCGAACAGGAGCAATTTTTAACGGAGTCACTAGCGGCGTATGGTTAGGAAGAATACCTAACTCACCTTCAACGCCTCGTGCAATGACCATTGTGGCTTCTCCGCTATAGACAACCCGTTCAGGAGTAACGATCTCTATTACCATTTTGCTCATTACCGTCTCCCCTTTCAGGGTTGTCTTACTTCATGTTCTTTGCTTTTTCAACTGCTTCTTCAATCGTACCTACAAATAGGAAAGCTGACTCTGGCAAATCATCATGTTTACCATCAAGAATTTCTTTAAAGCTACGTACAGTCTCCTTAACTGGTACATATTTACCAGGGAATCCAGTAAATTGTTCAGCAACGTGGAAAGGCTGGGACAAGAAACGTTGTACACGGCGTGCGCGCGCTACGGTTTGTTTGTCCTCATCGCTCAACTCATCCATACCTAGGATCGCGATGATATCTTGCAATTCCTTATAACGTTGTAGGATTGTCTGTACGCCACGAGCTACTTCATAGTGTTCTTGACCTACAATGTCAGGTGCTAGTGCACGAGAAGTAGAAGCTAGCGGGTCAACCGCTGGATAGATACCCAACTCGGAAATACCACGATCCAGGTTAGTTGTTGCATCCAAGTGAGCAAACGTAGTAGCAGGTGCTGGGTCAGTATAGTCATCCGCTGGTACGTAGATCGCTTGAATAGAAGTAACAGAACCTTTTTTCGTGGAAGTGATACGCTCTTGCAAGCTACCCATTTCAGAAGCAAGTGTTGGTTGGTAACCTACCGCAGATGGCATACGTCCAAGAAGGGCGGATACCTCAGAACCAGCTTGCGTGAAACGGAAAATGTTATCGATGAACAGAAGTACGTCACGGCCTTCTTCATCACGGAAATACTCAGCCATTGTAAGACCAGTCAGTGCGATACGTAGACGTGCACCTGGTGGTTCGTTCATTTGTCCAAATACCATCGCTGTTTTAGCGATAACACCGGAATCCTTCATTTCGTGGTAAAGGTCATTACCCTCACGAGTACGCTCACCTACACCAGCGAATACTGAGATACCGCCGTGCTCTTGCGCGATGTTATTGATCAATTCCTGAATTAGTACGGTTTTACCTACACCCGCACCACCAAATAGACCAATTTTACCACCTTTTACGTATGGTGCTAGCAAGTCAACAACCTTGATACCTGTTTCTAGGATCTCAGTAGAAGTTGCTTGGTCTTCATAAGCAGGTGCTTGACGGTGAATCGGATCACGACGAGGAACATCGTTCATTTCTACTTCGTCGATTGGATCGCCTAATACGTTAAATACGCGGCCCAATGTAACTTCACCTACAGGTACAGAAATTGGTGCACCTGTGTCGATTGCTTCGATACCACGGATTAAACCGTCTGTAGAAGACATCGCAACTGTACGAACTTGGTTATCTCCCAAATGAAGCGCAACTTCACATACTAGATCAATGTCGCGTTCCCCGGAGCTTTGTGCTTTATAAGAAATTTTGATCGCATTATAGATAGCAGGCAGGTGACCATTGTCGAATTCAATGTCAACAACCGGTCCCATTACCTGAACTACGCGCCCTTTCGCCATCTTAAATCTTCCCTCCTAAAAGCTAATTGGAAGCCTTTATAACTGTCTTTGTTATACTTGTGAGTTCGCACCCGCAACAATCTCGGAGATTTCTTGCGTGATGGCTGCCTGACGAGCACGGTTATAGAAGAGTGTCAAACGATCGATAATATCAGATGCATTATCAGTCGCATTACCCATCGAGGTCATACGCGCTCCGTGCTCTGAAGCTTTCGCATCCAATACAGCACTATAGATTAGCGTTTCTGCATATTTTGGCAAAAGCACTGCGAGAACCTCTTCTGCAGAAGGCTCATAATCATAGTTAACTGTAGAGGCCTGTGAATCCGATTCAATTGATTGAAGTGGCAACAGGCGTTTCACCTGTGGAACTTGCGAGATAGCAGATTCAAATTCGTTATAGCAGAGATAGAGTTCGTCGATCTGTTCTTCCGCATATAATTTAACTGCTGTGTACGCAATTTGCTTAATGTCAGAAAAACTAGGGTTTTCCGGCATTCCAACTACCTCTTCAATAACAGGATAGTTACGTTTCACAAAGAAATCGCGGCCTTTGCGTCCGATAACAAAGATCGCATACTCATCTTTAGATTTATGCTTTTCGTTAGCCGCCTGAAGAACCTTACGGATGATATTCCCGTTATATCCTCCTGCGAGTCCACGGTCAGAAGTAATTACGATATATCCTGTCTTCTTCACCGGACGGGTTTGAAGCATCGGATGTTTAAAGCCAGTGCTTCCTGCGGCAATACTTGCTACTACCTCTTGAACCTTTTGAGCATACGGGCGAGCCGCTTGCGCTTGGTCTTGGGCACGGCGAAGTTTTGCAGTAGACACCATCTTCATCGCTTTCGTGATCTGACGCGTGTTTTTAACGCTTTTTATACGTCGTTTTACTTCACGAATACCTTGAGCCACTCATTTTCACCACCTTGGGAAATGCATGCTGAATTCTTCTGAACCCAGCATGCACAAAATCTATCGATGCCGAAGATTAACGGCTTGGAGCAAAGCCTTTTTTAAACTCTTCGATCGCTGCTCCTAATTCTTTTTCATCCGGTAATTCGTTTGTTGTACGGATATGTTCGAACAACTGTGGTTTATTGGAGTCGATGAAGGCAAGCAATTCTTTTTCGAAACGACGAACGTCTTCCACAGCAATTTCGTCTAGGAAGCCTTTTGTCGCAGCGAAGATAGAGATAACTTGCTTTTCAACAGGCATTGGTTGGTATGAAGGTTGTTTTAGGATTTCAACAACACGCTCACCACGAGTCAAACGAGCTTGTGTTGCTTTATCCAAATCGGAACCGAACTGCGCAAACGCAGCCAACTCACGATATTGTGCCAAGTCCAAACGAAGTGGACCAGCTACTTTTTTCATTGCTTTAATCTGTGCGGAACCACCTACGCGGGATACGGAGATACCTGCGTTAACCGCTGGACGTTGACCTGCGTTAAACAAATCGGTTTCCAAGAAGATCTGTCCATCTGTGATGGAGATAACGTTCGTTGGAATGTACGCAGATACGTCAGAACCTTGAGTCTCGATGAAAGGAAGTGCTGTTAGAGAACCAGCTCCTAGTTCATCAGATAATTTGGCTGCACGCTCTAACAAGCGGGAATGCAAGTAGAATACGTCACCAGGGTATGCCTCACGACCTGGAGGACGGCGAAGCAATAGGGACAACTCACGATAAGCTGCCGCTTGTTTAGATAAGTCATCATAAATACATAGGACATGTCCGCCCTTGTACATGAAGTACTCACCCATTGTTACACCCGCATAAGGAGCTAGATACAGCAATGGAGCTGGATCAGAAGCTGTAGCGGAAACAACGATTGTATAATCAAGAGCACCATGCTTACGAAGTGTTTCAACTACGCCAGCAACTGTTGATTGCTTTTGACCAATGGCAACGTAGATACAAATCATGCCGTTACCCTTTTGATTGATGATGGTATCCAAAGCAACAGATGTTTTACCTGTTTGACGGTCACCGATGATCAACTCACGCTGACCACGACCGATCGGTACCATGGAGTCAATCGCTTTAATACCTGTTTGCAATGGCTCATGAACGGATTTACGTGCCATTACACCAGGAGCATTGTTTTCGATAGGACGGAATTCCGTAGTCGCAATTGGACCCAATCCGTCAATCGGTTGACCAAGTGGGTTAACTACGCGACCTAATAGCGCTTCCCCTACTGGTACTTCCATTACACGGCCAGTACGTTTAACCGTGTCACCTTCTTTAATGTCACGGAAAGCTCCAAGGATAATTACCCCTACGTTATCGCTTTCCAAGTTGAGTACCATACCCATAACGCCGTTTTGGAACTCAAGAAGCTCACCGGCCATTGCTTTTTCCAAACCATGTACGCGCGCAATACCGTCACCAACAGTGATAACCGTACCTACGTCAGCGATTTCGATCTCAGCTTTATAATTAGCGATGCGCTCTTTGATGAGCGAGCTAATTTCTTCAGGTCTGATTGCACTCACTTACGATTCACCCCATTCAACCCAGCGTCTTATATTTGATGCGCAAAATGCTCTAATTTCGTTTTCAAGCTACCGTCATATAAACGATCGCCAATCTTCACAACGACTCCACCAATAATAGTAGGGTCTATTACGCTTTCGAAGCGTAGCTTTTTATTCAGCATTTGACCAAACTGAATAGCAAGCTCTTCTAATTCTTCCTGGCTCAGTGGTTTAGCTGTAGTAACAACGGCATCCGCAAAGCCACGTTTATCGTTGGCCATTTCTACGTATGCTCTGGTTATTTCTGCGAATTCACTTTCACGTTTGTTATCTACTAACGCAAAAAGAAAGTTGATTACTTCCTGCGAAGCTTTTCCTTTGAAAAGCTCCTCCAGCAACTCTTTCTTAGAAGCAACGGCAATACGAGGATGCGTAAATAATTTATGGAAGTCAGGTACCTGTTTTAATGCTTCAGCAAGGTCTTTTAACTCACCTTCAATTTGATCAATGAGTCCACGCTCTTCTGCAATCTCAAACAGAGCACGCGCGTAACGTTTTGCTAATGCTCCACTCATAAGCGATCCCCTACTTGTTTCAGGAACTGATCAATCGTGGATTTTTGTGTAGCTTCGTCCAATTCTTTTTCAATAATTTTAGAAGCCAACATAACAGATAGACTTGCCATTTGCGTACGTAGTTCTTCTTTAGCTTTCTCTGTCTCGCGAGCAATTTCTGCACTTGCTTCCGCTTTCAGACGAGCCGCCGTTTCTTCTGCCTCTTTCTTAATACGCGCTTCTTCTTCTTGTGCTTGACGAGTTGCACGCTCAATTAGAGCTTTTGTTTCTTGACGAGCTTCTTCTAACAAGCGGCGTTGTTCAGCTAGTAGTCCTTCCGCTTCTTTACGGTTACGTTCTGCTGCTTCAATTTCTGATGCAACGTATTGACGGCGTTTTTCCATGATTTGTGTTATAGGGCCAACTGCAAATTTCCTAACAACTAAAAGAAGTATCAGGAATGCGAGTACTTGAAAGAGCATCGTGCCCCCTTCAAGGGTTACCGCTCCAAACTCTAGCATGCTATTCACTCCTTCCTGGTTCAGAAGAGTATTTTAAGTAAAGATAAAAAATCAATGATCTTTTACTGTTGCATAAACAAGGCGAAGGCCTAGCCTGCTAGCCTTCGCCCCGTAAAATTACATTTGGGAGTAAAGAATGAAACCAACCGCAACCGCGATGATAGGCACCGCTTCAACAAGACCTACCCCTAGAAGCATAAGACCCATCAAGCTACCACGAGCTTCTGGTTGACGTGCAACACCTTCAATTGTGCGAGAGATAACTAGTGAGTTACCGATTGCTCCACCTAATGCAGCTAAACCAAAGATAATACCGATTGCTAAAGCCAAAGTATTCATTAAAATAATCCTCCTCAAGTTTCTGTTGATTAAAAATTAGTGACCATCATTCGTTTTCTGCGAAATATATATGATTGTAAGGGTCGTGAAGATATAAGCTTGAACTGCCCCTACGAAGACGGAATAACCAAGCCACGCTAATAATGGGATACTACCAATAAAGACACCGGTGCTCATTAAGAAGGCAATCAAAACTTCCCCGGCAAAAATATTACCAAATAGACGGAGTGGAAGTGTTAATGGCTTAATGACCAGTTCTTCAAGGATATGGAGTGGGTTAAGAAAATGCTTCAGGTACGTACCTAGCCCATGACGTCGAATATCCACGTATTGAGAGTAAAGAAGGATAGTAAGCGCCAGCGAGAAGGTCACACTTGCAGCAGCCGTTGGAGACTTCCACCATGCGATGTGTATACCATGGCCACCTGGTTCAAGTGCATGTTCCACTTTTTCGATTTTCTTAGCCTGAGCCTCAGGAGTCCCAGAAATCGTCAACATCTCAACAACTTGTTCGTTAACTACCTTATTTTGAGCAGGGTCGTTGTGATGCAGCGTAACTACGTTAAGACCTAGCCCTAACCAGTTCCCTAGAATAATATAGAGAAAAACTGTTACAGCAAGTGTAATAAACCTTGCAGCCGTTTTTGCATCCATAACCGATCTTGCCAAGTTATTGATGAAATCGACAATCCACTCTAGAAGGTTTTGCCTTCCACCTGGAACACCTGTCGTTAATTGACGAGATAAAACAACCAGTAGGACAAAAACCAAAATAGCTGTCAACGTAATCATAAGCATGGTCGGAATATCGAATACGAGTCCACCGAGCTTAAATTTTAATGACCAATGATCCAAAATTTGTTCACCCCTTTCCCTCGAAAAATACTTCCTTAGTCAACCTTTTAAGAGCTTACTCTTTATTCTACCTCTTAACTTGTTGAAAAACAGTTAACAAATATTGAACTAATCATCTATTTTTAAGATTGTAATACACAAAAATAATCGAAAACACTTGAAATACTAGCAGTCCAATAATAACTCCCATAATTTGAAACAATTCTGGAAATCTTAGGGCTATAAAAACTGCTATAATTGTAACTGCAAACCTCTGCACCATTCCTATTCCCTTGGTTTTCCCTATATTACCAGTAATTTTCCATACCTTCAGATAAAGGAGAAGTCCATTGATAAGACTTGCAAAGCTACCCAACAGTAATGACTGAAAAAACAATCTATAATCAGGTAGGAGAAACCATAGGACCCCGATAAGGGCAATAGACCATAAAACACAGCGGATGATATTACGTACGGCAGTATAGAATGTTTGCATGCTACATCTCCCTACAGATAAGGACGTATCATTTGGTATACGCTTACAATACCTACGCCCAACCCTAGAAACAGCCCGACAATCATGAGCCAAGGAGCCGTATGTAACCATCCATCTAAATACTGTCCAAATAAGACTCCGGCTATGATACATATTGCTAGATCTGCTCCAATCATGCTAACTAATCCGATAGCTTTCCATGGGTTATTTACCTTTTTTGACAAGTTCGCTTCTCCCTTCAGACCAGAAATGGAAGAGCTTGGTTGACACCTTAACATATTAACGAAGATTTATCTACATTGTCAACTTGTCGAACTGTAGGACACAAACTTTTCACAATTTGTCTATATTATTTTGATTATTGTTGAAATTCCTTGACCGCCACCTATGCATAAGGTAGCTAGACCATAGCGAGAATCGCTTCGTTTCAACATTTCATGGACAAGACTAACCAGAACGCGAGCCCCGCTTGCTCCAATTGGATGACCAAGGGCAATCGCTCCACCGTTCACATTTAGCTTCTCTCGATCAAGGCCTAATTCCTTCCCAACCGCTATTGCTTGTGCCGCAAAAGCCTCATTGGCTTCAATCAGATCTATTTGATCTATAGAAAGCCCCGCCTTCTTTAGAGCCTTTTCTGTAGCCGGTACTGGGCCTAGTCCCATTACTTGCGGATTGACTCCAGCGCTTGCATTGGCAACTATTGTAGCTAAAGGCTTAATCCCCAGCTCTTCTGCCTTTGCATAAGACATTAAGACTAGTGCTGCCGCCCCATCATTAATTCCTGAGGCATTTCCTGCCGTGACGCTCCCGTCCTTTTTAAAAGCAGGTCGCAGTTTAGCTAATGCATCCACCGTTGCACCTGCTCGCGGGAACTCATCTTGCTCAAACAATATAGCCTCTCCCTTTTTTTGCGGGATAGTGACAGGGACGATCTCATCTAAAAAACGTCCTTCTTGAATCGCTTTGTTTGCCTTTTGTTGGCTCCAAGCCGCAAATTCATCCTGTTCTTCTCGGCTTATCTGATAACGTTCGCAAAGATTTTCAGCTGTTATTCCCATATGATAGTCATTAAAGGCACACCAAAGCCCATCGCGGACCATGGAGTCTACGACCTTCTGATCACCCATGCGATACCCGTCTCTGGCCCCTTCTAATAAATAAGAAGCCTGACTCATATTTTCCATACCACCTGCAACTACCACATCTGCTTCTCCAGACAGGATAGCCTGATAAGCTATATGTACAGCTTTTAATCCTGACCCGCAGACTTTATTAATAGTCAATGAGGGTTTCTCCTCACCAATGCCTGCTAGCATGGCCGCCTGACGCGTTGGGTTTTGCCCAAGTCCCGCCTGCAATACGTTCCCCATCACGACCTCGTCTACATGCTGTTTATCAAGACCTGCTTTGGCAAGTGCCGCTTCAATCACTACTGCTCCTAATCTGGTTGCGCTTACAGAAGATAACTTTCCTTGAAAACTACCGATGGCAGTGCGCACAGCACTGACAATAACTACATCGCTACCTTTCATCATATCCACTCCTTAAAAACATCAGATCGTAAGCTTTAGTTAGTTAATTTTGTCACTTGTGAATCTTCAGTCTTTTAATAACAATAATTAGTAACTAAGCTATATATTACCATATTTTTAAGGAGACAGATATCCCTTAGATTATCCTATTTATAAGTTTCCCATTATTACTATAGTAGAAATAACCAAAAAGTAAACAGGTAATTTTTAGAATGAAATCACATATTACAGTTTAATAGAAAAAAGCCGTCTTTGGCAGATAGCAAAAGACGGCTAAGTCCTTCCTTTATCGTTGAATCAAACGATACAAGGCGGCAACACAAACAGCGCGTGTGGTTGGGCTGTCAGGTTTAAAGCTTCCTTGGATTGGATCAATTAATCCTAGTCCTACTATATTTGAAACAGAGGCTGATGCCCATGAAGCAATTTGATTCTGATCCTTCAGCTTTACTTTCGGAGTAGCTTGCTGTTGCAGGATTCGATCCAGTATGATAGCTGCTTCTGCTCGTGTAACAGGCTGATCTGGACGGAAGGTATTATCCTTATACCCTTTCACCAATTCCATGGACACCGCTACCTGTACTGCACCTTGTGCATATGAAGGCACTTGATCTTTGAAGTTCAATTTAGGTTGGTTGGGTAGCTCCCAATTAAACACCCTAGCTAATAGCGCAACATATTGAGCGCGTGTTAATGGGACGTCTGGGCCAAATTTGTTAGCAGACAGCCCTTTTACAAACTCCTGTTCCGCCATATAAAGAATCTCTTTTTTATAAGGGTGGTTGGCAATATCGCTAAACTGTTGACCGTATGGTACCAACAGTGTCGCATCGTCCATATAGATGCTTCCCTTTTCCGGGCGCGATTCAGAGCCTTCAGGCAAATTAGCAATATATATACTCTTCAGTTGTAGAGGATAAGCCGCATTTGATGGGAAGTAGCCTCTAAGCTGTTTCCAACCAGTCCAGTCTATCTCCTTGGCAAGATCAACATAATGTGTTTTGCCCTTGCTATCTATTACTTCAGCGCGAAGCCAGTGGTTACTGTTATCCCCATAAACCCACAAGCCCATACCAATAGGCTGTCCCGGAATCGCTATAGGAGCTGCCCCCATTTTTCCATAGGCGAAACGGGTATTGGCAGATGATGCTCCGCTGAAATCATACGTTAATTTAGCAGATTTACCAGAACGATGCACTTGTTCACTTTGGAGCAAGAAGGAGCCCTTCGAAGTTAACCCTTCTGGATTTCCTGCAAACGAAATGCCGGCAATATTATCAAAATTGATCCATTGCTGCTCTGTAGCCCCTACTGTAATTGGTACCGTGGTTGATTTACCGTCATAAGATACAGTCAAGGTAGCTTGTCCTGTTTGTTCTCCAGCAACCAACTGCATTTGTTCATTAATATGTACAAGCTCATTGCTTACAGTGGTTGTAACAGATAATGGCGTTGCTGTGACCAACTGCCCTTTTTTCGTTTTGATTTTAATATCGAGTGGCAATGTTTGACCTGGCATTACGGTAAGTGGAGATGGCGATACCATCACCTGCTCTACCTCAGCACCACTAACGACATGAATATTTTTCTTCGTCTGAATTCCATTGACGCTAGCCGTAACAACAGATGTACCTGATTGACGAGCGATAAATGAGCTTCCTTCAAATGATCCAGAATCCCCATCTACTCCCCAAGAAATCTGGTTTGCGTCAATTTTATAAGGTAAATAGTGGTTGTCATATGCTTTGGTTCCAAATTGAATAGCCTGTCCAATTAGCGTTTCAGTAGGTCCTGTTAATTGGAATCCAGCCAAGTCCCCGGCAGGTGCCGTATTAAATACACCTAATCCCGTTGGAACACGACGTTCTACTCCCTGCATAGGGCGATTGGCCAATTTGGCTTCTGTTTCCCCTAGCATGCGAACGGCTAATGTTTGTGAACCACCACCATCAAAATTGGCCGCCATATAAGAGCCAGCTTCAACCATGATCTGAGCAAATTCGACCAATGTTACCCCACGGCTGGCACTGCCTTGCTCTACACTTACAATGTAGAGTGTCTTTCCGTCTTTAGAAACGCCGACACCAGTCCGGGCTGTTTTCCCCATAACTGCTTTATCAGCGGAAATGTTAGCTACTTTTCCCTGATTAACTAGCAAAGCATGCCCCCCCACTGCTTGGACCCACTCTTTTGAATTAGGAGTAGTTTGTGAATCTACAGTCACAGAAGAGCCTACAGGAAACTCTTGTTGCAAAAATTGAGCAGCTGTCCCGTGTCCCCATAAAACAAAGCCATCGGCAGGAATTGCCGCTCCAGGCTGATCCACTCGAACCTCAGTAGCTATACCATTGCGAAAGACTACCTCAACCACACCTTTATAGCCTTTAATTGTTCCTAGACTGGTCTTCCCAAAGGCAGGTGTATACATATTAAGCTGGTTCTCATGGCTTTTACCTGCTGAAGAAGAGTATTCTTCCTTATTAATTCCGCGCAGGCTCATGTTTTTACCGTTTTGCGAGGTTACCAGCCCCGTGAACCCAAATCGCTCAATAGCGGCTGTCTTATCCGCAGTTATCCCTAAGCTGTAGTAATACGGTAAATGTCCCATTGAAGAAATCGTTTGTCCATCTTTTACAACAATTCCGAATGGTGCACCACGTAGAGACATATTGAAAAAGTCGGCATTTACACCAACAACTGCTCCTGCTTCATTTGTCATTTTCGTAATGCTTTGTTTTTCTGTTACATGTCCATTTGTCCCGTAAATGGGCTTCACTTCTACGTATTCATTATTCAGATCGACTTTTGTTATGTAGATTTTGCTTTTCTGGTTTCCATAGACCTTTTCATAATGCGTTAAGATTGTACCTTCCCCAATTGGCGTTTGCCAAACCATTGTTAACGGTCCTACAGTCGCAGCTTCTACTACATAGGCAGGCAGCACAACAGGAATAATTGCCCCGCATGCTACAGTTGTAGCCAGCATTAACGACAGAAACCGAGCTGGCTTCTTTTTCATTATTGTTGAAACCCCTCTCCATTGGCTAAACTTTCTCTTTTTTCCTATCCATTACAATGTTTAGACGTAGCGAATCGCCCACAAGTTTCAGTTTTTTTTCGCGATTTTTATTTGCCACAAAAGGAAAAGAGACGTTCTGAAAAAACGCCTCTTTTATATGCTTTATTTAGATAATAACTTCTCTTGACTTGGTTGAAAAGAGACTGGGCGATCAGAAATGTAACCAAAATGGTACAGGATTGCTTTTACAATTCTTTCCGATGCCTTTCCGTCTCCATATGGATTTGCTGCTTGCGCCATTTGTTCATATGCCACTGGATTGGTTAACAATTCATTTGCCATCTCATATACCTGTTGCTCATCTGTGCCTGCCAATTTCAACGTACCAGCCGCGATTCCTTCTGGACGCTCTGTGGTGTCACGCAAGACAAGTACCGGTACCCCAAGAGAAGGAGCTTCTTCCTGCACTCCACCTGAATCAGTCAGAATCAAGTGAGCATGACGAGCAAAGTTGTGGAAGTCAAACGCATCTAACGGATCAATTAAATGGATACGATCATGGTTCCCCAAGAACTCTTGTGCCACTTCCTGCACCGCTGGGTTTAGATGCACAGGGTAAACCACGGCGATCTCTTCATGCTCATCTACCAATTTACGCACAGCTCGGAAGATACGGCGCATTGGATCACCTAGATTTTCACGACGATGGGCTGTCATCAACACCATCTTTTTGCCTGCTACCTTTTCCAAGACAGGATGCTGATAGTCAGACTTCACAGTTGTCTGTAATGCATCAATCGCAGTATTCCCCGTAATATAAATGGCTTGCTCTTGCTTGTTCTCGCGACGTAAATTATCTGCCGATCCTTCTGTTGGTGAAAAATGAAGATCAGCCATAACTCCTGTCAGCTGGCGATTCATCTCTTCCGGGAATGGAGAATACTTGTCCCACGTACGAAGACCAGCTTCAACATGTCCGATCGCTACCTGATTGTAGAAGGAAGCCAAGCTTGCAACGAAGGTTGTCGTGGTGTCGCCATGTACGAGCACGATATCTGGTTGTGCCTCTTTGATCGCTTTATCCAAGCTTTCTAATGCACGGGTGGTGATGTCGATCAAAGTCTGACGATCCTTCATAATATTTAAATCCATGTCAGGCGTGATCTGGAAAATTTCCAGAACCTGATCCAACATTTGTCGATGTTGTGCTGTCACGCATACGATAGATTCAATCTGATCTTTATGTTTTTTTAACTCGTGAACAAGCGGAGCCATCTTGATAGCCTCCGGTCTTGTCCCGAATACCGTCATTACTTTTATCTTTTTCATCAGCAAGACACCCCCTATTTCGTTCCGTATAAACGATCTCCGGCATCTCCTAGTCCAGGAATAATATAGCCATGATCGTCCAGATATTCATCTACTTTCGCTACAAAGATATCTACATCTGGGTGTTCGTCTTGGATGACCTTAATTCCTTCGGGAGCAGCGATTAAACACATTAATTTGAGGTTCTTAGCACCACGTTTTTTCAGAGCTTCAATAGCAGCAACTGCCGAACCCCCTGTTGCTAGCATAGGGTCAATAACAATCAACTCACGCTCAGCAACATCGGATGGTAATTTTACATAGTATTCTACCGGTTGCAACGTTTCCGGATCACGATACAGCCCTACATGCCCTACTTTTGCGGCAGGAATTAATTTCAGTACACCGTCAACCATGCCTAATCCAGCACGCAAAATCGGTACGAGCCCTACTTTTTTACCTGCAATTACATTGGATTTACAAGTTGCTACTGGTGTTTGGATTTCTACCTCTTCTAAAGGCATATCTCTGGTAATTTCATACGCCATAAGAGTTGCTACTTCATCTACCAACTCGCGAAATTCTTTTGTTCCTGTATTTTTATCACGAATAAACGTCAACTTATGCTGAATCAAAGGATGGTCAAATACATATACACGGCTCATGTTAGTACCTCCGTTTCATTATTAGCAAATCAATTATGTACACGAAGCCCATGGCTCCTTGAAATAAGCTTTTCTTATCATAAAGGAGCAAAGCTATCACGTCAATTTGCCTGAAAATATTGACTTATATCTGATATCAATGTCGTGCGTTTGCTTCTCCCGCTAGTTTTCCCCCGCCTATATTGAAATATAAATAGGAAGAAACACACAGAAAAACAGGCCCTCTCCTCGTAAGGCAGGTGGACCTGTTTATTATTTATGGTTGTTTAAAAATAGTTTCTGAAAGATTAGATAGACAATCCTTCATACAGCGGGAACTTCTTGTTTAATGCGGCAACACGTTCACGAGCTTCTGCATGCTTAGCTTGATCCTCTGGATTCTTCAGGGTCAAAGCAATGATGCCCGCTACTTCCTTCATTGCCTCCTCATCAAATCCACGACTAGTAACCGCTGGCGTACCCATGCGTACACCGCTTGTTACAAACGGGCTAGCTGGATCAAATGGGATTGTATTTTTGTTTGTCGTAATACCTACTTCATCAAGAAGATGCTCTGCCACCTTACCTGTAAGCTCTAGATTTCGTACGTCTACTAATACCAGATGATTATCCGTACCACCAGACACTAACTGTAATCCTTCCGCCTGTAGTGCCGCAGCAAAAGCACGAGCATTGTTGACTACACGCTGGGAGTATTCTTTGAATTCTGGTTGTAGCGCTTCACCGAAGGCTACCGCCTTTGCCGCAATGACATGCATCAATGGTCCACCCTGTATTCCTGGGAATACAGATTTGTCGATTGCTTTGGCAAACTCTTCCTTGCAAAGAATTAAGCCACCGCGCGGACCGCGTAATGTTTTATGTGTAGTGGATGTAACAAAATGAGCATGCGGTACTGGATTTTGATGTAAGCCTGCTGCGACAAGGCCAGCGATATGCGCCATATCAACCATGAGATAAGCTCCAACCTCATCCGCAATTTGACGGAATTTAGCAAAATCAATCTCACGTGGATACGCACTTGCACCAGCTACAATCAATTTTGGTTTGTGTTCTAATGCTTTTTCTCGAACGATCTCATAGTTAATCAGATGCGTCTCTTCATCCACACCATATTCAACAAAATTATAGAGAGTACCTGAGAAGTTAACGCTACTACCATGGGTTAAATGACCGCCATGGGATAAGTTCATGCCCAATACAGTATCTCCTGGCTGTAGAATGGTAAAGTAAACCGCCATGTTAGCTTGAGCGCCAGAATGCGGCTGTACGTTGGCATGTTCTGCACCGAAAATTTCCTTGACGCGATCACGTGCGATGTTTTCTGCAATATCTACATATTCACAACCACCGTAATAGCGGCGACCCGGATAACCTTCCGCATACTTGTTAGTAAGTACAGTCCCCATCGCTTCCATTACAGTACGACTAACAAAGTTTTCTGATGCAATTAGCTCAATCTTGTCACGCTGGCGACCTAATTCCAAACGAATAGCTTCTGTAATTTGTGGATCTTTTTCTTTTAAGATATCGAACATCATCTTATCCCTCCCTGGTAATCTGCACTTCTATTTCGTTCACCATTGTATATCAACCCAAGTTGCTTTTCTTTAAGTACAAGTTAATTGATCAATACGTTCATAAACCGCTCGTGCTCCGCCAATCATTTTTGGTCGTGTATAGGCTGCTGTAAGATGAGCTTCTCCTATTTGTTTACGACTAAGTCTAACTGGAACTACCACGTGCTTCAGATGCATGCCGATAAAGGTATCTCCAATATCAAGACCAGCATCTGCTTTTATATGCTCTACCACAGCCGGCATTTGCATATGCTGATAGGCATAGGCTGCCATAGATCCTCCTGCCCGCGGTACCGGAATAACACTTACTTCTTCAAGTCCATATTGTCTTAAAATAGAACGTTCTACAACAAGGGCACGATTTAAATGCTCACAGCATTGAAAAGCAAGCTGAAAGCCTGTTTGTTGCCGAGCTTCTTCAATCCCCTTCCAGATAGCGCTAGCTACTTCTTCGCTACCTGCTTTACCAATATGCTGACCAATCACCTCGCTCGTACTGCAACCGATCACCAGAAGCTGGTCAGCACGCAGCTTTGCTACCTTACCTAATTCCAGCACACAGTCCCTGATCTCTTGCTTGAGACGAGCAATTTCCACTTTACTTCACTCCCGAATATTTGGCCTCAATATCCATCACTTTCTTAACGCGATTCTCATGACGGCCACCTTCAAAATCAGTTCCTAGCCAAATTTTCACAATATCAAGAGCTAGGCCAGGTCCAATCACTCGCTCTCCCATCGCTAGCATATTCGTATCATTATGCTCACGAGTTGCTTTGGCAGAGAATGTATCATGAACTAATGCACAACGAATTCCACGTACCTTATTAGCCGCAATGGACATCCCAATACCTGTCCCACATACTAAAATACCTCTGTCAAACTCTCCAGAAGCTACTTTTTCCGCAACAGGCAAAGCATAGTCTGGGTAATCAACAGAGGTCTCGCAATTACAACCAAAATCTTCGAACGCAATCTGCATGGATGTTAAAAGCTTTTTGATCTCTTCTTTTAGATGTACTCCGCCGTGATCGGCTGCTAATGCTACTTTCATTGTGCAATCCCTCACTTTTGTCGTCATATGATGTATTATACATGATTATCCTAACGAAATACAGTATGGAAACTACGAAAAGCTTGTTTTACCAACAAAACACAAACATTAATCAATAAAATAAATTAATCGTTCGTGTTTTAAATAAATAAGGTCCTGGGAATGTTCCAGCACCTTTTTCACTCATTCCATATCCTGACGATACTCGTTATTCTTTGCGTTTACGATCTTCAGTAGTTTTTCGCGTACGGCTTGTAGATCCTTTTCTAATTCCTGCGCTGTAGCCCGATATATCTCTAAGCTTCCACCGTAAGGATCTGTAATATCGCCTTGCTCTCCATACGCATACTCTTTTAATGAGTATACCTTTGCCGTCGCTTCAGGAAAATGACTCAAAATTGCTATTTTATGCCCTTGAGTCATCGTAATGATAAGGTCAGCCTGATTTATTTGGTCATTTGTTATCTGTTTCGAAACATGCTCATGCGCTAGTCCCTTTTCCCCTAGCACCTGTTGGGCATGCAAGGAAGCAGGCTGCCCCTCAAACACAGCAACTCCCGCTGAGGCAATTTCCATTTGTAAATCCTTTACTTGTTCACGGAAAAGAACTTCTGCCATGGGACTTCTGCAAGTATTGCCCGTACAAACAAATAAAATTCGCATGTTCTGGTGCCCCTTTCTGTCCACACTACTTACAAAATAAATTTTAAACCAAAAATCAGCAGGATAACACCGCCAATAATTTCACTATATTCACCCATCCAGCCTCCGACGCTTCTCCCCAGCAGTAACCCAGCACAAGACATCATCCCTCCAACGATACCAAACATGCTAACTGCCAGCCATTTGTTCACTGTCATCAAACCAAGTGAGAAGCCAACTGATAGGGCATCCAAACTAACACTAATAGCAAATAAAATCAGTCCAAGACCTGATGTTTTCACTATACTCCCCTCATTTTCTCCAAAAAAGACGCTCCATAACATATGTACGCCAAGGAGAATCAAGATACTGCCTCCAATGAAAATAGCGATATCTCCTACTATATCAGAGAGATAGGAGCCGATTGCAATGCCTAATAGAGGCATTGCAACATGAAAACACCCAATCATAATGCTGATGTTCACAATTTTGCGCAACCGTAGACCTACCATACCAAGCCCAATACCCAGTGAGAACGCATCCATCCCCAACGCAATCGCAATTAGTAGTAATGTTAGAAATTGTCCCCAAAGAAATACTGTAGCGTCCACACTCTTCCCCCCTGTCTTTTTCACCTTATGCGGACAGGGGGGTAAACATTCTTTTTCTATAACAGGTTGTTCCTTTAGATGTTTAGGCCTTTATAATTCGATGAGATGCTGCTTTTTCTAAACGATTCATTACAGCGAGCCCAAGACCCTCACGTGGATACGTTTCCGCTAAAATAAACTGAATCTGCTCCTCATCAAATCGGCGTAAGTCCGTATACAAATCCTGAGCTACTTCCTCCAATGATGCCAATGAACCACATTGAAGCGTTACATCTACTAGAGCATGATTATCCCAGTGCTTCAGATGTTCCTTAGGTACCATTACTCCTGTTGTTAATCCTTGTTCTTTTGCTTCTGTTAAAAGCTCCAGCATTTTTGCTCTGACTTTATCCTCTTGACCAGATACTAACCATAAATCTCCTTTAGGGGCATAATGCTTATATTTCATTCCAGGCGAGATTGGTTGTTCCTTTTCCTCCGTTAAGAAAGCTGGATCAATTGCCACCTCTCCGATTACACGCTCAATTTGCTCCACAGTAATACCACCTGGTCGATGAATCATCGGCGGTTCCACTGTCATGTCTATTGTCGTAGATTCCACACCTACACCTGTGCTTCCTCCGTCCACAATCCCTGAGATTCTTCCAGCTAAATCCTCTAGGACATGCTGAGCTGTAGTAGGGCTTGGACGTCCAGAGCGGTTTGCACTTGGTGCTGCTATTGGAACGTGTGCCTGTTTAATCAATTCCAACGCAACAGGATGATCAGGCATGCGTACTCCCACTGTAGATAATCCAGCCGTTACTTTGGAGGCGATTCCTGCTTTCTTGGGTAGAAACATTGTAAGTGGACCTGGCCAAAATGCCTCCATCAACTGTCTTGCTTTTACAGGGATGTCAGTGGCCACAGTGTCTAGTTGTGATTTTTCACCAATATGGACGATCAGTGGATTATCACTCGGTCTACCCTTAGCAACGAAGATTTTTTCCACAGCCTCATCAGATAAAGCGTTCGCCCCTAGCCCATAAACCGTTTCGGTAGGAAACGCAACAAGCCCTCCTGATTCGACAAGTTTTGCTGCATCCACAAGATGTGCACAACTTTTTTGTTCTTCCACATTCTTATCCACAACCCAAACCTTTGTCAGTATATTCTGTTCCATCCGATAAACCCTTTCTTATTCGTTATTCGTGCTCGCTTCGCTTCCATAGTATATGTTTTTCGAAAAAAGTTTTCAACAGGCTGTGGGTAACCTGTGGATAAAACTATAGATTTTTGTGACTTTTCTATTAAAAAAAGCCTATCCGCATAAGACAGGCTTGAGGGGGAGTAATGTTATTTCCCGGTTTAAAACCAGGAGCGAAGTTTATCCCATAGAAAGGAGCGCACTTCGACGTTAGAAGCTTGTTTATTAGGTGAAATAGCTGGTATATCAATATTCTCCGTCATTTCCTTCTGTCCAATACCTGCATCTTTTTTGTTGTAATAATCAGAATTTTCTTTATCAAATTGCAGTTGCAAGTCTTTATTTCCCACTGTATCGTGTTCAGATTCTTCTACTTGTACCGCTTCTTCCACAGCACCTGAAAAGTTATCCACAGTTTCTTCCCTTTTCGCAATTCCGTCCCCATTCGATAAATCAATAAAGCATAGCGGAGGAAATAAGACACACCACCAATTTTGTCCTTCTGCTTTCCCAATGCGTACACGCAGAGCTTCATAATCACCCGCAGGATAAATATAGGAACCGTATTGCTTAGTAGGAAATTCAACTCGGCCAAAATATACCTCTGCCGGATAGGAATAGCCTCGATCAGCAATTGTTTTATCCACAACTTTTTTAATCTCGTTCATATGATCAGCTACAAGTAGACGAGCTTGGTCATAGCTATGAATCTCTTTTATCCATTTGTTCATTTCAGCAATAATCGCATCACGCACTTCACGTTTTAGCCATTGATCCTCGACGGAATCGCTATTTGCCAATATACGCAGCCGAATAGATTCTTGTGGAATCGGACCATTGTTATGTATATTTGCCGATGCCAGTTGTCCTTCCCAGCTTATCAACGCGACCATTAAGCCAAATAAGATAAAAAAGAACCGTTTCATCATAACCAACTCTCCCCTCATGTACTGTTTCTCTAGTAAACAGTATGGACACAAAGAGCCTATGATAAACCCGGTTCTATAAACTATTTTTAATTGTGTAGTCGATAGCCGACAATTATCCGATCAATACCTGCCAAATCAGGATAAATGAATACTTCGTCAACGGCGCCTGATTCCTTCATCAGTTGAGCTACCGTATTCGCCTGATATATCCCTACTTCAAAAGCAACCAGTCCTGTCGGTGCCAGCAATTGCGGTAATGCTTCACATATTCTGCGATAGAAAATAAAGCCGTCCGCTCCACCATCAAGAGCTAAACGCGGTTCATAGCCAAGAACTTCCCTGTCCAATTCGTCTACATCCGTACTTGGAATATAGGGCGGGTTAGATACGATGATATCCACACGCTCACCTGTTTCCAGGATTGGCTCAACTAAATCCCCTTGTATAAAACGAACTCTTTTTTCTACATCTAATCGCTCAGCATTTTGCTTGGCAATCGCAATCGCATCCAAAGAAATATCCACAGTCGTTAGTTGCCAATTCGGCTTCTCCGCTGCCAGCGTTAACGTAATTGCTCCACTTCCCGTCCCAAAATCTACAACAGATAAGGGCTGTTCTGCACTCCAAATTCGTTGGGAATGCAAGAGAACCTGTTCTATTAACAATTCTGTTTCTGGACGCGGAATCAATACACCTGGAGCTACAATAAAATCACGTCCATAAAAATTTTGTTCCCCCAAGATGTACTGAATCGGTTCATGAGCAGCTCTTCGCTTAAGTAACATTCGAATAGAAGCTATCTCTTCCTCTTTAATCGGATCAGGCATAGATGCTAAGAAGCTCGCCCGATTCATCTTGAGTACATGACGAATCATTAATTCAGCTTCAAACCGCGGGTCCTTTGTTCCGGCTTCTTCTAAAAAGGAAGAAGCCCAAAGCAGGGCTTCTCTTACATTATTTATCGAATCCATCTTATGCGCTGGCATCGTTTTTCATTAGCTCCGTTTGCTCGTGCATAATGAGATTATCAATAATTTCATCCATATCTCCATCGAGGATACCTTCCAGACGATGAAGCGTCAAACCAATGCGGTGATCCGTTACGCGACTTTGCGGGAAGTTATAGGTACGAATACGCTCACTGCGGTCACCAGTACCTACTAAGGATTTACGGTTCGCATCAATTTCAGCGTTCGCTTGTTGACGGTAGAAATCAGACAAACGAGCACGGAGAATTTTTAATGCTTTATCCTTATTGGAATGCTGAGACTTCTCATCCTGACAAGATACCATGATACCAGTCGGTAAGTGAGTAACACGCACCGCTGACTTGGTAGTATTAACAGACTGTCCACCCGCACCGCTAGAACAGAACGTATCAATACGGATATCTTTATCACTAATTTCTACGTCTACTTCTTCAACCTCAGGTAATACCAGAACGGTAGCTGTGGACGTATGAATACGACCGCCAGACTCTGTAGACGGTATGCGTTGTACACGATGTGCGCCACTCTCAAATTTAAGCTTGCTGTAAGCACCTCTACCGTTTACAGCAAACACGATTTCTTTAAAGCCACCAATATCAGTTTCATTCGCTTCCATCACGTCAATTTTAAAGCCATGACGCTCTGCAAAACGAGTGTACATTCGGTATAAGCTTGAAGCAAATAAAGCCGCTTCATCTCCACCTGCCGCACCACGAATTTCAACGATAACGTTTTTATCATCATTCGGGTCTTTTGGCAGTAGTAAGATTTTCAGACGATTCTCCAGCTCTTCCTTGCTTTTGGACAGCTCAGCGATTTCCATTTTAACCATTTCACGCATCTCATCGTCCAATTTCTCTTCAAACATAGCCTTGGAATCATCAAGTTGAGTAAGAACAGATTTATATTCACGGTACGCGGTGACCATATCTTCCAAAGAGGATTGTTCTTTGGAGAGTTCACGTAGCTTTTTTGTATCACTAATTACGTCGGGGTCACACAAAAGGTTTGTAACTTCTTCGTAACGCTCTTCAACAGCAGATAGGCGTTTAAACATAGCTTCTCACCCCATTTTTCCCAATTTCCTGTAAGCTTTTTGTATATAAGCTATAAATCAATGCATAACATCAAAAGTATAGTAGATTTCGCTTTGAAAGTCAAAGGATTTACCTATCCATTTATATGCATCACAGAAAGAAAAACTCGGCTTACATACCGAGTTTTTCCCCTTTCCTATGAATGATGCCCATCGTAGGAAGTGACATGAAAATCGTAGCGTTTGCTCTTTTTATGAAGGGCATCTATGACATGATGCTCAATCTTTCGAGCTTCTGCTGCTGTTACGTTCGGCTTAAGATCAAGCGTGACATACACGTCTTTTTCGCGGATCGAGACACGCGCATTTTCTACACCTTGAACCTTCTTCGCTTCTTGTTCCATTTCCTTAAGCAACTGAGGAGTTGCCTTTTGTTCGCCCATAGCCTTATAAGGCTTTTGCTCCTTGGGAACGCGCTGCAGTTTCTGCTGCTGTCGCATCGCTTGATGAATCGCTTGCTTTTGTTCCTGCTGCTGTACCTTAGGCTGAGTACTTGAAGCACACCCGCCTATTATCATCCCTAAAGTGACAGTAAGTAAGATTTTACTTAAGAATAGGCTCGTCCCATTATTGTTGTTTTGCATCAAAAAAGCCACCTCCCGCTTTGCCTAGTGTGTGCAAGCACTCTCACACCCATGCAAAAAAAGAGATAGCTCTCCTATCATTTATTGTTACTTACCATTATCGGAGTCAACAGACAAGGTTTTAGGAATTCCAGGCGGCTGATAGTAGTGTCTACGGCAGACGCTACTATAGGTTTCCTCTCCACCTATTTGAATGGTTTCCCCTGTGTATACTGGTTTACCTTGCTGGAATTTCAAAATATGTGTCGCCTTTTTATTACAGAAAACACAGACCGTTTTAATTTCCTCAATCTTATCAGCTTCACAGAGTAAAGCCTGACTACCAGCAAATAATTGATTTTTAAAGTCTTTTAGCAGTCCATACACGATTACAGGGATATTTAATTCATCCACAATTCTCGCAAGCTGTCTAACGTGTTCTTCCGCTAAAAACTGCCCCTCATCTACTAGCACACAGTGAGGCTTCTCTTGCTCGTCCTTCACAACCCGATACAGATCAGTGGTATTCTGAATCGGAAATGCCTCTCGTGAAATCCCGACTCTGGACGCTACCATCCCTATACCATAACGGTCATCAATTTCCGGTGTGAATACCATTACCTTCTTGCCGGATTGTTCATAGTTATGTGCTACTGTAAGCAATTGAATAGATTTGGATGCGTTCATTGCACCATATCGAAAATACAATTGAGCCACTCCGCATTCTCCCTCTGTCGCCATTCTTTTCTTTACTTCCGTTCCAAGCAACTGTAACATCATATCACTTTATGGGAGGAACGCCAATGGAGAGTCACCCAATATATTAAAATCAACCTCGAAAGTCACACAAGCTCCTCTCGTGAATAAAAGCTCGATAACAACAACAAGACCAGGTAGAATGCTTTCCACCTGGTCTTTGCCTTTTTCCCATAATTAGGAAAGATTGTATTTGCGTTTGAAACGATCTACACGGCCGCCAGCATCGATAAACTTTTGTTTACCAGTGTAAAACGGATGGCAAGCGGAGCAAACTTCTACGCGAAGGACATCTTTTACAGAGCCGGATTCGAACTCATTGCCACATGCGCAAGTTACTTTAACCATTTTGTAGTTTGGATGAATACCTGGTTTCATCTCTATGCACCTCTTTCCGCCCTGAATCGTTTGCCGAATCAGAGTTATATAAACACATAAGTGAATAGTATCACGTCTATGTTTCTATTGCAACCATCCTAACTTGATTGGAAGGAAAAGTCTAATTCCTATTTTTTCTGCCTGCGCTGGTTCTCAGGCGGGACATGCGTAAATGATCCAATCACCACATCAGGTAATTCCTGTTGATAGATTTCAATCGCCTGCTTCATACCAAATATTTCCCCTTGGGCTTTTGGAATCATAGCTAAATAGCTTTCTGGATCAATATTTAGATTACGCAATTGAATTAACTTAATACCTGTTCGCTTGATAAATTCGATCATTGCTTCCATCTCTTCTTCCCTATCAAATACACCCGGGAAGCACAGATAGTTAATGGATGTGTATACACCTTGGCTTGCTGCGTACTCAGCAGAGCGTGCTACATTTTCAAGCGAGTAGCCACGAGGTCGGTAATAAGCGTTGTAATGCTCCTCAATTGCACTGATGGTACTAATTCGCATAAGATCAAGACCTGCATCAACAATTCCTCTAATATGATCGGTTAATCCAGCATTTGTATTAATATTGATGTAGCCCATGTTCGTACGCTCACGAACGCGTCGCATTGCCGGAATAATAATCGACGCCATAGTAGAGGGCTCCCCTTCGCACCCTTGTCCAAAACTAATGATGCTGTCTGGGGTTTGCAGGTGATGCAGCATTACCTCTACTAGCTCGTCCTCCGTCGGCCTGAAATTCATACGGGTCTGAGGAGAAGGGAAGCCACTGTCATCAGGTTGCTCCGAAATACAGCCGTAGCAACCAGCATTACAGGTTTTAGATACGGGTAAGCTGCCTTCCCAACGATGGAAAAAGTTGTTGGACGCAGTCAAACACTCATATTCTAGAGCACAGTGAGATAAGTGCTGTAAAATTCTATTTTCCGGAAATTGCTTCAGAGTAGCATCCACTTTACCGCGTAGCTCTTCCATCGGAAAATGATCTGGGTTCCAATTATGTGGTTCATCACTTTTTCGGGCAGCCACCCAAAAAGCATCATCTTTCCATACGACCGCCGTGTAACCAAATAGAGGAAACTTACTCTCTTTGTTCGTTTTGATGTAACCAGGAAGTAATAAGCGTGTAAAACCTTGCGGGATCAACGCTCCTACCGCAGTATAACCATCCAGCTTAATCATTTCACCCGTGTCCTCATCCATACCCACTGGAACCGTATCAGGCAAACTAACCAATGTTGAGCCCTCTGGCAGAGGAATCAATTCTTCCTCAAGGATCTCCGTCAGGATGTCACCGTTTCTGGCAATCGCCAGAACAGCTTGATGGTCATACACCTGGCCTTTTTTATCCGCATACACCAAATACATGAATTACATCCGCCTCTCTTTTCTGCTGGAGACAATTGTAGCGTATTGAGAGAGCATTGTAAACGTGGAGACTACTTCCGTAAATAGCGCATTGGATTAAGCGGAATGTCGTCCTGTCTTACTTCAAAATGAAGATGGTAGTCAGTAGAATCTCCTGTTTTGCCCATAAAGCCAAGCACATCACCTTGATGCACATACTGCCCGGCTACAACATTAATCTTGCGCATGTGCGCATAAAAGGTTTGCAGTCCATTCCCATGATCCAACACTACCATTCGTCCGTATCCGCTACGAATTGCCCCAGCCTCTGCTACGAATCCCTCTTTTGCTGCCATAATAGGTGTATTGCCTCGCCGTTCATTCCATAAATCAACACCTTTATGCATTTTGCCCCATCGTGATCCAAAATCGCTTGTTACAGTCGGTGCTGGAATTGGCCACTCCATTACACGGTTTAGATTTACGCTTCTACTAGCTACCTGTGCCATTTGTCTTCGCATATCAACAGTTCCTGCTAATGCAGATCCACTAGCTTCTACTGGGATCGTTAAGCGTTGTCCCTGATACAGACAATCTGGAATTGCCTTGAGCAGGCGATTGTGATTTATAATTTCATCTTTGGATACCTGATATCTGCGGGCAATGAGCTCTAACGACTCACCAGCCTCTACCGTGTGGGTCATCTCTTTGGTATTAATCACTAGCTTCATCCCAATTCCCACCATATTAGGATTCCTCAGTTTATTGTCCTGGATCAATTGTTGTAACGTAATCCCAAATTGTTCTGATATACGTGAGAGCGTGTCCCCTTTTTGAACGGTGTACGAAGCGATGGCACGCTTGCTTTTGGATACTTTATGATTGATATCAATTGACGAGTACGGATTAAACACCTCAAACAAGGCCTGCTCCACGACAGCCTGTTTTGCTTCTCCACTACTTTTCCACTCCGTCATAAGTGTTGGGTGATTGGCATCCATCCGGGTAACCTCCCCTCATGTGCATATGACTATCCTATGCGCCAATCTAAAAAAAATGACGGGGGATTAACCCGCCGTCGTCGATGTTGTATATGTTTTTCCCTTTGATGTCTTTGCAGGGTTGATGCTATCAAGACCTTGCAAGAATTCCTCGTTGGTTTTAGAATCACCTAATTTTTTCAAGAACGTTTCCACAAAATCATGACTTTCGTTCATGTTCTTACGAATTACCCACAACTTATCCAATTCTTCTTTGGACAAAAGCATTTCCTCTCGGCGTGTACCAGATCGTCTAATATCGATAGCTGGGAATATCCGGCGCTCTGCCAATTTACGATCCAAATGTAGCTCCATATTGCCTGTCCCTTTAAATTCTTCATAAATAACATCGTCCATACGAGATCCCGTCTCTACCAAAGCCGTAGCCAAAATAGTTAAGCTACCACCCTCTTCAACATTTCGAGCGGAACCAAAGAATCTTTTCGGACGATGGAAGGCAGCAGGATCAATACCCCCTGACAGCGTACGACCACTTGGCGGAATAACCAGATTATAAGCACGGGCCAAACGGGTAATGGAATCTAAGAGAATGACAACATCCTTCTTATGTTCTACTAAGCGTTTTGCTCGTTCCAAAACCAACTCTGCAACTTTAATGTGGTTCTCCGGCACCTCGTCAAAGGTAGAAGCAATAACCTCCCCTTTAACAGAGCGTTGCATATCTGTTACTTCCTCTGGACGCTCATCAATAAGCAAAACAAATAGATGAATATCTGGATTATTAGCAGAAATGCTATTGGCGATTTCTTTTAGTAGCATAGTTTTACCAGCCTTAGGAGGCGCTACAATCAATCCGCGCTGTCCAAGGCCAACAGGTGCTATCATATCCATCAACCGAACAGAAAGCTTAGTAGGTGACGTTTCCAACGCAAGTTTTTCTTGAGGATACAGCGGTGTTAAGGCGGGGAAATGTAGTCTTTCGGATGCCATCTCAGGGTCCTGACCGTTAACAGCTTCTACTTGCAATAATCCGAAGTAACGCTCTGTTTCCTTCGGCGCTCTCGCTTTTCCTGATACTAAATCTCCATTCCTTAGATCAAAACGTCGAATTTGGGACTGGGAAATATAAATATCTTCGGGGCTAGGTAAATAATTGATAGGGCGAAGGAAACCAAACCCTTCCGGTAAAATTTCCAACACGCCTTCCATAAACATAAGTCCATCTCGCTCAGCCTGAGCTCGTAATATGGCAAAAATTAATTCTTTCTTCTTAAGTTGTGAGTAATAAGGAATTTGAAAGTCTTTTGCCAACTTATACAAATCGGTTAATTTCTTTTCTTCTAATTCTGATAAAAGCACGTATTATTCCACCACTCTTTGCACTTTCTACTATTATTATTTCCTAAAAATTACCTATAATACTAACCCAGGTTTCTTTTCTAAGCGGTGGTTACCTTCAATGAAACGAATCGTTCCTGTTTTGGCCCTCATTACCACAGAATGTGTTGTCGCTCTCGTTCCCTGAAAACGAACGCCTTTCAGCAATTCTCCATCCGTAACACCCGTAGCTGCAAAAATGGCATCGTCTCCTTTAACCAACTGATCCATATGCAAAACCTGGTGTGGGTTGGTCAGACCCATCTTCAAACATCGTTGCAGTTCTTCATCATTTTGAGGCAATAATTTGCCCTGAATTTCTCCACCTAAACACTTTAGAGCTACGGCTGCTAAAACCCCTTCAGGAGCTCCACCTGATCCAAATAGAATATCCACACCTGTATCTGGAAAGGCAGTATTAATTGCTGCCGCTACGTCTCCATCTGGAATTAATTTTATACGGGCTCCGGCTGCACGAATCTCTTCAATAATGCGACTATGCCGATCCCTATCCAGCACACAGGCGACTAAATCGCTCATATCTTTTCCATTTGCTAGAGCAACAGCTTTTAAATTATCACGTATTGGCGCATCAATGTCTACTTTCCCTACCGCATTGGGGCCTACTGCAATTTTTTCCATGTACATGTCAGGCGCATGCAACAAATTCCCTCTATCGGCAATCGCAATAACAGAGATAGCATTCCATGTACCTTTAGCTACAATGTTCGTCCCCTCAAGCGGATCGACTGCAACATCTACGAAAGGCGCCACACCCTGCCCTAATCTCTCCCCAATGTAGAGCATAGGCGCTTCATCCATTTCGCCTTCCCCAATTACTACAACACCATCCATAGGTATATTCTCAAATTCAGATCGCATCGCTTGTGTTGCTGCCCCATCTGCTTCATCCTTTTTACCTGTCCCCATCCATCTTGCGGAAGCCAAAGCCGCGGCTTCCGTTACACGAACCAATTCAAGTGTGAGACTGCGCTCCATCTCGATTGTCCTCCTCATTTTTGTTCGGCTTTATACAGCTTTTCTCGCGTAACTCTGGCGCCAAGATTTTGAAGTTTCTGTACCAGATTTTCATAACCTCTATCAATATGTTCAAGTCCCTCAACTTCTGTCGTTCCTTGTGCAAGTAAGCCTGCTATCACTAAAGCGGCTCCTGCGCGCAAATCAGAAGCTACTACTTTTGCCCCCAGTAATGTAGAAGGTCCCTCCAGAACAGCGGATCGCCCTTCAATCTTTAGCGTTGCTCCCATACGTCTTAATTCATCGGCATGACGGAACCTAGCACTATATATATTATCAGTGACAATACTTGTTCCTTTTGATTGTGTTAACAGTGTGGTCATAGGTTGTTGTAAGTCAGTAGGAAATCCAGGATATGGACTAGTTTTAATGTCGACTGCACGATAGTTTTTATGTCCGATAACCCGGATTGTATCGTCACCTTCGATTATTTCCACTCCTATTTCACGAAGCTTGGCTGTAACGGGCTCCATATGCTTCGATATAACATTTTCTAACGTCACATCTCCACCGGTTGCAGCAGCAGCAATCATATATGTTCCTGCTTCGATACGGTCTGGTATTATAGTATGTCGGCAACCGCGCAATTTGTCTACACCTTGAATACGAATTACATCTGTTCCCGCGCCTGAAATCTTAGCACCCATATTGTTTAACAATGTGGCGACATCCACGATCTCTGGCTCATGTGCAGCGTTTTCAATTGTTGTGATTCCTTCCGCATAAACCGCTGCCAGCATGATGTTAATGGTAGCGCCTACACTTACTACATCCATATAAATACGTGCGCCCTTCAACCTCTCCGCACGAATAATCATAACACCTTTTCGATTTTCAACAACTGCACCAAGGGCTTCAAAGCCTTTTATATGCAAATCAACCGGTCTTGGTCCTAAATCACAGCCACCAGGCAATCCAATTTGGGCTTCCTTAAACTTGCCTAGTAGTGCGCCCCATAAGTAATAGGAAGCACGTAATTTTTTTACCTTACCATTAGGCATGAATGTTTCTCTAATAGGACGTCCATCAATTTCTATCCAATCGTCCTCAAACAAAACATCTGCGCCCATCTCCCGGAGGAGCTCTACATATACTTCCACATCCTCAATATGCGGTAAATTCTCAATGACAACTGGTCCATCAGCGAGAATCGCAGCCGGAATTAATGCCACAGCACTATTCTTCGCACCGCTAATCCCTACTTTTCCACACAGTGGGACTCCACCCTGTATTAGCAATTTATCCATACATTTAATCTCCCTAAATGATGTTCTTGCACCTATTCAGAATATACCCTCTATTGCAGTTAGTCTAGTCTTTCATGCTTTACAGTCTGTAAACAACCTTATGATTATTAAAATTTAATGGGCAAAAAGAGAAAACGAGGATGAAAGAGGTCATTACGGTAAAGAAGCACCTTCTCCACTGGAAAAGGTGCTCTTCGGTTTAGTTACTTTTGCATACTTTCCCAATCGGCAAGGAATTTCTCAATTCCGCTGCTTGTTAAGGGATGCTGCAAGAGTTGTTTAAATACTTTATGAGGAATGGTGGCAATATCCGCCCCAAGCTTTGCAGCCTCCGTCACATGTAGAGGGTGACGAATACTTGCTGCAATAATTTCCGTTTCTATGTCATGGACAGCAAAGATTTCTGTGATGTCTGCGATGAGTTGCATGCCGTCGTAACCAATATCATCCAGTCTGCCAAGGAACGGAGACACATAAGTAGCTCCTGCTCTTGCAGCCATCAATGCTTGGTTCGCGTTAAAAACTAATGTTACATTGGTTTTAATTTTGCGTTTTGAGAAAATCTTTACAGCTTTAAGTCCTTCTTCTGTCATCGGCACCTTAATGACGATGTTTTTTGATAGACTAGCCAGCTTTTCCCCTTCTTCGATCATACCTTTTGCATCAATGCTAATAACCTCTGCACTGATAGGACCATCTACAATATCAAGAATCTCTTTTAATGTTTCGATGAAATCGCGGCCTTCTTTAGCTACTAGAGACGGATTGGTGGTTACGCCGGATACGACTCCCCACTCATGAATCTCTCGAATTTCATCAACATTCGCTGTGTCTATGAAGAAACGCATGGGTACCCTCCTGAATTAGACGCGGTTATTACTTCCGAACAAACGAATTTTCTCGATAACAGTTTGCTTGATAGCCTCACGAGCAGGACCCATGTATTTACGAGGATCGATTTCGTTAGGTTTCTCAGCTAGCACTTTACGAATTGCAGCTGTGCAAGCCACTTGGTTTTCAGTGTTTACGTTGATTTTACCAGCACCGCTCAAGATAGCTTGACGGATCGCTTCGTCTGGTACACCAGATCCACCGTGCAATACGATTGGAGCACCAATGTTTTTCACTACTTCTTCGATAATATCGAAATGGATTTTTGGTTCACCTTTGTACATACCATGAGCAGTACCTACAGCAATAGCTAGGTAGTCAACTTTAGTCTCTTCCCAGAAACGAATTGCTTCTTCTGGTTTTGCCAAGCTAGCATCTTCTTCAGCTACTTGTAGATCGTCTTCTACTCCGCCAATTGTACCTAGCTCACCCTCAACAGATACGCCTACAGCGTGGGCAGCTTCTACAACTTGTTTAGTCAAACGGATGTTATCTTCGAAGGAATGGTGGGAACCATCGAACATAACAGAAGAGAATCCAGCTTGGATACATTTCATAACAACATCAAAGTTGCTACCATGATCCAAGTGTAGCGCAATTGGTACGCCAGCAGTTTTAGCAGCGGCTTTAGCCATTGCTACTGTATACTCAATACCCATATAACGCATAGCACCTTCTGAAACTCCGAAAATTACAGGGGATTTCTCCTCTTTTGCTGCTTCGGTAATTGCTTGCGTAAATTCTAGGTTGTTCAAATTGAATTGTCCAACAGCATACTTATTTTTCTTTGCGTCCTCAATAAAGGCGGTCATAGGTACTAATTGCATTTCGGTATGTCCTCCTAATCCTAACTCTCTGTATTTCACTACTTGCAATACGGGGTTATTATACCACAACGACGCCTTTATTAACAGAGAACTTGTGACTAACTGACTAATTGTTGATTGACTACACAGCGTAACTCATCAATATCAAAAGGTTTGGTAAAATGAGTAAGCGCTCCCAGTTGTGTAGCTTCCTTGATCATATCTAATTCTCCATACGCGGTCATCATGATGACTTTAATATCTTTGTTTATCTTTTTAATGTGTTTTAAAATTTCTATACCGTCCATTCCGGGAATCTTCATATCTAAAATAACGAGATCTGGAGACTCATTTTCGACGATTTCGAGTGCTTGCTTGCCGTTAGCCGCCTGGAAAGTGCAGTATCCTTCCTTACCCAATACCTCATACAGTAGGATGCGGATGCCGTACTGGTCATCCACGACTAGTACCTTCTTGTCCTGCATATTACTTCCCCCTCGTTCCTTTGCTTGTAATTACTAAAATACGCCTTGCCGATCGGAAATCCTGCCACATTCCATCTTTATTTTTCCAGTAGCTTGTAGCAAGGTTTTAAATTACATAATTTCCCACAATTTCGTTACTTTTAACATTGCTCACGGTTTTGTCATGATGGAAGCTCTTCTCCTGCTACAGCAGGCTTTCTAGCTTGTAACAAAAAAAGACTGTCGAGAAACTCGACAGCCTTTGGCTATTTTTAAGCTATTGGTATTCTTTATTTATGATTGATGAGAGTGCAAAGCAGCTTTCACGAATTCACGGAATAACGGCTGAGGACGATTCGGACGTGAAGTAAATTCTGGATGGAACTGCGCAGCTAAGAACCATGGATGATCCTTTAACTCAACCATCTCTACTAATTTACCGTCTGGTGTCGTACCGGAAATCACCAAGCCTGATTTTTCGAGTTGATCACGGTATTCATTATTTACTTCATAACGATGGCGGTGGCGCTCATAAATCAATGTGCTACCATACGCTTGTGCTGCCATTGTACCTTCTTTTGCTTTAGTTGGTCCAAGGCCAAGACGCATAGTGCCGCCTTTATCCTCAATATCCTTCTGTTCAGGCAATAGATCAATAACAGGATAGCTAGTGGAAGGATCAATTTCTGAGCTGTTCGCACCAGCTAGGTTTAGCATATGACGAGCATATTCAATAACTGCCACTTGCATCCCTAAGCAAATTCCAAAGAATGGAACCTTGTTCTCACGTGCGAAGCGAGTTGCAGCAATCTTCCCTTCAATTCCACGATCCCCAAAACCACCTGGAACTAAGATACCATGAACATCACCTAAAACTTCAGCTACATTTTCATCTGTAACCTCTTCAGAATTAACCCATTTGATTTCAATATCGGTATCATTAGCAAACCCGGCATGGTAAAGTGCTTCAGCTACTGACAGGTAAGCGTCATGTAACTCAACATATTTACCTACAATCGCAATACGGGTTCTATGCTGTAAGCTCTTCACCTTATCAACAAGTACACCCCACTCTGTCATATCTGCCTGAGGGCAAGACAGTCCAAAGTGTTTGCATACATAATCATCTAAGCCTTGCTCTTGCAGCATTAGTGGCACTTCATACAACGTATCTGCATCGCGGCACTCAATTACAGCATTTTTATCAATATCGCAGAATAGAGCAAGCTTGTCCTTCATATCTTGAGACAGCGGCTGTTCTGTTCTTGTGACGATCACATTTGGCTGAATTCCCAAGCTACGTAATTCTTTTACGCTATGCTGCGTTGGCTTTGTTTTCATTTCACCGGCTGCACGAATGTACGGAATCAAGGTTACGTGGATATACATGACGTTAGAGACACCTACATCACTCTTGATTTGGCGAATTGCTTCAAGGAAAGGCAAGCTCTCGATGTCCCCTACTGTTCCACCAATTTCCGTGATAACAACATCTGCATTCGTTTCACGACCAGCACGGAATACTCGCTCTTTAATTTCATTTGTGATATGCGGAATAACTTGTACAGTTCCTCCCAAGTAATCTCCACGACGTTCTTTACTAATAACACTAGAATAAATCTTACCGGTTGTTACATTGGAATTAGCGCTTAGGTTAATATCAATAAAGCGCTCATAGTGACCAAGATCCAAATCGGTTTCTGCACCATCATCCGTTACAAAAACCTCACCATGTTGAAATGGACTCATTGTTCCTGGGTCAACATTGATATATGGATCAAATTTTTGAATAGTAACCTTGCATCCTCTGTTTTTTAGCAACCGTCCTAGTGAAGCAGCTGTAATCCCTTTACCTAGCGAGGAAACGACCCCACCTGTAACAAATATATACTTCGCCATATCGCCTACGTCCCCTCTTTTCCCTTATTTCAACATTTTTGATGAACAGTTATTAAGTAGGGTGCTACAAAAAGAAAAAACAAAAGCGGGGTCCTATCCCAACATCTCTGCTGAATAGGGGCGCTTTTGTTTGTTATTCTTTCATATATGACAAATCTTCATGTGAAGCCCAAAAAGTATTTTATAATGGGCTGAAATGAAAGTCAAGGACAAAGTCGTTAAAGTCGATAGATCCTTACTTATCAAGATCAGGATCTTCTTCGTCTTCTTCCTCGGTTTCTTCGTCATCTTCAAAAAGATCCTCATCTTCTAGATCTTCTTCGTCTTCATCGATGTCTTCAATGTCTTCCTCTGAATCAACATCGTCCTCATCAACAAATTCTTCCTCTTCCTCTTCAAACAGAGCGATATCATCTTCCTCTTCAAATACTTCAGCAACATCATCGTCTTCCATATCGAAGTCTTCAAAGTCGTCAACAACAGCAGATTTTTTCTTTTTAACTCCGCCTTCTTGGCTCTCTTCAACTGCTTCCGTTGCATACCAACGTTTTAATCCCCATGTATTCTCACCAATACATACAAAACGACCATCAATATTTACTTCTGTATACACTTGAGCAATGACAGCCATCAATTGCTCTTCTGTCAGCTTACGCAAGATAGCAATTTCATTCATAAGTTCACGGAAATTATAAGGGCGATTTGTTTCTCTTAGGATTTCATAAGCGATATCAACCATCGCCATCTCTTGCAACTTCTCTTCATTATATTGCTGAAGTAATTTACTCAAGCAAGGCACGTCCTTTCAAACAAAACTTGGCTATCATACAGTATTCCCTATTTTATCCGAAAATGCAAGTGATTCAAACCCTATGGAAAGAAAAGCTTTTTTCGGCTCCATATCTTATCTGTAACCCATGTCTTGCTGTCATTATATTTCACACTACGATTCCTCCCAAGCTGCCTTGCTGAGAGCTTACAAAAAGGTGGGAATTGCTTGGGCTTTTGTCACAAATAGACGTCTTTAAAATGGCAAACGAATGAAGCAAAAGAAATACCCCAGAGGAAATGTTACCAGCTGGGGTATAATCTATCTTACATATTGCGTCGATATTGTCCTCCCACTTCATACAATGCTGCTGTAATTTGACCAAGAGAAGCCACTTTAACCGACTCCATCAATTCAGCGAATATATTTCCGCCTGTTAATGCAACCTCCTGTAGCTTTTTCAATGCCTCAGGAATCTGTTGAGCATGTCTTTGCTGGAAGGCACGCACATTATCGATTTGTTGTTGCTTTTCTGCATCTGTAGCCCTTGCAAGCTCAATTTCATAATCATCCTCAGAAGCGTTTGGATTTAGGAAGGTATTAACTCCAATGATCGGCAAATCTCCAGAATGTTTCCGCATCTCATAATACATCGACTCATCCTGAATTTTCCCGCGTTGATATTGTGTTTCCATGGCTCCGAGGACCCCACCCCGTATACTTAACCGTTCAAATTCCTGCAATACAGCTTCTTCTACTAAGTCAGTCAGTTCTTCAATGATAAAAGCACCCTGCAACGGGTTTTCATTTTTGGCCAACCCTAATTCTTTATTAATAATCATTTGGATGGCCATTGCCCTGCGTACTGAATTTTCGGTAGGTGTGGTAATGGCTTCATCATAAGCATTGGTGTGCAAAGAATTGCAGTTATCGTAAATGGCAATCAGGGCTTGTAGCGTAGTACGTATATCATTAAAGTCCATTTCTTGGGCATGAAGAGAACGCCCAGATGTTTGGATGTGATACTTTAGCTTTTGGCTACGCTCATTAGCACCATAACGATTCTTCATAGTGATTGCCCAAATCCTGCGTGCTACCCGTCCTATTACCGTATATTCAGGATCAAGTCCATTAGAGAAGAAGAAGGACAAATTATGGGCAAATTCGTCAATTTTCATGCCACGGCTTAAATAATACTCCACATACGTAAATCCATTGGCAAGGGTAAAAGCTAATTGTGTAATCGGGTTCGCTCCTGCTTCAGCTATATGGTAGCCTGAGATAGAAACCGAATAGTAATTACGCACTTTATTTTCAATAAAATAGGCCTGGATATCTCCCATCATGCGAAGTGCGAACTCCGTAGAGAAAATGCAGGTGTTTTGCCCCTGATCTTCTTTTAAAATATCAGCTTGCACTGTACCTCGTACGTTTGATAAGGTATAGGCTTTAATTTGCAAATATTCTTCTTTAGAAGGTTGGCGCCCTTCTCTTTCTACGAAATTCTCTACCTGTTGTTCGATAGCCGTATTTAAAAACATAGCCAAAATCATTGGTGCAGGTCCGTTGATTGTCATGGAAACAGAAGTGGAAGGGGCACAAAGATCAAAGCCCGCATACAGCTTTTTCATATCATCCAACGTGCATACACTCACCCCACTGGTTCCGATCTTCCCATAAATGTCAGGTCGCTCGTGAGGGTCTTGACCATATAAGGTCACACTATCAAATGCTGTGCTTAACCGTTTTGCATCATCATTTTTAGATAGAAAATGGAATCGTTTGTTCGTGCGCTCTGGCGATCCTTCTCCTGCAAATTGTCTGCGCGGATCTTCTCCCTCCCTTTTAAAGGGAAAAACACCCGCCGTATAGGGAAATTCCCCTGGGACATTCTCTTTCATCGCCCAAGATAGTAAATCCCCCCACTCATGGAAGGTTGGGGTGCTAATCTTGGGAATCCGTGATCCCGAAAGTGATGTAGAAAATAGCTTTGTCACTATTTCCTTATCGCGAATCTTCGTGATGAACTGATCCTGTTTATACAATTCCTTTTGTTTGGGCCAGTTTTCCAACCATTTTTTTAATTCGGGATGCAATTTCTCTTCAAATTTTGCAATTTGAGAGGTTAATTGAGCAAGCACGGCTTCGTCTGCCCCCTGCTCTGCTAAAACTTTGTATGCTCCTTCTAGCTGATACAGTTTACGCGCATAACCTGCCTGCTCTTCACTAAACTTGTGATAATTCCGCACCGTATTAGCTATGTCCTGAAGATACGTAATTTTTTCAGACGGGATAAGCGGCGGTTTATGGGCTAAAATGGGCGTTGGGTCTAGATGCTCAACGGCCCAGTCAAGTTGTTTTTTCTGAACGACCGCTCGCATCAGAGCCGCAAAAAGAGCATTGGTTCCTGGATCGTTAAATTGACTTGCAATCGTGCCATAAATCGGTAGCTGTTCATCTTCTACGTCAAATAATTGATGATTGCGACGGTACTGCTTTCTCACTTCTCGTAAAGCATCCTCTGAGCCTTTACGCTCAAATTTATTAATGGACACCAATTCAGCAAAATCAAGCATATCAATTTTTTCTAGCTGAGAAGGCGCACCGAACTCACTCGTCATCACATACAGTGACAAATCACAAAGCTCACTAATGCGAGCATCTCCTTGTCCAATCCCGCTTGTTTCCACGATGACTAGATCAAAGCAGGCTGCCTTAGCTACCTGAATCGCATCTTGCAAGGCAAGAGACAGCTCTGATCCAGATTGTCTAGTCGCTAAACTACGCATATAAACACGGGATGTGTTATTTGCGTTCATTCGAATGCGGTCACCCAGAAGAGCTCCGCCCGTTTTCTGTTTAGACGGATCTATCGACAGAATAGCAATGGTTTTGTCAGGGTACGTATATAAAAAACGACGAACTAACTCATCTGTTAACGAGCTTTTCCCTGCTCCACCTGTGCCTGTAATACCCACAACCGGCACATTGCTAGTGAAACCAGCTAGCGTATCTCTAACCTGCATGAACCATTTCTTATCAGTCACATCATACTCTGCCAGTGTAATCAGACGAGCAACCGCTTGAATATTCTTTTCCTGTAACAACTCCACTTCCGCTTGCAGGGAAGCTACTGTCGGAAAGTCACATTCTCGAATCATCAGGTTAATCATGCCTTGAAGCCCAAGTTCCCTGCCGTCATCTGGTGAAAACAGCTTAGCTACACCATATTCCTCCAATTCGCGAATTTCACGGGGGACGATAACGCCACCACCTCCGCCATACACGCGAATATGATCGGCACCACGCTCTTGTAGCAAATCAATGATATATTTAAAAAACTCGACATGCCCACCTTGATATGAGCTAATGGCGATTCCCTGCACATCCTCCTGAATGGCAGCATCGACAATCTCCATGACAGAGCGGTTGTGACCTAGATGAATCACTTCCGCTCCAGTGGATTGCAAAATTCGACGCATAATATTTATGGAAGCATCATGTCCGTCATAGAGACTCGCTGCTGTTACAAAACGTACTTTATTTGTCGGACGATAGACCTCTGTTATCACCTTGACAGCCTCCCCTTATCTATGGGATGGCTCTATTCGTGTCCGCTGATATCCCGCAGAAGCAATTCAGTCTGTTTCTCGATGTATTCGTCCAAGGTATAGCTTTTGCCAAGTGTCCAGCGTCGGAACACCCACATTTCCGCTAGTACCATGATGTTGTTAGCCATAAGCTTCACATAGCGCTCATCAGTCCGAATGGAACCATCTTCCATTCCCTTATGCAGAATCTCTTCAAAAATCCCTGTGATAGACTCTTCTCGACGTAACACATACGTCATCGCTTCATGTGGCAACGACTTGGTTTCTTGATAGATTAATAGCACACGATCGTTCACCTGATCCATAACGCGAATTAGGCTTTTCAACGCGAGCTTAAGGCTTTTGAGACCAGAACCATTGTAGGTAATCGCTTCACGCAGTCTTTCTTCCATTTCATTATGAATAGAGTCGCAAACCAAATATAAAATATCCTCTTTGGACTCAATGTACTCATATAGCGTTCCAATGCTAAAGCCAGAGGCACGAGCAATTTCCCGCGTAGTCGTTTTGTGGAAACCTTTGTGTATAAATAGGTCAACGGCCGCTTCAATGATTTGTTCACGCCGTTTTTCGATTAGTTTTGGGTCCTTCACCAAGGACGGGATTACTTTCTTACGTTCTTGCACGAAATAAGCCACCTTTCACCAATTTGACTAAACGTCTCTGGTTTCTCCCCATTATACTAATCCACAATTTATGCTACAATCCTCTTTTTGCGGCTAATCGTGCCAGACTTGTAACAAAAACGCCACCATAAGTCATCGTTGTAAAAAAATACGTACCATTTTTTCTGCTGCGTGATAAGGGTCTACCCTTCTGTTCGCTACCTCAACTAGCTCGTCAGCAAATGCGCCCTGTTCCATTCTTTGTAGCATGACACGAGAAAGATTTTGGTTCACTAACTCTATTACCTCTTCATGTAAGTGATATGATCTGCGCTTCTCCCCTTCACCCGATTCCATCAGAAACCTCTTATGTGCAAGGATAGCTTGCCACAAATCAGGTATCCCCACTCGGTCAGTTGCAATTGTACGAATTAGAGGAGGTTGCCAGCTTGCATCATGCTTTACAATCTCTATCATCTGTTCAATCTCTGTGAGTAATTTATCCAGACCAGGCAAATCTGCTTTGTTAATGACAAAGAGATCGGCAATTTCCATAATGCCAGCTTTAAATGCCTGAACAGTATCCCCACTTCCGGGATTTAGTACAACAGCGACTGTATCAACGATTTTCATAATGTCCAGCTCAGACTGTCCAACCCCGACTGTCTCAACAATAATGACTTCACAGCCATATGCATCCAGCACACGTACTGCTTCTTTGGTATTGCGTGATAAACCACCTAAATTTCCCCGGGTTCCCATACTTCTGATAAAGACGCCTCGGTCAGGAGCATGATGCTGCATCCGAATGCGATCTCCTAGCAGGGCTCCACCGGTAAACGGACTAGTGGGGTCTACTGCAATGACCCCGACTGATATCTGCTGTGAACGTAAATAAGTAATCAATGCATCTACTAATGAACTCTTACCTGCTCCTGGGGAACCAGTTAACCCAATCAGTCGTGCCTTACCAGTATGGGGGAAAATTTCCTGTAGCACCTGCCCCTTTTCAGGAAAGCCATCTTCAATCCAGGTAATTGCTCTGGCAGCCGCGCGAACATCTCCTGCCAGTATTCGCTTGGTTATCGGATGCAATTAGGTCAGCTCCTACTCTTTTAACAGCAGGTTGCTGATAACCACACGCTGTATTTCATTTGTTCCTTCATAAATCTGCGTAATTTTTGCATCACGCATAAATCTTTCTACTGGATATTCGCGCGTATAGCCATATCCTCCAAACACCTGCACCGCTTCTGTCGTTACTTGCATGGCAATGTCGCCGGCAAACACCTTGGACATAGCTGACGCTTTTCCATACGGCAGGCCTTTATCTTCTAACCAAGCCGCTTGATAGGTTAGCAATCGTGCCGCCTCAATCTGGGTAGCCATATCTGCCAATTTGAACTGAATGGCCTGCAATGCAGCAATCGGTTTGCCAAATTGAATGCGTTCCTTCGCGTAGCTTAGGGCATGTTCAAACGCACCCTGAGCAATTCCTAGCGCCTGAGCGGCAATACCGTTTCGTCCACCGTCTAGTGTCATCATCGCAATTTTAAAGCCTTGCCCCTCTTCGCCTAAACGATTAGCTATCGGTACACGTACATCCTCCATAATCACTTCTAATGTGAGGGAGGAACGAATTCCTAGCTTCTTCTCCTTTTTCCCCATTGAGAAGCCAGGCATATCTTTTTCTAAAAGGAAGGCTGTTACACCCTTATGTTTTAAATCAGGATTCGTTACCGCAAAAACAATATAAATTTCAGCTTCGCCAGCATTTGTGATAAAAATTTTATTTCCATTAAGGATATAATGATCCCCATCCCGTACAGCGGTTGTACGCATTCCTGCTGAATCAGAGCCAGACCCCGCTTCAGTTAGACAGTATGCACCCAGTTTCTTACCTTCTGCAAGCGGACGTAGGAAGGTTTGTTTTTGCTCTTCTGTGCCAAACTTATAGATCGGCCAGCTCGCTAAGGAGACGTGTGCAGAGAGGGTGACACCAATAGATGCATCTACTCTTGATAGCTCTTCAACAGCAAGGACATAGCTTAGGTAGTCAGCTCCAGCCCCGCCATATTTCTCATCCCACGGAATTCCCGTAAGCCCTAACTCTGCCATTTGTTCGAAGATAGAGCGGTCAAATCGCTCTTCTTCATCGCGTTCTGCCGCAGTTGGCGCTATGTGCTCCTCAGCGAATTCTCGAATCATTTTACGTAGCATTTCCTGTTCTTCATTTAGACGAAAGTCCATCTGTTCCACACTCCCTGTTTGTTGTTGTTCTATTTAGTAAGCAAATGCTTAGAAATGACTAGTTGTTGAATTTCTGATGTTCCTTCATAAATTTGCGTGATTTTTGCATCTCTGAACAAACGCTCTACTGGATATTCCCTTGTGTAGCCATATCCTCCAAAAATCTGCACTGCCTCTATCGCTGCTTTCATAGCAACATCCGAGGCAAACTTTTTGGCAATGGATGCTTCCAGCCCGCATGGTTGACCTTCCTGGCGCAAAAAGGCTGCACGATATACAAGCAATCGAGCCGCCTCCACCTGCGTAGCCATATCTGCCAGCTTAAAAGCCACCGCTTGCTGATTCCCAATCGGAGAGCCAAATTGCTCACGTTCCTTCGCATATTGAATGGAATACTCTAAAGCCGCTTCAGCAATACCCAAAGCTTGGGCCGCTATACCGATTCGCCCCACGTCCAGATTAGACAGAGCTATGGCGAAGCCTCTTCCTTCCTCGCCTAGTAGATTTTCTATCGGAACAATTGCATTCTCAAAAATGAGCTCCGTTGTATTGGAGCCATGGAGTCCCATCTTCTTTTCCTTTTTTCCCACCGTAAAGCCTGGGGTATTTTTTTCTACAATAAAAGCAGAAATTCCGTGTGTTCCTTGAGTAGCATCTGTCACGGCAAATGTTATGTACGTATCTGCTTCTCCACCATTGGTTATAAAAATTTTGCTGCCATTTAATACGTAATGATCCCCTTGTCGTATAGCAGAGGTTCGAATACGTCCGGCATCAGAACCTGCTTGAGGCTCTGTCAGAGCAAATGCGCCCAAATATTCTCCACTTGCCAGCTTCGGAACATATTTTTTCTTTTGCTCCTCATTTCCGTAGTACAAAATAGGAGTCGTGCCTACAGAAGTGTGAACCGAGAGAATTACCCCTATAGTCGCACTTATTTTCGAAATCTCATGAATCGTAATTACATACGAAATAAAATCAGAATCAGAGCCACCCCACTCTTCGGGTATGGGAATCCCCATTAAGCCTAGCTGTGCCATTTTTGTTAGTAATGGACGCGGAAATTCTTCCGTTTCTTCCATATGAGCAACAAATGGAGCAATTTCTTTTTTGGCAAAATCACTTACCATCTTTCGCATCATGAGCTGTTCTTCTGTAAAATGAAGCTCCATACACAAAATCCTTCCTTTTGTAAATTTCTCGTTGCCCCTACATATATGGCGCTCCATGCACGATCAGGTTAGGTGTACACATAGAATCCTCTTCCTGACTTGCGGCCTAACCAGCCAGCCTTTACATATTGGCGTAATAACGGACAAGGGCGATATTTGGAATCCCCGAATCCTTCATAGAGTACTTCCATAATGTAGAGACATGTATCCAATCCAATAAAATCAGCTAAGGTAATAGGTCCCATCGGATGATTCATGCCCAGCTTCATAATGTCATCCACTGCTTCTGGAGTAGCTACCCCTTCATACACACAGTAAATCGCTTCATTAATCATTGGCATTAATACACGATTTGAGATAAAACCAGGGAAGTCTTTGCAGCTAACTGGTATTTTATCCAGTCGTTTTGCCAGTTCTTCAATTGTTTGATAGACCTCGTCAGATGTTTGTAAGCCACGAATCATTTCCACTAGCTTCATCACAGGTACAGGATTCATAAAATGCATGCCGATAACCTGCTCAGGACGATTTGTAGCCGCTGCAATCTCTGTAATAGGCAAAGAGGAGGTATTGCTGGCTAGGATGGCATGCGGTTGACAAATCTCATCTAATTTTTTAAAAATTTCGGTTTTTACCTGCATATTTTCTACTACAGCTTCTATAACCACATCCGCATCCCTAGCGTTTGTAAGCTCTGTGGAAGTGGATATCTGGGAGAGAATTTTTCCCTTTGTTTCTTCAGTCAGCTTGCCCTTTTCCACTTGCCTATTTAAATTTTTACCGATATTGCCTAAACCACGTTCTAGAAAAGACATAGATTGGTCATGTAAAATCACTTGAAATCCGGCATGTGCCGCCACCTGAGCAATTCCGCTCCCCATCTGCCCTGCGCCTATAACCATAATCGTTTGAATGCTCATGTACCCTGCTCCTTTTCTTTTGAAAAATGATGCAGCTTCGTTTAAAAACCTAAAATCCCCTATCAAATTGAAGTAGTTACTTATCTGGCTGGCTCAACACGTATTAAGATAGCATCTCCCTGAGCCGCTCCACTGCAAATCGCCGCTATGCCTAATCCACCGCCGCGTCGTTGTAATTCATGAATAAGCGTCATGATAATCCTTGCACCGCTCGCGCCGATAGGATGACCAAGTGCAATCGCTCCGCCATTTACGTTCACCTTCTCTTCATCCCAGCCAACGATTTTTCCACTTGTAAGTGTGACCGCAGCGAATGCCTCGTTTACTTCAAATAAATCTATTTCTTCAAGGCTTTTTCCTGTCTTTTGCAGTAATTTTTGAATAGCAAGCCCAGGTGTAGTAGCAATATAAGGAGCCTCTGCCGCAACCTCCGCATGCCCTAGAATCGTAGCTAAAGGCTTAACCCCTAGTTCCTTAGCTTTATGCTCTGACATAAGCACAAGCGCTCCCGCACCATCATTAAGTCCGGGTGCATTACCGGCTGTAATCGTCCCATCCTTTTTGTATACCGGTGCTAATTTAGCCAAGCCCTCTAAGGTTGTTTCCGCTCGGATCGCTTCATCCTCCATGACGAGCAGTGGGTCTCCTTTTCGTTGGGGAACTGGAACCGGAACAATTTCCTCAGCAAAATATCCTGCTTCCCTCGCTTTAGCCGCACGTTGCTGGCTGCGATAGGCCCATGCATCCTGTTCCGCTCGTGTAATGCCGTGTTCTTCGGCCACATTACTCCCATGCACAGCCATAGGAACTTGATCAAATGCACATGTTAGCCCATCGTATAACACTAAATCCCTCACAAGATTATCGCCCATTCGAAAGCCATTTCTAGCTTGCGGCATTGCATAAGGAGCATTACTCATGCTCTCCATTCCGCCAGCTACTATAATCTCTGCATCCTGACAACGAATGATTTGATCCGCCATGGCAACGGAACGCATCCCGGACGCACATACCTTATTGATCGTCTCGCTTGTTACTTCCCATGGGAGACCAGCTTTTCTGGCAGCTTGCCTTGAGGGGATTTGTCCAGCACCCGCTTGCACGACCATCCCCATGATGACCTTATCAACTGATAAGGGATCAACCTTAGCTCTACTCAGCGCTTCTCTAATTGCCAATGCTCCCAGTTCTACAGCAGGCACTTCCTTTAATGCGCCATTGAACTTTCCAAAAGGTGTTCGAGCCGTTCCAACTATAACTGTGTTCAAAGCAATTCCTCCCTTTTCTTATGTATCTAATCAGTTAACATAAGTATTGATCGAGCGGTCGCTCACTTTGTTATCTTTATTTTGCACATTCTATTCGCATTAGTCAATTTATTATGACAATAAGCGGCGGTCCTTTGACCACCGCTCATCCTGTTACTTCTTACAAAGCATCGGCTAAGATTTCAGCGATATCTCTCGCTTTCACTTGTTCTTCCGCCTCTTTCATTTTTAATCCATCATCCATCATCGTTAGACAGTATGGACAAGCACTTGCAATTTCTGTTGGATTAACCTCTAAGGCCTGCTCTGTACGTGCGACATTAACACGGGTACCTTCATGTTCTTCCATCCACATCAATCCGCCACCAGCGCCACAGCACATGCTGTCACATTGGCTTCGTTTCATCTCTACAATCTCCACACCCGGAATTTGTTGCAAAATCTGGCGAGGCATATCATAGATATTGTTATATCGACCCAAATAGCATGAATCATGATACGTAATACGTTCCTTCACTTCTTTCTTCGGTGTAAGACGCCCCTCCTCGATCCATTGAACTAATAGCTCAGAATGATGATATACCTCTGCTTGCAAACCAAACTCAGGATATTCATTCTTAAAGGTATTAAACGCATGCGGATCACAGGTCACAATCTTCTTAACATCGTAGCCTTCAAATAAAGCAATGTTTTCTTGCGCTAATTGTTGAAACAGAAATTCGTTACCGATACGGCGAGCTGTGTCGCCTGAATTTTTTTCTTCATTGCCAAGAATGGCGAACTTAATGCCTGCTTCGTGCATCAGCTTAATAAAGGCATGCGTAATCTTCATACTGCGGTTATCAAAGGAACCCATAGCCCCTACCCAAAACAGATATTCAAACTCCTCTGCTGTTTTTACTGTAGGTACTGTATAGGCTTCATCCAGACCCTCCATCCATTTCATGCGGTCTTTACGGTTAATGCCCCACGGGTTACCCTGACGTTCGATATTATTTAATGCACGCTGAGCTTCTTGCGGCATACTCCCTTCTGTCATCACGAGATAGCGGCGCATGTCAATGATTTTGTCAACATGCTCGTTCATCACGGGACACTGGTCTTCACAGTTACGACAGGTTGTACATGCCCACAGCTCCTGCTCGGTAATCACATCGCCTATCAATGCCTTATCATATACATTTTCTACAGCAGCGGCCCCTTCAGCAGTCGCCGCTACTTCACCAGCCTGCAGAGCGATTTGGTTAGCCTTTGTGTTAGGAAATGCAAAAGTAGGCATCCAAGGTGTGCGTGAAGTAACACTTGCCCCTTTCTCGGTCAAATGGTCGCGCATTTTCACGATAATATCCATAGGAGAGAGCATTTTGCCAGTTCCAGAGGCCGGACACATATTAGTACAGCGTCCACACTCGACACAGGCATATAAGTCAATGAGTTGTGTTTGGGTAAAGTCCTCAATCTTCCCATTTCCGAAAACTTCCTGAGTCTCATCTTCAAAGTTAATGGTAGACAGCTTACCAGGCGGTTCTAGCTTTTTATACCAAACGTTAAAGGGAGCAAAGATCAAGTGAGCATGCTTGGATTGTGGTACATAGACAGCAAAGCTCAGCAAAACGAGCAAATGCGCCCACCAGAAAAAGAAGAATAAAGCGGCTGCCGCGGTTTCACCGATCCCTGAAAATACAAAGGCAATAGCTGACGAGAAGGGAGCAAAGATGGAGCCCTCATGGCCTAGCCATAGCTGTTCGAAAGCTAGTGAACCAAGGACGGTCACCATTAGCGAACTGATAAAGATAATAACTAAACCTGATTTCAAGCCTCGCTTTAAACGCTTTAGTTTCTCAATATACCGCCGATAATAAGCATAACCGATAGCTAAAAGGATCAGCATAGCAGTGATTTCCTGCATCAGGCTAAAGTACTTGTGGGCGCTACCAAACGGTAATTCATACCCAATAATAAGTCCCTTTAAAATAAGTTCAATGGCACCAAATTGCAAAATAATAAAGCCATAAAAGAGAACAATGTGCATAATACCGCTCTTTTTGTCCTTTAAGAGCTTCTTTTGCAAAAAAACGTTCTGAAGGATCAAGTTCAGGCGGGTCTTAAAGTCATCCTTGGTATCCGGCTTTTTTCCCAACTTGATAAACAGATACCTGCTGTACAACAAATGCGCTACAAGATATAGCCCATAAGCCAGCACAAGGAAGAAGGCAATTAAATTTAATAGTGGTAGGATTTCCATATCTTCCAGCTCCCTTTCTTTTACTTATTGTAGTTATATTTGATGGTAAATTTTTTCTTTTGTTTTATCTTATCAGAAGTATCAGAAAAAATGAATGACTATTCATTCAAAATTTACATTTCTACCCAAAAAATTTTATAAAAACAATCGAACTGTTCGTCTGAGCGGTCGCTCATTTTTCTTTTTGATCATATCATACTCATTTGTCTACCGTAAAGATTGAGTAATCAGTTAGCTACAAGCACAAAAAAGGGGCCTTCTCGCTCACCGTCATAAGTAACACTTCCATTCCCGAAGTCCTACTTAATCACCGAAAGGCGAAAGACCCTGCTCAGACATTCCTATGCCTCTTTTTCACTTATTCTAGCACGCTCTTTTTGCTTTTTCACCTCACTTTGCTCCTTACGCACATCTGCAAGTGACTTGACCTTGGTGGCCTCAATCCGTTTATTGCGCTGTAGCTCTGCTGGCTCCAAATTGTCTGCTAAATCTTCCATTAAGGCTGCAATCCCTACTGCTTTTCCTCTCTCGGCCTGATAATATTCGTTGTTCGATAGATCGGGTGCCTTGTAATTTTGCGGTTCAGGGTAGGCAGTAATGACGCCTTCAAAATTACGTAGAATGACTTTGTCAGCCGATTGAGAAATGATATAGTTTGGCATTACCGGAATCTTGCCGCCACCATGCGGGGCATCTACCACAAAAGTAGGTACTGCATAGCCTGAGGTATGCCCGCGTAAGTATTCCATGATTTCTAAACCCTTAGATATTGGCGCTCGGAAATGACCGATGCCTTCTGACAGGTCACATTGATAGATATAATATGGACGTACGCGGATTTTAACCAGATCTTGCATTAATTGCTTCATCGTATACGGATCGTCATTAACTCCAGCAAGAATAACCGACTGATTACCAAGCGGGACACCGGCATATGAAAGCATTTCACAAGCTCTTTTTGCTTCCTCGGTAATTTCCTTGGGATGATTAAAATGTGTATTGAGCCAAACAGGATGATATTTCTTCAGGATATCGCACAAATTCTCCGTGATGCGTTGTGGGAAAACGACAGGCGCTCGCGTTCCAATCCGAATGATCTCCACATGAGGAATCTCTCGCAGACTTTTTATTACGTATTCCAATACTCGGTCATTAATTAGTAGAGCATCTCCACCGGACAAAAGCACATCGCGTACCTCTGGGGTGTTACGGATATAATCTAAACAGGCATCTAATTGTTTTTTAGGTACCCCCATGCCGATTTGTCCAGAAAAACGACGGCGCGTACAGTAACGACAATACATAGAACATTGGTTTGTTACTAAAAATAAAACGCGATCGGGGTAGCGATGAGTCAGACCAGGAACAGGCGAATCCTCATCCTCATGCAACGGGTCTTCCATATCGTACTGCGTGCGAACCATTTCGTGAGATAAAGGGACAGATTGTAAACGAACTGGGTCCTTTGGATCGTTCTCATCCATTAGCAAAGCATAGTAAGGTGTGATATTTAACGGAATGGTCTGGTTGGAAATTCGTACTCCCTCTTCTTCCTCAGGAGTTAAATTGATTACCTTTTTTAAGTCATCTACGTTTTTAATCGTGTGGGTTAACTGCCACATCCAATCGTTCCATTGTTCCTCGGTTACGTCTTTCCATAATTCCACGTCCCGCCAATCACGCAATTTACGAACAGCTAATGTCATTTATAATCCCCCCTGCATATTTACATGAACAAAACCTCTTGAAGCTTCATGATTTACATCATGCAAGGAGGATGCCAATTTCGATAGAATATTTAATATTTTCAGAATCAGATGATATTTGCAGTGTATTTGCAGGCTTTTAAGCGTTTTGGGCACGCCTGGTTTGCCTACAGCCACTTTACCGGATTATTTATTGTGCCAGCTTTTCGGCAAGGTCGGGTTGAATGATTTGTATTCCAAGTCAATCTGACTTCTTATCATCTGGTTTCTCTTTTTGTTGGGCCAATTTATACTGTAGGGTTTGTCGAGGGATTCCTAATTGTTTTGCGGCTTGCAGAATATTTCCTTTCGTTTGCTCCAATGCCATTTGAATGAAATGCTTTTCTGTTTGTCTTAGAACATCTCGTAAGGTCCCATCCATAGGAATTGAGGTTTTCATAGTGAATCGGCTTTCACTTTCCTGAGATACCACTCCTAGCTCATTCATTCTTTTCAAAAAGGATAAAGGAAGGTCTTCAACTGTAATCCATTCGCCTTCAGTAACATTCATGGCAGCTTCAATCATATGCTCTAGCTCCCGAATGTTACCCGGCCACGTACATCGCTTGAATAAAGTCCATACCTCTTGATCCAAGCCTTTCACCTGTAGCTCAAACATATTGTTATACTTCTGCACAAAATGCTCTACTAAAAGGGGCAAATCCTCTGGGCGTTTGTGCAATGGTGGAAGCCAAAAGGAAACAACATTTAAGCGATAATATAGGTCAGCTCGCAATCCTTTGCTTTCCACCACTTTTTCTGGCACTTCATTGGTAGCCGCAATCACTCTCACATCTACCTGCATTGATCCCGTTCCGCCTACTCTTCGTATCTGACCATCCTGTAATACACGCAATAATTTAGCTTGTAGCTCAAGTGGCATACTGTTTATTTCATCTAGGAATAACGTACCCCCATTGGCTACTTCAAACAAACCTGGACGATCATCTGCTCCGGTAAAACTCCCCTTAGTTGTACCGAAGAGAATTCCTTCTAATAGGGAGGCGGGTAGGGCAGCACAGTTTTGGGCAATAAACGGACGCTTCCTTCGCGGGGATGCTCGATGGATCGATTGTACCAGCAACTCTTTACCTGTCCCTGTTTCTCCATAAATCAGTATTGGTGAGGTGGTCCGCGCAGCTTTTAACGCTATCTGTTTCACCCGCTTCAGCTCGGGGTTATGCGTTAAGATATCCGAGAATTCATAAAACACCTGATCGGACACAAGTGGCTTCACTTGCTTTTTTCGTCCACTTTGGACTTGAACCTGTAGGTCCACTAGCTGCTCCGACAGCTCCCTTAGTTTCTTCATATCTTTAGCTACCTCAACTGCGCCAACGAGCCGATCGTCTACACGAACTGGTAACGTAGTGTTGATTGTTTCCACCTGTACGCCTCGCCAATTGGTATAGCGTTGCGTGCGATTATACATGGGCTTTCCGGTTTGGATGACATTTAACAAGGTGCTGGATTCGCTATCTAAGGAAGGAAAGACTTGCAACAACGGTTTACCCAGCACCTCCTCTTGCGTTAACCCATCCAGTCTGGCAGCGATGTGATTGTACATGATCGTAATACCCTGAGCGTCAACCACATGGATGCCTTCATCAATTGCTCCTAAAATTGCGCTTAACATCTCCACTGTCTCCGATTTTGGTAATGTACTCACAACATCCCTCCTAATCAGACTGCCAAAAACTAGTCACTGTGCTAAAAAACCGGCACTACGCATCTACAAAAGCTGCTCTCTATCGCTCAATTTGATACGTTAAAAATACCGTATACAACAAATGACCAAAAAACCACAACAAGATATTACTTGCTGAATAAACACCTTGGCTTAGATACGTAAAGGGAAAGAATAAAAGAAGAAATGCCACATTCCACAGGGTTACATAGATGACAATCTTTTTCCCGTTTCCCTTTGGATAAAAGTAAATAAACGCAAAGGCAACGATAACCGAAATCACCAAATGAATGAGATAGGCTAGTAAGGGAGGGGTATTTTCCATCCCTGGAATATAAGTAATATCTAATAATACCTGAAATGTGCTTGTTTGAAACAATCCATCTCCAATTGCCAGAAAAGCTGATAATAACAAGCCAGAAAATAGCCCATTAATGAGGGAAAAAACCATACACACTGCCCCTTTCTACTCCCATGCAATTTTCATGTCCCATTCGAATTCTCCAACATATTGTCCACTTAGCCACAATTGATAAGCAATCAACACATGAACAGGCTTCTCACTTTGATACGTGACTTTATATGTTCGAGTGTGGGTATGCATTTGCATATTTCCATAGGGACTGCTATATAGGCTGTCTGTCCCTTTTCCCTTTTCAAATATTTGCTTCATTTGCAAGCTACCTTGACGTAGTAATTGTGTGCTATCGGGGTTAATCCGAACAATATTGGAGACCTCTCCTGCTCCCTCTATCTCTTCTTTATAATGCAGAAACCAAGAAGAATTACGCAGGGATGCTTTACCCGACATTTGTAAATCTGTCTTGTCGATTTGACCTTCTGCCTTTTGTATGATTGATAACGATAATTGAACCTCTTGCATTCCGAGACCTCACTTTTATTTGTCACTGTAGTATTTGTTAGTTTACTTTCCCTTTATTATAGGATAGTTTACCTTCTCGCTTCCAATTTTTCTGACCAAGCGAGAGCGATTTCGTATAGAAAATGAAAAAGGCAAGAAAGCACTCTGCCTCCTTGCCTTTTTCTACGTAATATCCAGTATCCAAATGATAATAGCGACTATTTTACAAAGCTTAATATCATTTCACGGAGTATTTTAGAAGCAACAATCTGTGTCATCTCACTATGATCGTACACGGGTGCTACTTCCACTAAATCAAATCCGACCACATTGGCTCCGTTGTTAGCCATAAAATGAATCGTATCTAGTAATTCACGAGATGTGATACCGCCAGCCTCTGTTGTACCTGTACCAGGAGCAGCAGAAGGGTCTAGCACGTCAATATCAATCGTTAAGTAGATAGGGCGATTTCCAATGGTAGGAAGCACCTGTTTAACAGGCTCCAATACATCGTATTTGTATAAATGCATATTTTCCTTTGCCCAATCAAACTCTTCCTTCATCCCGCTACGGATTCCGAACGAATAAACGTTTTTTCCTCCAAGCAAATTGCACGCCTTTTTAATTGGCGTTGAATGGGAGTACTCGTAGCCCTCATAGTTATCTCGAAGATCGGTATGGGCATCAAAGTGGAAGATAACCAAGTCCTTATACTTCTCGTGCATGGCTTGAATCACTGGCCATGTAACCAAGTGTTCACCGCCCATACCTACAGGGATTTTATTATCCGCTAATACTTTCGCAACGAACTCGCGAATAGCTTGGAGACTGCCTTCTACATTTCCAAAAGGTAATGGAATGTCCCCTGCATCAAAATACTTCACATCCTCTAATAGCCTGTCCAAATAAGGACTGTATTCTTCTAAGCCAATAGAGACCTCGCGAATACGTGAAGGGCCGAAACGGGAGCCTGGACGAAAGCTAACTGTCCAATCCATCGGCATGCCATAAATGACTGCTTGGCTCTCCTCATAGTTTTGATGACTACGAATAAACACGTTGCCAGAATAAGCTTCATCAAAACGCATCTCACTACCCCCTAGTCGCGAGTCAGTTCAGCTACAAAGTTAGGAAGCTGGAACACTGCTTTATGAATATCTTTGTTATAGTATTTGGTATCCATGTCTTTAATTGTAGATGGATCTACTTCTAATGGATCATATTTTTTGGAAGCAATGGTAAAGCTCCACAGACCTGATGGGTATGTTGGAATGCTTGCTGTATACAAACGAGTCACTGGGAAAATAGACGATAGGTCTTTAAATACTCGTTTAATCAATTCACGATTGAACCAAGGTGATTCTGTCTGAGCAACCATGATTCCGTCTGGTTTTAGCGCATCGGCGATTCCCTGATAAAAGCCTTTTTCAAACAGTCCCACTGCTGGACCAACCGGTTCGGTAGAGTCAACCATGATTACATCATATTCACCTTTGTGATCATGAATATGTTTAATTCCATCGATAACTTGCACATCGACACGCGGATTTCCCATTAAATCTTTCGCAATCTCTGGGAAATATTTTTTGGAGGCTTCAATAACTCCGCCGTCAATCTCAGCTAGTACAGCTTTTTCTACGGAAGCATGCTTAACGATTTCACGAATAGCTCCTCCGTCTCCTCCGCCCACAACTAATACTTTTTTAGGATTAGGGTGGGTGTTAAGAGCAATGTGAGTAATCATTTCATGGTAAACAAATTCATCAACATCGGTAGTCATAACCATACCGTCAAGTACAAGCATACGTCCAAATTGATTGGTATGGATAATATCCAACTGTTGAAAATCCGTTTTCTCACTATATAGAGTCTCGGAGATCTTTGTAGTAATTCCGTGATTTTCCGTTTGCTTCTCAGTGTACCATAGTTCCATGTTCATAATGTAATGAAGCCTCCTTTTTAACCGAATCATTTCATGTTGATGGGCGATGTAATGAAGATCACATAATGCATCAACAAAATGAATTATAGAGGGTACCCCCCAAAAAGCAAGTATTTTTTGTCTTTTTATCCGATATTTTTCTTACTTCACTGCTTTTTCAGAACAGATCGCCTATTTGTAAAAGGACTACCAGTGATGTGCAAAACCTTAACGGAACAGGTAATACCGGCTTTATATAGTATGAAAATATGCTGATTTACCTATACTATCTATTAGGATTTTTCCTAGTATTACCAAACTATGCAGAAAGGACGTGTCTTTCATGGAAGTCATCCGCGAGCATCCATTACTTCGTTGGCTTAGGCGGGTCAGGCTTTTTATAAAAATTCTAGGTCTGACTATGCTGGCGGCTGCATTATCCATCCTATTTCTGGTCTTATATTTACGTTCTCAGCCAATGCCCGCCACAGTTATTCATCAAACTTCAACCATCTACGCAGGCAACGGAGAAGTTATAGATAGTATTCACAGAGGAGAAAATCGTTATGTCGTCACACTCGACAATGTTTCCCCTTATTTAGTGCAAGCTACTCTTTCCATCGAGGATCGTTACTTTTATCAGCATATGGGCATTGATCTAAAACGGACTGCAAAAGCAGCTTACGTCAACATTGTCGAAATGAACAAAGCTCAAGGGGCCAGCACGATTACACAGCAGCTAGCTCGCAATCTGTATTTGAGTCATGAGAAAACCTGGACTCGCAAGGCAAAAGAAGCCTTACTCACCCTACAGCTAGAGCTTAATTACACAAAAGATGAAATTTTAGCAATGTACATGAATCAAATCTATTATGGACATTCTGCCTATGGTGCAGAGGCCGCCGCGGGAACCTATTTTGGCAAAAAAGCGAAGGATTTAACGCTTGCAGAAAGCTCTATGCTAGCAGGAATTCCAAAGGGGCCTACCTATTATTCCCCGATTACGAATTTTGATAATGCGAAAAAGCGTCAAAAATTAATCCTAGCGGCTATGCACCGTGACGGTTACATTTCCGAAAAACAAATGCGGGAGGCTTACGAGCAGAAATTAACATTTCGTTCACCTAAGGAAGTACAAAAAGCTTCGATAGCCCCATATTTTCGGGACTATATTCTCACTTTAGCCAAGGATAAGTATGGAATCAGTGAAGAGGCTGTTCAGAACGGCGGATTAAAAATTTACACCACCTTAGACGTTGCAATCCAAAAGAAAGCGGAAGAAGCTATTCGTAAACACATGCCTAAAAATAATCAAGAATTACAGATAGCTCTAGTAGCCATTGATCCCAAAACGGGCTTCATTAAAGGAATGGTAGGTGGCCGCGATTATAAAAAAAGCCAATTCAATCGTGTATTGAGCAAACGACAGCCTGGTTCTACCTTTAAACCAATTATGTATTTATCAGCTTTAGATAATGGGTTTACTCCTTTAACGTTGATGAAAAGCGAGCCAACTGTCTTCACTTACGAAAATGGAAAGGAATACGTTCCTAGTAATTATGGTAATAAATTTACGAATACCTTTATTACGATGCAAGAAGCCATCGCTACATCAGATAATATTTATGCTGTTAAAACAATTAACCAATTAACACCACAAAAAATAGTAGATGAAGCCAAAAAATTAGGGATAACTAGCCCTCTACAGGCTGTACCTTCTCTAGCTTTGGGAACATCGCCTATCTCCCCTTTGGAATTAACAGCAGCTTACAGTACCATCGCAAATAATGGGTCGTACATTACACCAGTAGCGATTTTAAAAATCATGGATAATACAGGTGCCATTTTAGCTGAGGATTCCTCTGCCCATGTCCCTGTAGCAGATCCGAGTAGCTCATATGTGTTAAATCAGATGATGCAGACTGTTTTTAGCGATACGCGCGGCACAGCTCACCGTGTTGCAGGCCAATTAAACCGTCCCGTTGCTGGGAAAACAGGCTCCACTGACTATGACTCCTGGATAGGCGGATTTACACCCCAGCTCGTAACCAGCGTTTGGACAGGCTATGATGAAGGGAAGAAGATTGACCCGATTAAGGATGCCCGTCTAGCGGCTCCGCTTTGGGCGGAATTCATGGAAAGTGCTCTCGATAATCAACCCCCTAGCCAATTTAATGCTCCTACCGGTGTCGTATCAGTTTACATCGACCCAGTCACCAAAAAATTGGCTACCCAGAACTGCCCGCATGCGCAAGTTATGTATTTTAAGGCAGGAACGGAGCCTCATGATTACTGTTCCGAGCATATTCCTGAGCAAGCAATACCCGATCCCAAACCACCTGAAAAAGAAAAGAAATCGTTGTGGAACAAATTATGGGGCAGATAACATGTCAGCTTTATGAAAAAGGGCTACCGTAGATCACTATTGTGATTAGGTACCCCTTTTTTCTTGCGCTTTTTGTTCATTCATGCAGCTTGTTATTACGCTGGAAATCATATCTGCGCCTGGCTTTGACATATTTCTATTTCGTTATCTTATTGCTCCCCGCCGCCAATAACACCATTTCCATCAGTAAAAACGTGGTCGTTATAAACCGTAATAAGCCCGTTTTTTTCCAATTTATCCAGCACTTCAAAAAGACTTTCTCGCTTTCCTGCCGGTAGCCTATTAATAAATTTATTAATCTCTTGCGGTGGTACATTATTGCGGAAATGCACTCCACCATGTTTGACAAAATGATCATTCTGATGATCCAAGGCATTCTCCCCCTCTGAGAAGATAAAGTATTGATATGCCTTCTTAGTGTGCATCCCTAATGCTAATTCATAACCTGCAAATTAAGACAAACAGGGAGTGACATAATGTCGCTCCCTGTTTGCTGACCTAGTGCTTTTTATATACAAATCTAAGTTTACTCTTTTTTGGTTTCTTCGTACAATTCTTTTGCTAGTTGTTCACACAGCGTTCATTTTTTCCTAATAAAAACCAGATTTTCAACTAGCGCCCATGTACAAACTATGCTTGTGTTTCTAAGCCCTGCTTAAGTTCTTCAGCAGAGTTTGCCCACATGTCTGCATTGTGTTCCATCAGTAATTTGCGCAATGCTGCTTTTTCGACTTCTCCTAGCTCACTTACCATGATTTTGCGCTTCATAGCAGCATCCATACGGTTAACGTGATCTACCAATAGCTTGTATCCACGGCGGGCTTCACGGTCAATCTCCATATAACAAGCAGTTACACCTGCATAGTAAGGTCCCTCTTCTTTGCGGTCGATGGTAACCCAAACAAGCCAGTACGGCTTTCCGTTTGGAACATCTTCCTTATTCGTAGAAAATTTAATGCCTCGTTCAACAGCACTCTTGGCATGCAACGCTCCCATGTCAATGTAGGCATCATTTTCTTCAACATCAATAATGACAGAGGAAACATGACTTAAATCAAGCACTCCTTGACCAAATCCGCCATGAACATCTGTCTTTTTACTCACAATGGTAAAGCCGTTATTTTTTTTATTATCAAATAAATTCATGTTATCACCAACCCCTAAAAAGATCTTCTGTCTATTCTACCCTGAAAACTTATACTCGTGCAATTTTTGGGGCGCATGGATAAATGATGTGGGACAAAAAAATCTCGTTCACACATAAGCGTAAACGAGATGGTCATACTAGCAGACTCCAGAATGCTATACCCTTTAATGCTGCAAGCTAATTTGTCTGCATTCGTCGAGAAAAGCAAGTCCCTTTTGTACTTCCTCTTCTGTATAGCGCTGTTTGCTTTTTAATGTAAAGACTTTAACCAGCATTTCCTCATAGGATAAGTGCTCAAAATAAAGAATGGTGGACACCAATTCAAGAAAACGGGAATTTTCTTCATTTAAACGTTTAATCAGACGCTCTCCTACCCCTAGGTCTACATCATGATAACGCAAAAAATCCTTTCCCAATTCGTTTAAGGAGTAACGATATACTTCGATCGCTCCCTTGCTTTCATGTTGTTCGTTCAACAGCCCAAAGCTACACAACTCATCTACGCGCAATGTCAGTTCTTCGGAATAAGGCCCGAACATATGAAACTCAAATCTTTCCTCAAAATCCACCTGCATTTTTTTAGAGATATACACCATTTTTTGCAGTTTCTTTCTTCCTGTTACTTCACCAAGGACCTCCACTAGCCGCATTATTTTGGCGTGCCCTCTATGCATCCGACATCACTACTCCTAGTCGTTCTTTAATCTTTTGGGCAAGTTCAGCAGGCAGCGATTCTATCAGATCAGCAGGATAATAAAGCTTATAATCAAATCTCCGCTTCCCACAAACCGCTTCTACAATCTCTGACATCGTTGATAATTCCGCTTGCTCACCGTTTGGTTTGACTAACATAATAGAAATCCGTTCTTGTTCTTTCCCAGGGCGATAATAATCATAGGGCAAATCGGATGTAGAATCAACTTCTACATAATAGTCGGGATCAATTCCCGCTTCTTGAAACAATTCCCTGATCTCATATTCCGTTCGGAAATTTCTAGGATTATATTCGACGTATTGCAGAAGATTCCTGTCTAAAAATCGTGAACATAAATCAGATAATATAGAATCTCGCTCATTTCGCCACTGATGCATGTAGAAATAAACAATAGATTCATCCAGCATCAGATAGTCCTTCAATTGGATACGATCACAGAAAAACGGCAGGAAATGTGTCGGCTCTAATTGAAAACGGTAATCACGATGGAATAATTCCTTCGCACGTTTGAAAATTTTATGTAGAACAACCTCTGCACTTCGCGTCACCGGGTGAAAATACACCTGCCAGTACATTTGATAGCGTGACATGATATAGTCTTCCACTGCATGCATCCCACTCGATTTAATCACTACTCCATCCTCAGAGGGTCGCATTACACGCAGAATGCGCTCTATGTCAAAATTACCGTAATTGACTCCGGTATAATAAGCATCTCGCAACAAATAATCCATTCGGTCTGCATCTATCTGACTGGAAATAAGGGAGACAATCAGTTTATTCTCATACGTTTTTGCGATCACCTCCGCAACCTTTCTAGGAAAGGTATCGCTAACCGTACGTAAAATTTGATTAATGCCTGTCCTGCCCATAATGATTTTTCTCGTCCATTCCTCATGGTCAAACCGAAATACCTTTTCAAAGGAGTGTGAAAAAGGACCATGTCCAACATCGTGCAGTAAAGCCGCACAAAGGCACAGGAGCTTTTCTTCGTAAGGAAGATTAACTCTGCCCTCGAAGGTCTCTAGGATGCGTCTCATAATTTCATAGACGCCCAGCGAGTGATTGAATCGGCTATGCTCACCGCCATGGAAGGTAAAATAACTCGTCCCAAGCTGTCTGATACGTCTTAGTCGTTGGAATTCTGGTGAATCAATTAGCTCCCAAATGACCTTCTCCCTGACATGCACATAGCGATGAACAGGGTCTTTAAACACCTTTTCCTCATCTAATAGCCTCTGCACTACCATGCTCTACACCTCCACCCTTCCCCATCGTATTTATTTTGCACATGCATCATCTTTATAGCATAAAATTTGGGAGAAAAAACCTATCCTCCACAAAGCGCTTCATCTTTGGTGGCATAGGTGCCTTAATCTCAAGGAGCTCTTCTGTCACTGGATGCTTAAAACAAAGCTGATAGGCATGCAACGCTTGATTGGAAAAGCCCATTCGAGAACCTCGGTACAGGGTATCCCCAACCAATGGATGTCCCATGTATTCAAAATGCACACGAATTTGGTGAGTTCTTCCTGTGTCTAATGTAATATCGACTAAGCTAACCTCGTCATTTGAAGCCAACACCTTGTAATGAGTAACCGCTTCTTCACCCTTTGGATGTACCTGACGCTTTACTTTATGCATAGGATCGCGCTTGATCGGTTCTGCTATTGTGCCCGATTCTGGTTGCATGCGACCAGTTACGAAAGCAACGTAATTCCGCTCTATACTTCCCTCCCTTATCAGCTTATCTGCTAGCTGATGAGCATAGGAACTCTTCGCGATTAAAATAGTGCCTGAAGTCTCGCGATCTAGGCGATGAACGGTATGGGGCATAATCGACTTGCCTTGTTTATGCCAATAAAGGACAAGTTGGTTTAGTAAAGTATCATGCTGATCCTCACGAATAGGATGTGTAGTCATACCTGTTGGTTTATTGACAACAATAAAATACTCGTCCTCATACAAAACTTCCAATTGAATTTCAAATGGCGCTGGCGGTAACATGACTAACGCTTCCTGCTCACGTTTATCATCAAAAATGCGTACAGAAATCACATCACCAGCCTTGACCTGCCTTTTAAGAAAAGGGACCTTGCGATTTACCAGTATTCCTTTACTCCGTGTCAGGCGTTGCAGCATACGTCCAGAGACCGACATTTTTTGTCGTACGATCTCCTCCACAGTCATTCCTTTTTCCTGATCGTCTACAGTGTGATCCAACCATCTTTTCATTGTCATAGCTAGTTTTTTCTCCGTTCTACAGTTTCTACGCTTCATTGTAACGAAAAGCGAGATCGGATGCCACTTTAGAGAGGAGAAGCTGGTTCTATCAAGGGAATATTGATATAGGTTATCTCCATTCATCTCAAGCAAAAAAGCCTGGCATCACCAGACTTTTTTTCGTTCTTATCTTGAATATGGGTTTCATTCGCTCTTTTGATTGGCTTAGGATTTTAAAGCATCTGGATTAAGACCTTGTAATGTATCCAGCACAAATAGTCCATCTTTACGGATTAACACATCATCAAACCAAATTTCACCGCCACCGTATTCCGGACGTTGAATGGTTACCATATCCCAATGCACGATGCTTCGATTGCCATTATCAGCATCTTCATAGGCCTGACCCGGAGTAAAGTGGAAGCTACCTGCGATTTTCTCGTCAAATAAAATATCATTCATCGGATGCAGCACATACGGATTTACACCGATGGCAAATTCTCCAATATAGCGAGCTCCTTCGTCAGTATCAAGAATTTCATTGAGCTTCTTGGTATTATTGGAACTCGCTTCTACAATCTTTCCATTCTCAAAACGCAAGGTAATATTCTCAAATTTAGTCCCCATATATTGTGTCGTCGCATTGTGAGTAAGTACACCGTTGACCGAATCACGCACAGGAGCAGTGAAAATCTCTCCATCTGGAATATTATTTTCTCCCGCACAAATCACGTTTGGAATTCCTTTGATGGAAAAGGTCAAATCGGTTCCTGGCCCGACTAATCGTACTTTATCCGTCTTATTCATCAGTTGTTGCAGGGGCAGGAATGCATCATGCATCTTTCGGTAATCTGTTATACAGACATCAAAGAAGAAATCTTCAAATGCCTCAGTCGACATATTCGCATTTTGCGCCATAGAGGGTGTAGGATAATTAAGCAGAACCCAACGAGTATTAGCGATCATGTAATCACTAAGTGGCTTTAGCACCCTGTAATGCTCCTGACGCTTATCATTTGGCACATCAGACATTTCGCTGTCATTATCAACCCCGTTAATAATGATGGTTGCATGCTGATCCCTGACGCGTTCTTCAGACCATTTCCTTAGATATTCTGCCCGCTCGGCACTAGCATTCATCATTAACTCCCTTTGAATACGTGTATCCATTATCTCCACATAAGGATAGGCGCCGATAGCATATGCCTCTTTTATCAGCTCCCGAGCTAGATCATGCCCGTTTCCACGGACTTCAATATTTAAAACTTCCTTTTCCTTCAAACCCACAGAATAGTGCAATAAATTATAAGCCAATTTTTTTAATCGTGGATCTTGCACGATGAGACTCCTCCAGTCCGTTCCCATTGGGATTTATTACAAATTGTAGCATAGACACTTCTCTTTGTGTTTTTGATTAAAAATATTTTATCAAAACGCCTTAGTCCATCTATGATGTTCATCTTGCAATCAGAAATAATAAGCATGGACGACAAAATCAATAATAAACTAAGTACTAGCTTATAAGAAAAGGGGGTAGTTTTACATGACGCAGCAAAAGCCAAGTCTATTATCCTCCATCATATTATTCCTCGTCATAATAGCTCTTTTTTCGCTGTCAGGTATTCTTTTTCCAAGTGACCTAATCTGGTATAACACCCTTGCAGAGCCTGATTGGCTTCCCTCAAGCAACTTGATTGCTATCATATGGTTTGTATTATACGCACTGATTGCTCTTGCAGTCGTTGTATTACAAAAAACCATTGGGTTAGATAACCTAAACCACTCTTGGTATCTGTTATTTGTGATTAACTACGTGATCAATCAAGCTTATACCTTTGTCCTGTCTATTCAGAAGGATTTGTCGTTAGCCTTTTATGATTGTCTGGCTACCGCAATATCGACCCTACTCTTGCTATTGTACACAGGCAAATACTCTCGTTGGGCAGCACTGTTACTTATTCCGTATCTTGTTTGGTCCTGCCTAACTACGTATATGTCATGGGTTATTTATCAAATCAATCTCTAGAAACCTGTCTTGCACATCCTTATAAAACCTGTTAGAATTTCATTTATCAAAAAATACCGAAAATAAAGGGGCATGTAACCAATGAAATTCATCAGTAAAGAAAATTATAGCCATCTAATCTAATCCAGCAAAGACAAAAGGTAATCTATTCTTTTTGTCATGCTTGATTAAGGTCGGCTTTCTTCTTTACTGATGGAATTTATGGTTATCGGCCCCGTTTCTTTACGAAAGAAGCGGCATTTATGCGATAAGCTTGTATGTTCGGCAAGCTTTTCAGCATATAGTCGCTTTTTTGATAAACAGTAACATTCTAACAGGACCATAAACCACTTCTTTTTCAGACGGGAAAGAAGGAAGCCAGCATGTATGTAAGTCAGAAAACACGTTGGAGGTGCAGCGCATGAGCTGGCTATCTTGGGATGTAAATTTAAAGGTTCGTCTGATCGGAGAAACCTTATTTTCTATCTTTTTATGGATGTTCTTACCCTTCATGGCTCTGTTTTTCAGTGAAACGTTTGGTAAAAGTACTGCTGGGGTATTATTAATCATTCCCCCGTTACTTAGTGTTGTCATAAGCTTAATTGGTGGTCGTATTTCTGATAAACTGGGGCGTCGTCCCGTTATGCTATTTTCTGTGGCGTTTGAGGTTCTCATGTTCCTGTTATTTTTTCTATCCTCTTCACCTTGGATGATGTACCTTGCTTTTGTCGGACTGAATCTGAGTGCCTCTTTATACCAACCAGCTAGCGAAGCTATGATCGCAGATTTGACCAACGAGGAAGATCGCAATTTTGTGTTTGCCATGTTTTACACAGCTATGAATTTAGGGGTTGTTATCGGCCCTTTGCTGGGAGCCTTTTTCTTTGTAAATTACCGTAATGAGCTTATGCTAGCCTGTATGATTGTGACTGCTATTCTATTTGTTGTCTACTTTTTCGTCTTAAAAGAGACTAAGCCGTCAGCACCTCAAACTAGCTCAGATGTAGTCGATTCAGCACCCAGTTGGAAAAAAGAATGGCAATCCTTTCAGGTTATTTTTCGTGACAAGGTTTTTTCTCTTTACTTGCTAGCGGGGGTCTTTGTGTTTATCGCTTTTTCCCAGATGGATCTTTACATGGCGATTTATATAAAGGAACATGTGTTACATCAACCGTTGATATGGTGGGGAGATTGGACCTATTCTCTAGGGGGAACATCCTTTTTTGGCTGGATGATGGCCTTGAATGGATTCATGGTAGTGACGCTAACAGCAGCGATGACACGCTGGATTAGTGCGTGGAGCGATCAAAAAGCATTTGTGATTGCATCTTTTCTGGGTGGGATCGGCTTTTTCATGATGGCTTTTAGTAAAAATATCTGGTTCTTGCTCTTCTGTATGGCTGTTCTCACAATTGGAGAGCTGATCCGTACTCCAATCGCTCTAGGCTTCGTTAGTAAACTAGCCCCTGAACACCAACGCGGGCAGTATATGGGTGCCTCCACGCTACAATTTACGATTGGGCGCATCCTAGCACCACTGCTCGTTACTTTATCTAATTGGTTTGGTCCGCTAGTCATTTTCGGAATTATTTTTGGTGTAACAATTCTTAGTATCCTTTGCTATCAAAAAATGTTCACCATAATGGAGCGTGCAAAATCGGTCCAGGCCTAAATGCTTTGTTATAACCTTGCTCAAAAAATCAGGCCCCTGCTTCTCAACTTACGTGAGCGGCAGGGGCCTGTCAGCGTCTACATTTCAACACATGTCGTTATTCTTTTGTTTCAGCCTTATCATGATTTTCCGTTTTTTGGTCATTGACTGGTTTCTCAGATTCAGCTTTCTGATCCCTTTTGATCAGCTTTTTCTCCAGATTCATCCTTAGTAGCAGGATTTGCATCCCCCGTTGTTTGCTTTTGATCCTCTGGCTTCGTAGTAGGAGTTGGCACTACCTCAGGAACAAGGAATTCTTTCATATCAAACTTGCCCTTCATCCACTTGTACGTATCATCATAAATCTTTCTGGCTTGCTGCTCCTTACTGCGGTAAGCCATCAACAGATTTTTAGAACCGAAATAATACGCATGGATTTTGTCCTTATCAATTCCGATTTTATGACCGGCAATGAGTTGATTGTAGTAGGTACGATAGAGACGCATATCGCGTAAGAATTTCTCGTCTCCCTCGATCTCTACACCCATTCCATATTTATTAGCTACATCTAAGGTAAGCTGAACCCGTTCTATAGGTACTTCATTTGCCTGATAATAGTTCGGCTGAAGGAAAGCATAATCAAACCCAAGATTTTTCCATTCCTCTAAACCTGGAGCGCCATAATACGGAATCCAGTAGAAACGGAATCCATGGTAATGAACCATGTCGGCAACGTTGCGAATCAACTCGCGTTCTTTCGGTGCCGCGTCATCTACAAGCTCTTGGAACCAGTAGATTCCTTCTAGCTTCAGATACTTATACTCTGATTGGTACCAGCGATTAATCAGCTTATCCTTGTACCAGGTAATGGCTGCTAAGCGGTTTTTATAGGCTTGCTCTTGCCCTACCTTAGCAGGGTCAAAGGATAGAGACGGCCCATTTTCCTCCAGCTTACCCCAATCGCTCACCTTTGGAGAAGGATAAGGCAAGGTTAGTACCACTTTTTCCTTCTTCGTATTTAGTACAAGAGAATTACGTCGTTTATTCATTTCAAACATAGCTGTGTTTAAGGCATCCAATTGGCGACCCGGTTCGAATAGATTGTCCATATACTTCTCCCAGTCAGCCTTTGTTTCCGTCATGTTCGGAAACGGAAGGAACAACATGGTATCAAACATTTGATCAGGAATGGAACCATCTGGCTCAATATAGCCCGCCATCGGTAAAAAGTCGTCTTTCGACCAGCTACCACGGTCGTCATATGCCCCATGGTATACCAATAGCATATCTTTTACCCGGTCATCTGCCTTATTATCTTCAATAGGTGTGCTTGTTTTGCTTAAAGGAAAGGAGATGAGCTTAGCCTGTGCAGGCTCTGCTTCATGTCCATATACTTTCAGTTGTTTAGCAAATGTGAACACTTTTACAGGAAAACGTACTCGAACATACTGTGCATCCAATTCCGGTAAGCTAATGCGCAGGGTACGATCCAGTTTTTGTAATTCCCCAGGGGAAATAGCATGTGTAGCTTTACCCGCATAACCCCAAATTTTACCGTCCCGCGATACTTCCACCTCTAGCTCGGAAGGCAATGTAATCCCGCTTGTTTTCTCTTGTCTGAAAGTAAGCTCTACCATATCCAGCGTCTGTACCTTATGTAGATCAAGCGTTACTTCACGTCCCATTTGACGAAGATAGCCTGTCCAAACATCTGCCGGATCGGTCAATCCGCCAGATGGACCAGGGTATTTCTTCTCTGACTCATTAAATAAAGGGTCAGCAGGATCGAGTGATTTTACGGTTACCTGACTGTTACGGGCATAATTAATCCAGCCTTCTACTGGCTCTTCCTCTTTTTGTTCCTGTTTCTTTTCCTTAGCTGTATTGCTATTAACAGTTTCTGTCTCAGTTGCTACAGACTGGTTTGGCGTTTTTTGTTCGGAAGAAGCTTGGTCCGTTGATGATTTTTGCTCAACGTTTTGTTTCTTTTCATCTGCTTGCTTCGTATCATCAGCTTTAGATTCAGCAGGATTTGTCTTGGCTTCGTCTGTTTTTGCTGGATTCTCCGCTTTTTTCTCATCCTCAGCTATACCATGAGTTGTTACCTCTACTGGTATTTGGATGCTTTGATAACCAACCGTTACCGTTATAACTCCTTTACCTGCTGCTGTACCCGCTACGAATGTACCGTCCGCAGAAATATGGCCTAGCGCTTTATCGTCAAAAGCAAAAATCGGCGTAAATGGCAGTGGCTGATCTACCTCAGGCTTGACCTTGATTTGTTCAGTCATTCCAGTCATGATCTTGATGCTAGAGTGATTAACAGTAAAGTCTTTTCCATCAGCTTGTTTTTTTCGAAGCTCTACTAGGCGATCCACTAACACAACCGCATCGCCACGCGTTACCAATTTATCAGGCTGAAATGCTCCTTTATAAGGCGTCAGCCATCCTTGACGAACTGCTGCATAACTTGCCTCTTGTGCAAAGCCAGCTATCTTTTTTTCATCCAAAAAAGTAGCAGGATTCGCTTTTTTCTCGGTTGCTCCAATTGAAAGGTGCTGATTAACTCTCTCTAGCAGCACAGCTAGCTCCTGACGGGAAAGCGGTTCTTTGCCTCCCATACTACCGTCGGCTTTGCCTTTCATAATTCCATTATCAGCCAATGTAGAAGCATATGCTTGATACACACTATCTTTTGCAAGATCAGAGAATGTGCTTTCTGCATGCTCGCTTGGCAGCACTCCTAATGCACGGGACAATAGTACAATAAAATCCTGGCGGGATATTTGAGCATTTGGCCGAAATTCGGTAGCCGTCACCCCATTAATAACCTGCATGCTGGCAAGATGCTTAATTGCTTTTTCTGCATAGTGCCCTTTCGTATCAAGGAACTCACCATTCCCTAGATAAGCAGAAGAGGATGCCGGAATAGAAGCATTCCCCTCTTTTGCCGCAAAAGCTTGGGGTGTCATGAAGCCTGAGGTCAATAACAAGGCAGTAGCTGTTGCCACACTCATCAGCTTATGAGTAAAACCGTTTTTCCACATAAAAAAACAACCTCTCTCCTTACCTGAATCAATCTTTTCTATCTATTCAACCTTATATATGACGTTTATCTCTCTTGATCTGTTACATCCCCAGAATTAGCCCGTGGACGCGGTGGACGCGGCCCAAAGAACTGATAGTAATCCACACGCATGTTTCCATTAAATAGCTTGCGTTTTTTGCTGGCTTTCTTGCCAAAATATGATTCAAAATTTTCATCAGAGGTAATCACGTAAGAAGACCATGTATCTAACTTACTAAATACCTGCCCCATGTCACGATACAATCTTTCTACCGTGCGATAGTCGCTTAGACGCTCTCCGTATGGCGGATTGCAAATCAGGTAGCCATATTTCTTTTTGGAACTTAAATCTCTCATATCCATGCGTTGAAAGTGGATTGTGTCATCTATTCCAGCTTCCTCTGCATTCCGTCTCGCTATTTTAATAACCTCTTCATCAATATCGGTTCCTATAATTTCTAGTTGCCGATCGTATTGAGCCAAATCATGCGTCTCAGCACGCGCCTGACGCCATGTTGTCCGCGGAATAATCGGCCAGTTCTCCGAAACGAATTCTCTGTTCATACCAGGAGCAATATTTCTGCCAATCATAGCGGCTTCAATCGGAATCGTACCAGAGCCACAGAACGGATCAATCAATACACGATCTGGCTTCCAACGCGAAAGCATGATCAACGAAGCTGCCATCGTCTCCTTAATAGGAGCTGCTCCGATCCAATCACGATAGCCACGTTTATGTAAGCCTGCTCCACTGGTATCAATGGTTAGCGTCGCAATATCTTTTAATAACGCCACTTCAATTTTAAAAGTAGGACCATCTTCGTTAAACCAGCTTGTATGGTAGGTTCCCTTTAAGCTTTCTACAACTGCTTTCTTTACGATTGCCTGACAATCAGATACACTAAACAGCTCCGACTTTACTGATTTCCCCTCCACAGGAAAGTGTCCATTCTCTGGAATAAAATCAGACCAAGGCAATGCCTTTGTTTTTTCAAATAATTCATCAAAGCTGGTCGCTTTGAATTCACCAATTTTCAATCGGATGCGATCTGCCGTACGCAGCCATAAATTTGTACGCGGAATATCCGAAATATCAGCACGAAACATAACCTTTCCGTTTTCTACCGTTACATTCTCATACCCCATCCCGCGTACTTCTTCCGCTACTACTGCTTCTAAGCCAAATGCAGCGGTTGCGATCAAATCTACTTGATGTTTCATGTTTAGTCTCCTGTCTTTATGTATCTATTCACGAACTCGATATTTTGAAGTCAACTCGTCTCATTATAGTATATTTTTCCCCGAAAAACGAAAGGTTCTCCCTATCTTCCTCATTTTTCTTATGAAATTGAAACAGACTATTACTGCTGAAGGCTTCACGATATGGAGAAGGTAAACAGAGATTATAGATCTAGTATTACCACTCTTGTAAAAGGAGGAACTTCTATGCCAGAACTTCCAGAGATGGAGCATTATAGGGGCATGTTAAATCGCTACATCTTAGAGAAACCGATTCGACATGTCGAGGTAACACGGGAGAAAACCATCAATTGTCCTGTCACTTACTTCCAGCAGGCACTGCTGAATCAAACGATCACAACTGTTCAGCGCCGTGGTAAGTATCTATTATTTCATCTAAGCAACAACCAGGTTCTGTTGCTCCACCTCATGTTATCCGGATTTATGTACTGGGGTAGCGATGCTGATAAATTGGATCGGACGGCCCAGGTTACCCTGAGCTTTGATCAACATAAGCTTTTTTTCCATGGCCTGCGGCTCGGCTACTTACATATATACAAAGACGAGGGTATTTCTCAGCAGCTTGCTACACTTGGACCCGAACCGCTTATGCCGTTATTTACCGCAGCCACTCTGGCCAAATTGTTGAAAAAGAAACGAACCGTGTTAAAAAAAGCCCTTACCGATCAGCATGTTATTGCAGGCATTGGTAATTGTTATTCTGATGAAATTTGCTTTCAAGCAAGGCAGTTGCCTCTTAAAAATTGTCAGGAATTATCGCAAGCAGATATTCAAGCATTATCCCAAGCACTTCATGAGGTATTGACACGTGCCTTACAGCTAGGGGGTTATATGGAGTACCGATTTTATAAGAGTGATCGTCTCACCGGAGGATATAATCATCATTGCTTGGTCTATGACCGCCCCCAAGAGCCTTGTTTACGTTGTCAGACACCTATCGTCATGACTCGGTTAGCTTCCCGCAAGGTATTTTACTGCCCAAACTGCCAGCATTAGAAAAAAGGACTGATCATAAGCCTCTCAGGCTACTAGATCAGTCCTCTTTCTTTTACAATATGTTATTGTTTACCCTTCTACCAGATACTTATCAAATTCATCTAACAGCAGATTAGCTGCACGTACACCGCCTGCTATATTCCAGATGACATCATCTACTTTAAATACTTTGTTGTTCTTTGATACTTTAAGGTTTTTCCATAACGGATCATTTGTCCATTCTTGTTCTAGCTTGCTACCACTGTCATCTTTTACACCTTTATTGTACGTATAGTAGAACAAGATATCGCCATCTAATTCAGGCATGCGTTCTTTGGTAATTTCGGCTGCAAAATCATCTTTTTGCTGTGCTTTTGGTCTCGCAAAGCCTACTTCATTCAATAGCATTCCTGCAAAGGTTTGACTGTAGTAAATGCGAGTTTTGCCAGGCATAAAACGAACTAGGGATACTTCTGTTTTTAATTTATCCCCAGCTTTTGCACGCAGGTCTGCTACCTTTTTATCAAAATCGGCCATTACCTTATCGCCTTCTGCTTTCTTATGTAACGCTTCTGCATACAATTTAAAGTTGTTTTTCCATTCACCGCGCAATGTTTCTGCTAAAACAGTTGGGGCAACGGCACTTAGTTGATCATAAATCTTTTCATGACGCATTTTTACACCAAGAATGAGATCGGGTTTTAGAGCCGCAATTGCTTCAATATTAGGCTGTAGCTCATCACCGACATCTTTTACACCCTCCATATCTGCTTTGATATGATCATAGAAGGGTTGGTCCTTTTTATCCCAAGATTGTACAGCACCAACTGGCTTAATCCCTAGTTCGAGAACAGCTTCTGTACCTTCACGTGTCAAAACTACCACACGTTGGGGAGTTCCATTTACATTCGTTTCTCCCATTGCATGCTTCACCTTATAAGCTGTACCCTCTTGCTTTGTCTCACTAGGCTTAGCTTCTGTTGTAGCACTCTGCTGTTGACCGCATCCTACAACAAGCATCATAAGTAGCAAAACAGGCGCAGCAATCTTCATGAGACGTGAATGATGCACGATTTGTGAAATTTTCATCTGTTGTTCCCCCTAGAACTCTTGATAACGATTATCAATGTCGGATATAATCGTATATGCCAGAATACAATGTGTCAACAAGGGAAAACATTTCCTTACACGTTTTGAACTTTCAAAAAATGATTATGTTGAACAACTGTCATCTGATACTGAAAGAATGCAAAAAAATAGGAGAACACTGAAATGGGAAAGAGCATCTTAGAACGGCCTTTTGTAAAAGCAATAGGTCTACTACTCGGATTGTTAGTATTGCTAGCTTGTATGCTCGTCAGTGTCGTTTACGGTGTCATTAATACTGATATACACACTCTGATAGAAGCTTATACACATTTTAACGGAAGCAACGAACATATTGTCATTCTTGAAACGAGAGTTCCGCGCAGTATTATTGCAGCAGCCATAGGGATTAATTTAGGTATAGCAGGTTGTATTCTGCAAGCTTTGACACGTAATCCGATTGGGGACGTAGGCATCTTTGGAATAAATGGGGCCGCTTCATTTGCTATTGTTTGTTCTGTTGGTTTCTTAGGAGCAAACTCTATGCAAGCCTTAACCTGGGCTGGTTTTACGGGAGCCCTGCTAGGTGGGATCGCTGTTTATATCTTAGGCTCTATTGGTCGCGATGGGATGACTCCCTTAAAAATGACATTGGCAGGTGCGGCATTAACCGCTCTATTCTCTTCCTTCACGAATGGAATTTTAGTTACAAATGAACAAGCCTTAGAGGAAGTATTATTTTGGTTAGCTGGCTCTGTAGCTGATCGTAAGCTCTCCTATTTAATGGAAGGGTTACCGTTCATGATCGCAGCATGGATAATAGCACTGCTGTTAGCCCCAGCAATTAATACGTTCATGCTAGGAGAAGACGTAGCAAAAGGCTTAGGACAGCGAACTCTTTTGTTAAAAATCGGAATGGGTGCAGTTGTGATTATTTTATCTGGCTGTTCGGTGGCTGTAGCAGGACCAATAGGCTTTGTAGGTTTGTTCACTCCTCATGTAGCTCGTTACCTTACTGGAAACGATATGAAGTGGACAATATTGTACAGCGGATTATTCGGAGGAATTTTACTGGTTATCTCTGATATCTTAGCTAGGGCGATAGCGATGCCTCAGGAATTACCAATTGGTGTAATGACAGCCTTATTTGGAGCTCCCTTCTTCATTTATGTCATTCGAAAGGGGATGCTTCGTTGATGAAAAAACTCCTTGTTTTTCGACTTAAAAAACCAAACATTTCCTATTTAATGGAAAAACGTGTGCTATGGATCGTGCTTGCTATTCTGTTCCTAACATTTATGGCAATGGTATGGAGCGTCGGAATAGGTGAATATCCGATTTCTCCCTGGAATGTTATGAAAGTGTTTCTTGGATTAGGAAGCGACCAGGAAAATCTGATTGTCATGAAATTTCGCATGCCTCGTCTTTTGACAGGTATGCTCGTTGGAATGGGGCTTGGTGTATCAGGGGCAATCCTTCAAAGCATCATTCGCAATCCACTCGCTTCTCCTGACATTATTGGCATCACCAGTGGAGCTAGTGTTGCAGCAGTCGTCTTCATTGTTTTGTTTGAAACAGCGAGTATTTTCTGGCTTCCGTTGTTTGCTATTGTAGGAGCTGGTATTGCAGGCTTACTCATTTATGTCTTAGCTTGGAAAAAAGGAGTAACTCCTGTACGACTAGTATTGATAGGCGTTGGTGTGAAAGAGATTTTAGCCGCTCTTACCACCTTAATCACCGTTGCAAGCCCGCTGTATTTGACGCCTAAAGCTAAAATTTGGCTAACAGGCAGTGTCTATGGAACATCATGGGATACCGTATCTATGTTAGCTCCTTGGATCGCTTGCTTTATGTTACTCGCCTTTATATACGGTCGTAGTGTCAACCTGCTGCAATTAGGAGATGATGTGGCCCAAGGAGCTGGCTCTGCTGTTGAATTGCATCGACTCATCCTATTGTCCTTCTCCGTGGCATTGGCAGGCGCTGCTGTGGCCATCGGTGGGGCAATCAGCTTTGTTGGACTGCTAGCTCCTCATATTGCAAAAAAGGTAGTAGGTCCTGTTTTTGGAGCTTTATTGCCCGCATCTGCACTGCTGGGTGCTCTTATCGTCTTAGTCTCTGATCTCGTAGCTCGCACTGTTTTTGCGCCACTTGATCTGCCTGTAGGAATTTTCACCTCCCTCATCGGAGCGCCATTCTTTATATTTCTATTGGTTAAAAATCGTAATAAGTAAGGAGATGAGATGCAATGTCTGCTCTAGAAACCAAAGGACTAACCCTGCAATACGGGGATTCCATTATAATTGAAAATCTTGGCCTGCGAATTCCTAAGGGTGAAATTACCGTTTTAATTGGAAGCAATGGTTGTGGGAAATCCACTCTTCTTCGCTCCTTGGCTCGATTATTAAAACCGGCATCAGGACATATATTATTAAATGGGAAAGGTATTGCAGAACAAACAACAAAAGAGATCGCCAAGCAAATGGCTATTCTGCCACAGGGACCGATTGCACCAGAAGGATTAACTGTCTTGCAGCTAGTGAAACAAGGACGTTATCCACACCAAAACTGGCTCAAGCAATGGACTGATGAAGATGAGGAAAAGGTCGCCTTTGCTCTGGAAGTGACGCAATTAACAGAGCTAGCTCACCGTCCCATTGATTCGCTTTCCGGTGGTCAGCGCCAGCGTGCTTGGATTGCTCTTACACTGGCTCAAGATACGGATATTATTTTGCTGGATGAGCCTACTACCTATTTAGATATGACTCACCAAATTGAAGTGCTTGATATTTTATTTGAATTAAATCAGACACGTGCATCTACAATTGTCATGGTGCTGCATGATCTTAATTTAGCATGTCGATATGCACATCATTTAGTCGCTGTTCAAGATAAACAAATTTATGCTCAAGGTAGTCCAGAAACCGTACTGACCGAAAAAATGGTCGAACATGTTTTCCGTATGCAATCGAAAATTATTGCCGATCCTCTGTATGGAACACCAATGTGCATCCCTGTAGGAAACAGTCGCCGGATACTATCATCTGCAAAAGATGAGATTTTGCCAGCACAACGACTTGCTACGTAAAACGATAACGGGATGTATTTGAAGCATAAATGATCTCCATAAAAGTCATCATGCAAATGTAGATTATTTTGTGGATATTTGGCTCTAGAACTCGACAAACGATCGTCTTTCACGTTACAATCCTCGTGTGATAGTTTTTGCCATTCATAATTACTTTGTGTCTGACAGACAATCTATCTAGAATACATATTGCTCTTATAACTGTTACGAGGCTACTTGCACGCTACTATGAACATGTCTCCGTCGCTAGTTGATGGAGATTTTTTCTTGCTTTTTTATTTGTGATTTCATTGAATTTATTGCCCCAATGATATATCTTAATATTTAGCGTTTTTTTAGAGTAAATTGGGTGAGAACTACTAAATTTATATAGAGATGGGAAATGATAAATGAAAACGATCATACACTTGGATTCAGTGGAAAAAAGCTTTAATGATCACGTGGTCATTCCCGCATTTTCACTGTCAATCCAGGAAGGTGAATTCATCACTTTGCTCGGTCCCAGCGGATGCGGAAAAACGACGCTGATGCGCATGATTTCTGGGTTTGAAGAGCCTACTTCTGGACATATCTACCTGGATGGAAAGGATGTAACCAAAATCCCTCCTTACCAACGAGATATGAACATGGTATTTCAACATTATGCTCTGTTCCCACACATGACCGTTGCTGAAAACATTCTTTTTGGTTTAAAAATGAAAAATGTGCCTCAGGCCGAACAAAAGACTCGTTTGGAAGAAGTGCTGCATTTTACACAACTGACCGAATATCAGAAACGTAAACCAAAACAGCTATCTGGTGGACAGCAGCAACGTGTTGCAATTGCCCGTGCGATCATTAACAATCCAAGGGTATTATTATTGGACGAGCCGCTTGGTGCGCTCGACTACCAACTGCGCAAAAACCTTCAGGTTGAACTAAAAAATATTCAGCGGAATCTCGGCATTACCTTTATCTATGTGACGCATGATCAGGATGAAGCTATGTCGATGTCAGACCGCATCGCGGTTGTAAACCAAGGTCGAATTGAGCAATTGGGCACACCAGAAGAAATTTATTACAAGCCAAACAGTCTGTTTGTTGCAACCTTTATTGGTGAAAACAATATCTTAAATACAAAAGCAGGTCTTTTAGGAGTACGTCCTGAAAAGATTCGTTTATATAAAGAAAATGAGGAAGTAGCTCGACACAAGAGCAAGGGAATCATTGAAGATATTATTTTCTTAGGTAATATCTTTAAGGTGTTTGTCCGCGCCGAGGACGACATTGTTATTACTGCACATCTTTACGAAAAAGGCTCTTGGCACAAAGGCGAGAGAGTTGGTGTATTCTGGGCAGAAGAAGATGAGGTGATTCTGCGTTGAAAAATAAAGGAAAGCTACTTGCTCTCCCAGGATTCCTCTGGTTAACGATCTTTTTCTTAGTGCCCATGCTTTTTGTGGTTATGCTTTCTTTTCTGAAGAGGGGAGTATACGGGCAAATCGTCTATGAATTTACACTAGCTAACTATGCTAGATTCTTTGAATCGCTATATGTACAAATCTTTATCGAAACCTTGCTTGTATCCGTGGGAACGACCATCATTTGTCTGTTGTTGGGTTATCCTTTAGCTTATATGATTACCCGACTAGATCGTAAGTGGCAAAACTTATGGCTCTTATTAGTGATGATTCCATTTTGGATTAATTTTCTGGTTCGCTCTTATGCTTGGGTCATCATTTTACGTACACAAGGTCTTGTAAATACTGTTTTGCAATCGCTTGGCCTTATCGACCAACCGCTCACGCTCTTGTATACACCAGGAGCTGTTTTGCTCGGGATGGTCTATGCGTTGTTGCCGTTTATTATCTTGCCGATCTATGTCTCCTTAGAACAATTAGATCGTAAAAAGCTGGAGGCTGCCTATGATTTAGGAGCTACACCAGCCAAAACATTTTGGCACATTACCCTGCCTCTAACTATGCCGGGAGTTGTAAGCGGCTGTATTTTAGTTTTCGTTTCTTCACTGGGTATGTTCGTTGTTCCAGATGTAATGGGTGGAGCTAAATCTTCACTATTTGGTAATGTCATTCAAAACCAATTCCTGTCTGCACGTGATTGGCCATTTGGTTCAGCATTATCCATGGTGATTGTACTCTTCTCGATCATCATGATTTATTTATACTATCGCGCAACAAAAATGCAAGAGAAACAAGAAGGGAGAGGATGAGGCGATGAAAATGCGTAAAAATCTCCTGTTTGCATACTCCTTGGCGATTATCGGGTTTTTATATTTACCGATCGCCGTACTCATCCTCTATTCTTTTAATGATTCGAGGATCAATGCCACTTGGTCAGGTTTCACCTTAAAGTGGTACACTTCTCTGTTTGAAAATGATCGTGTGCTAGATGCATTGACGAATAGTTTGATTATCGCTGTAGTTACAACGGTGGTCACTACCATTCTGGCAGCCTTTCTGTCACTGGCCCTCCATCGTTACAAATTTCGCTTTAAGCAAGCATTCAATGGATTAATTTATTTACCAATCCTAATTCCCGATATTCTGATGGGATTATCCTTGCTGGTCATGTTTAGCCAATTGTATATGCCGCTGGGTAAACTAACGATCATTATCGCTCATATCACCTTTAGCTTGTCTTTTGCGGTGGTCATCATTACTGCTCGTTTAGCTGGTATGGGGCAGGAATTGGAGGAAGCAGCCCAAGATTTAGGCGCCTCCTCGTTTAATACGTTCCGTTATATTACATTGCCAATTATTTCCCCAGGACTGATCGCGGCTGCTTTAATGACGTTCACGATGTCTCTGGATGATTTCGTCATCAGCTTCTTTGTAGCAGGACCAGATTCTACTACGTTGCCACTATATATTTATGGTATGGTCAAACGTGGTGTCTCTCCTGAACTAAATGCCCTATCGACAATAATGATTCTCGTGATTGTGGTATTAATTGTCCTTGCAGAATCACTTGCTTTTAAAGGTACCGGAAATAAAACCACTCAAGACTAAACTTTTTTCTCACAGGAGGAGGATATGCTATGCGTTTACTTAAGGCCATTGTGCCAATCGTTATGACTACTGTACTTGCCCTGACTGGATGCTCATCTAATAGCGGAAAAGAAGAAAGAGTATTAAACATCTATAGCTGGGCAGATAACTTTAATATGGATGTTATTAAGGATTTCGAGCAAAAATTCGATGCTAAGGTCAATTATGCGATTTTCTCCAGCAATGAAGATATGCTAGCAAAGGTTCAGGCTGGCGGTGCTCAATTTGACCTTATTCAGCCTTCCGATTACATGGTTGATACGATGATCAAATTAAACCTACTAGAGGAACTGGATAAATCAGCGATCCCTAATCTGCAAAATCTAGTGTCTACCTTTAAAACACCTCCGTATGATCCAGACAACAAATACTCTGTCGTATACACATGGGGTGTAACTGGGATTGCCTATAATAAAAAATATGTAACAGAGCCACCAACAAGCTGGAGCGATCTATGGAATCCGAAATATAAAGGTCGTGTTGTAGTATTAAATGATTCTCGTGAAGCTTTAGGCATGTCCTTGAAAAAAAATGGCTTCTCCAACAGTACAATCAGTGAAAAAGAATTGGATATTGCCAATGCTGACTTGAAGAAACTGTTACCGAACCTATTAGCATTTGATACGGACACCATCAAACAAAAATTCATTGCCGAAGAGGCTTGGATTGGTACTGTTTGGTCTGGTGATGCAGCCTTTATTTATCCCGAAAATAACGACATTGGCTACGTTGTTCCAAAAGAAGGCGGAACCATTTTTGCTGATACCTTTGCCATTCCAAAGGGTGCCAAGCACAAAAAACTAGCCGAAGAATTCATCAATTACATGATGGACCCAGCAGTATCTGTGAAAAACTATGAAACAATCGGCTATAGCAATCCGAATGAAAAAGCGCATCCGCTGCATAGCGAAAAGTATCGCAACAATAAGATGATTTTCCTGTCTCCTGAAGAGATGAGCCGTACAGAGTGGTTAAAAGATGTCGGCGAAACCTTGCAAGTATACGATCGTCTATGGACGGAGCTAAAAAGCGGTCGTTAAGATATTGAAACGAAAAAACCTGTTGTCTACAAAAAACGTTGACAACAGGTTTTTATTTTGCCTATGTACCATGCTAATCTAGGCTATATTTGTTCTGATTCATTACGTAATGCTATTTTAATCGGATTGAACCTCTAGCCAACAAGAGCATCCCTCACAAACCGGATTCGTACTAAGAACACCCAGCCTGGTATACAGTGACTCTAGCATACTAAATAATTCGCAATCCTCCGCTACATAAAAATTAGGCAATAACAGCTTCAATTTGGAACCACCTAATAGATAAGACGCTAATAAATATTGCTCCGAATAGAAGAGGTTCATATATTCATGCGGATAATCATATGGTAAGAAAATGTCGTGAACTTGAACAATTACCCCTGGCTTTAAGATTGGTAGAATCTCTACAAAGGCAACTGTTACGTCAGAATTAGTAAATGAACGATGTGAGCTATCGATAAACAGGATATCTCCCGGTTCTAGCTGTTGGAAGAATTGCATCGGGAGCGTTTCCAGCGTTTGTCGAATGACCTCATCACATAAAGAATCAATCTCTGCTCTCGGTTGTGGATCAATCGAAATGATCTTAGTTGGTAAATGAAGATCCCGAATAGCCCTACGTGCAAACTTCGTGGAATTACCTGACCCTACTTCTACATATCGAGCCGGCTTATGTTTTGCTAAGAAAGTGTATATGGCTGCACCATCTATTAAAGGAAGCCAATTATTGCGATAAAACGGCTCTTGATCATTCTGTGGATAATCTAACGATATCGTAGCTAACGCATCAACATGCTTCATGGTCTCCTCAAGATATTCCTTATACGTACTGCGTTGCAGATCCATTTTTTGTTGGAGTTTTTCATGCGGGGGTTTTCCATATCCATGCCGTGGCAGAGGACATACAGGATATTCAAGAAAAATATTCAAAACAAAGCCACCTCATTTCATACTGGATAGAAGTTCTTCTTCTTTTCCTAATGTATGAATGGGTGGCTCTTCTGTTGCTTATATTCGACTTAATCCAATGTAAATAAATTAAGCAGTAATTGCTTCATTCAACGGCATCAGAATTTCAAAAACTTCTCCATGCTGTAGAATTGTGATGTTCTGTTTTTTAATTCTCATAACAGCAACTTCTGGCTTTTGCTTCATCATTTCGATATATTCATCAGGTACTTCTCCTGCGTCACTGATGGTAACGCCTTCTACTTCTTTTTCCTCATCCTCAGCCAAAGGTGTGTTAAGCACAACCTGATAAATTTCAGAAAACACGCTGTAATTGTTTGTAAATACAGTGATACATCTCATTGTCGACATGTTTCCTCACCCTTTCTTTTACATGTTGAATATCCGTGCCTGTTTTGTTGTCTGTTCTACCTTTATAAGATATCCAAATCATGTACGATCTATCAACCTTGAAATAGGGGTATCTCTGTTACACGTAGGAAATCATGTCCAGACAACGGACAACCTTGCACTTATCTATTTTAGCATATTCCTAGAGAAAGCTCTTCTTCTTTGTAAAACTCCTGGTACAAAGCTATGACAGCATTATCTGCATCCCCTGCTCTTACACCAAACATTAAATTAACTTCTGATGAACCTTGGTTAATCATTTCGATATTAATATCGGCGATAGCCAACGCTGTGGCTGCCCGAGCAGAAATACCTACAGAAGACCTCATTCCCTCTCCTACCAGCATAACAAGAGCCATATTATATTGTACATGTACATCGTCTACATGCAACTCATTTTTTATGCGAGATACAATTCGAGCCTCTTTTTCCTTTGTGAGCTGATGTTGACGAAGAATGACTGTAATATCGTCAATTCCAGACGGACTATGCTCGTAGGACAGGTGCTCCTCTTCAAGAATTTGCAAAAGCCTTCTGCCAAAGCCGATCTCTTTATTCATCAAGTATTTACTTACATATATGCGACAAAACCCTACATCACTGGCAATACCAGCTACAATGCGAGAAGAATTATCTCGTCTGGTCACAATTTTTGTCCCTGGTGCTGATGGATTATTCGTATTTTTTATGCAAACAGGAATTTCAGCACGAAAGGCGGGTATTAACGCTTCCTCATGAAAAACAGAAAAACCTGCGTATGATAATTCCCGCATTTCTCGATATGTTATTTCCTTTATCTTACACGGATTAGGAACTAACTGTGGATTTACTGCGTACACCGAATCAACATCAGTAAAATTTTCATATAGCTCTGCTCTAACAGCAGCGGCCAAAATGGAGCCGGTCACATCAGAGCCTCCACGTGAAAAGGTTGTTAGCTTCCCCTCCTGTGTATAACCAAAAAAGCCCGGAAAGATAAGCAACCCTTCTTTCTCTTTTAATAGAGCTAATTTTTCATAAGCCTCTGGAAGTACCTGAGCATTGCCATATTCACCACTGACTAGAAGACCTGCATCTCTTGGATTAATGTACGTCGCTGGGGCTCCTAGTGTTCTTAGATATTCTGCAACCACTCTGGCACAATTATCTTCTCCTGAGGCCTTTACTACATCCATAAAACCTTCTGAGTCTTCTTTATTCCATTGCAACAATTTTTGAAGATTAGCTATGATTTCCCCTATGCATGTTGGCGGTAATTGTAGCTCTGAACAAATTTCCTGATAACGATCGACAACCGCCTGCCATTCCGCTTGAGCTTGCCCTGATTCAATTAATTTCTCCCCAAATGTAATCAGTAAATCAGTGACCTTGATATCTTCCTTATAACGCTTTCCAGGAGCTGAGACCACAATAAGCCTACGAGTCCCATCATTCAGAATGATCTGACATACCTTGCGAATCTGTTCGGCGTTAGCCAAGGAAGTACCACCAAATTTACATACTTTCATGTCGTTCCCTCCACCATTCCGTATTGCTTCTCTTTAGGTTGTACACTATCCTACCTCTTGCTTTTTCATATGTCTATCACACAAACTCAAATTTCCTCATTTTTTACAGTTTTAACCTAAAATAAGGAGGAATGGTGATACTACCAATTTGCAAAAACAGATAGTATCACCTTATCCGACCTTCTACTGTTTACACTCTACCACATAATCCATTCCATGAAAACTATTGTCCTTTCCACATGTACATTTCATCCAAAAAATTTTTATTTAGCTATCTTTAGAGAAGAGGCGAGAATAGCCGCGCTACAGATTCTACATATTTACGGCTAATGGTTTTAGGCTCTTCGTTGCTTACTTTACTATTGCTAATATCCTGTTCAAATTGCGCTGTTAGCTCCTGAATGAAACGTGACCTTCCATAAAAAAGGGCGTTAACTTCAAAATTGAGATAAAAGCTTCGGAAATCCCAATTGCTCGTTCCCACTAGTGCTTGATTATCATCGACTAGTAACACCTTGGCATGTAGGAATCCCTTGTCGTACAAATAAATGCTAACCCCCGCTTTTCTTAACTCGTCGAGGAAGCTTTGAGAAGCATAGTAGACCAGCTTGCTGTCAGGAATGCCTGGCAGGATAAGCGTTACCTCTACTCCTGCCTGTGCAATGGTGCACAAGGCTACCAGCAGCACCTCATCAGGGATAAAATAAGGGGAGGTAATTTTCACCGATTTTTCTGCCCGCATGATCATTTGCAGGAAGGTTTGGCGAATGGGCTCCCAGCGTTCTCGTGGGTCAGTCTCAATCACCTGAATCAGATGCTTATTCTCATGCTCATCAATCGTTTCAACAGTTGATTTGCCAATCTCTTCGTCATGCTGCTTCGTCTGGGCAGAACTAGTTGCTACCTCAGAATTCGACATATTTATGGTAAGACCAGACACCATCTTCCAGTCTTTTATAAAGATTTTTTGAAGCTCGCAGGCAGCTTCTCCAGTAACCTGTATATGAGTATCTCGCCAAAATCCCAGCTTAGGATCTTCCCCTACATATTCTTTTCCAATATTGCAGCCTCCAAAGAATCCAATAGCATTATCAATCACAACGATCTTGCGGTGATTGCGATAATTAAGTCGTATTAAAGTTCGTAAATGCTTACGCGGACTGAATCTGTAGAACTGCCCGCCAGCTTGGCGTAGTTCATCAGCCCAAGCATCAGGAAAGGTTTTACTTCCTATATCGTCCACAATAACGCGTACCTCACAGCCTTGCTCAGCCTTTTTCTTCAATAAATCAAGCAGAGATCGTCCCACATAATCTCCTTCAATTGTATAAAACAATACATGAATCTGATACATGGCTTTGTCTATTTTTTCCCATAAAGCAGTGAAAAAAGGAGCCGCTTTATGAAATAATTCCACTTGATTTTCCTGTGTTAGTTGCGCACCCGCATTAGATTGATTGAATCTGATCAGCTTTCTAATAGACGACCCCAAGCAACTCGCCTCTAATTGAGAGTCTTCATCTGTACATCGCAAGGCTAATCCTTGTGGAGTGTCGGTGATTTGATTTACCCTCTTCTGATACTTGTTATCCTGTCTATCCTTCTCCTCGTAACTCCAAAATCTCCCTATAAGAAAATAACAAAAAATTCCAATCATCGGAAAACTATATACTGCAAAAATCCATGCTAATGTACGCTCTGGCATACGTTTTTCCTTAATAATAAAACTTGTAAAAAGGAGCGCAATGATAAGATGGATGATTGTTGAAACAAAAAAGTAATACAGCATAAAATCACCCTCGCTTTTCAACCGGTCATGTAGGGAAAATAATTCATTGGTATGTAGGTTTCCTACTTTCCTGCCAAATCATGATTAGTAATCACAGGGAATTAAAAAACCAGCAGGATCATTGCTTCTGCTGGCCTTATTAAAACTTCTATATTCATAATGTAAAACGTTGCAAACGTCCCTGCATTTCATCGGCTAGATTAGATAGTGCCCGCGAGGATGTGGATGAGTATGTTCGAACAGTTTTATCTAAATATTCCGGTCAAACAGAGGCCACTGCTTAACATTTTCCATTGACAAAAATGACTTTCATTTTATAATAATTATAAATTAGTAATTAATATATTTATTTTATGATAATAACTCTAATCAAGGGAGAGGTTCATATATGGATAAAAAACCACGTTTAACTACCAATCAAGGTGTTCCTGTAGGCGATAATCAAAATTCTCGCACTGCTGGGAAAAGAGGACCTGCGACATTAGATGATTATCATTTAATTGAAAAGTTAGCTCATTTTGATCGAGAAAGAATTCCTGAGCGTGTTGTGCATGCTAGAGGTTCAGGTGCGCATGGGGTTTTCGTAGTGACGAACAGTATGCGTTCATATACGAAAGCTGCCTTCCTACAGAAAGTAGGACAAAAAACGCCTGTCTTCGTTCGATTCTCAACTGTTATTCATGGGCAGGGTTCCCCAGAGACTTTACGTGACCCACGTGGCTTTGCTACCAAATTTTATACAGAAGAAGGCAATTATGACCTTGTCGGTAACCATCTACCGGTGTTTTTTATTCGTGATGCCCTGAAATTCCCTGACATGGTTCACTCCCTAAAGCCATCTCCTGATACAAATCTCCAAACCCCAGACCGTTATTGGGATTTCATGACACTAACTCCTGAATCAACGCATATGCTTACCTGGCTATTTTCTGACTATGGTACACCTGCTACCTATCGGCAAATGGAGGGTTTTGGTGTCCATGCATTTAAATGGGTCAATGCAGAAGGCCAAGTCGTATATGTAAAATATCATTGGAAACCAGCCCAAGGCGTTAAGAATTTAACTGCTCAGGAGGTTTCAGAGATTCAGGCAAAGGATTTTAACCACGCTACCCGAGACTTGTATGATCATATTGAAGCCGGTGATTTCCCTCAGTGGACGCTCTATGTTCAAATTATGCCTATCGATGAGCTGGATTCGCTGGATTACGATCCACTCGACCCTACAAAGATTTGGGATGAACAAAGCTATCCATTACAAGAAGTGGGTGTGATGACCCTGAATCGCAACCCACAAAACTTTTTCGCGGAAGTAGAGCAGGTTGCCTTCTCTCCAAGTGCAACCGTTCCAGGTATTGAGCCTTCAGAGGATAAGCTTTTGCAAGGACGCTTGTTCTCCTATCCCGATACACAGCGCTATCGGTTAGGCACTAACTACTTGCAACTCCCGATCAATTGTCCGTATGCTCCAGTCCATAATCAGCAACGCGATGGTGCAATGCCATTCAAGCAGCAAAGCTCTCCTGTTAATTATGAACCGAGCCGGCATGCGGAAAATCCTGTAGAAGATCCTGCATACAAGGAGTCTAAAACACCTCTGGTTGGGTATGTTAGTCGTGAAAAAATTGATAAACCGAATGATTTTGCCCAAGCTGGCGAGCGTTATCGCAGCTATAGTCCAGAGGAACAAGCCAATTTAATTGCTAATCTGGCTAACGATTTGGCTACTGTACATGAGCGAACAAAAATGCTTGCTATTTGCAACTTCTTCCGTGCGGATCGAGATTTCGGCATGCGCCTCGCTAGTGCTCTGAATGTTGACATTAGCTCCTATGTCAAATAACCAAAGGAAAACACATAATAAGCCCATCTCAGACACTTTAGAGATGGGCTTCCTGCTTTTATTTCATATCGTTTTGTTCCAAATTACGAGCTGTAGAGCTACGGTTGATTTGTTTCTCATTCTTATAGGTACAAAATAATAGATCGAGGGCAGGATTGGTTACGCCATACCAATAGTTTTCGTTTTTATAGTGATGCCAAAGATGCATTCTCTTCATCCATCTCCCCCATGGAGTGATCGGCTGCACAGGTTGGTGTGCAATATAATGGGTCCATTCATAATAAAGTAGATAACCCATAATCCCTGTTACAAATGCAACCATAAGAGAAAAATCCTTTGTGATGAAAAAAGCGGCACCCCCTGCAAGCATGATCAGAGGCAGGCTATACCAGACTGGTAGGAACAACAGATTCAATTGATTGGGTGATACATGATGATCGTAGTGTAATCGCTTTAGCATTGCTAAAAGCCAACGTATTTTAGGGGGGGTCATATGAAAGATAAATCGATGGATGAGGTATTCGCTGACCGCGTAGGAAAGCATCCCGATCGCCAATGCCATCCAAACATGAATTCGATGCATATCAGGAATTAACCATAAAAAGCCGAAAGCAAACAAAATGCTAATCACTAGCACATCAAATTGGCTAAAATATTGTTTAATATACCCCTTCAACAGATTAAACCCCCTGTTTTTTCTTATCATTCCAACTGATTGTTACCTGCCTGTTACCACCTTGCCTGTTGATCTTCACAGATTCCCCAGACATCATCTATCCTGATTATTTCGCTGTTCTTTGTTTGAAGCGTCCCACTATACTTTCCAATATATTGTTGTAAATGAGTGGATAATGCCAAATAATTTTCGCGTTTCTCCTGATAATAAATAGGGGTAAATTTGAGTTGAACGCGGTCGCTGCCAATGCTCGAGATGCGCCACGGTTTCATAGGCGAGGTTTTATCATATTCAAATTGAATCGGTTCTGCTATTTTTTCAGCTCGCTGTTGAATCAACAGGCCATTTTCAGTCATTCCCGTTCCATCCGTCCAACCAGCCCCTAAGTTACACCCACACCAGCTCCCCCTCCATTGAAAGCTACAAGTCATCCAATTCCATTTGGTTACATAAGGCCAAACACCACGACCAAAATCGAGGCTCGCTGATGTCGTCTCCTGTGTAAGATTGTAACGTTTACTGCCTATGCGTACCTTACCTTCGACTGCTCTTCCCGGTTGTTTTTTTGTATATTGAAATCTTCTATTACTCCAAGGAATGACCATATGCAAGGCTTCCGCAGTCTCTGAGATACTAATTTCTATTGAAAAAGGCATCCCTTCTCTATTCATCCCATCAGCCACGATCATTGTAGTCGTCTGCTGAGACGTAAAAGAAATCTGAAGATGCTTATGCTGAAAATGAACATCACCATGGACAGAATCAGGCAAATATATTCCTCTCGCAAAGGGCACCTTTACCGTTTGCTCCACTTTCTGACCCGATTGAAGATCGATCAAATGAAAAAATGCTACTCCGATATAATCCAAATGACAAACAGCTACCGTTATAATAACTTGATTATTTACAATAAACCAAAAATTCCACTTCTTTTTCCGCCCTAAATGCCCCGGTATCTGACAATCGTGCAAGGGATAACGCGACCAGCCAATGGCCTTTGGTCGCAAATTTCCCCGTCTGTCACAAAGAATGGTATGCTCTGTAATCTCTTTTTCAATATGAGCAGGAAACGCCGCCATAGTGTCCTCCCTCTACTAAGTCCTATACTCCTATCTCCCGCGTTTCACCTTGCTGTAGCTGGTACATTTGATAATACTTGCCTTTGATTTGCATTAATTCATCATGGTTACCGCGTTCTACAATTTCCCCTCTATCAAGGACCAAAATACAATCTGCCTGACGAATCGTAGAGAGGCGATGTGCAATAATAAAGGTAGTACGTCCCCTCTTCACTACATCCAGCGCCTTTTGAATGATGGACTCCGTCTCTGTATCAATAGAAGCGGTTGCTTCATCCAAAATTAAAATAGCCGGGTCAAAGGCAAGGGCACGAGCAAATGACACGATTTGACGTTGTCCCGCTGATAACGTACTTCCTTTCTCCACAACAGGCTCATCATAACCTTTGCTTAGATGGGCAAACAACTGTCTGGCCCCTACATCATCTAGAGCTTTCTCAATCCTTTCCCGAGAAATATTGGGGTCGCCCAGACTGACATTGCTAGCAATCGTTCCCGTAAATAAGAACGGCTCCTGTAGTACGATTCCCATATGCTGACGTACATATTGTTTGGGCCATTCCTGAATCTCCCTGCCATCAATGGTTACTTTCCCTTTGTCAAAATCATAAAATCGAAATAGGATATTCATGATGGAGCTCTTACCTGATCCTGTATGACCAACCAATGCAATGGTTTGACCTTCCTTCGCCTCAAAGGAAATATTTTTCAGCACGTATTCCTCATCCTTGTAAGCAAACCATACATTTTCGAATTTCACATTTCCCCTATATCGATCCATTTTACCGTCAGTTACTGGAATACCCGGTTCATCGATTAATTCAAATACACGTTCGGCTGCCACCAATGCTTGTTCTAATTGTGGTAACTGGTTAACAATCCCACTAATTGGATTGAAGAGCCGAACGATATATTCCAAAAAGGCATACATCATTCCAAGGGACAATACGTTGCCCAATGTTAAAGACTGTGCTCCAAAATACCACAATAACAGGGCAAATCCCACGATTCGCAGGAAATTGGTTAGATTATGGGAAGTAAGTGAGTTGAGCAGCAGTAATTTGTTTTGGTATTTAAAATGATCATAATTCAATTCCTCGAACTCTTCCTTTGTCTCCCTTTGACGACGGAAGGCCTGAATGATAGCCATCCCTTGAATCGATTCATTAATCATCCCGTTAATATCACTGATTCTTGCCCGAATGACATGGTTAAAACGGGAAGCAAAATATCGATAGACGTAAATCCACACGACCAAAATGGGAATGATCACAAGACAAAGGGCACCTAGCATGGGATCTAGCAAGAACATAGCGACCAGAATACCTGTGATATAGATAATCCCCGTAAAAAAGTTCGAGAGCACGGTTAGATAGAGATCTCGAATTGCCTCTGTATCATTGGTCACTCGTGCAACCACTTTTCCTGCTGGTAAATTGTCAAAATACCGAATCGGAAGTCGCTGTATATGGTCAAAGACGTCTACACGCATCTTTTGAATAATCTGGTTCGCGGAGATTTGTAACCAATACTTTTTAACATATAACAGGAGGGAGATAACAGCCAATAAGCCAAAGTAAATCAAACAAAGGGCAATAAGCGGCTGCACTTCCGGTTTGTATAATGCAAATACCTCCGCTGACGTTAATTTTTCAGCAGGGTACACCGCTTTGTCCGAACCCTTTTGAATCAGAATAACTCCATTTTCAAAAGTTCGTTCCCCATCAAATGCAATCGGTTGATCAATGAAGTAATATTCTCGCCCGATCTGTAAGATGCGAACTTCTTTTCCTTTTTGCTCATCAGGCCCCCAATGATCACTTCGTTTTATATACTGGCCTCGGTAAGCAACAGCTTCACTCCCCTGTTCGCTCTGATACCAGCTATACTCGATTCCTCGTATATGCACATCAATCATCTGTTTGACTAAAATCGGCCCCATCAGGTCAGCTACAACCGCTAATGATAGCATGGTTAAAGCCAAGATGAGGGTTTTCTTAAACTGCAAGGCATATTGCCATAACCTTTTAGAAGGCCTACCCATGTCTCTCACTCTCCATCTGTTAAAGTTGCCTCGATTTGCTGACGTTCATATTGTTGTTTATACCAGCCATCCTGTTTCATAAGCTGATCATGAGTTCCACGTTCCACAATGGTTCCATCATCCATTACGATAATTAAATCGGCATGCTGAACTGCTGACAGGCGGTGCGTGGTAATCCACGTGGTCTTTCCTGCTCGCTCCTGACGAATATGAGTGATAATTTCCGTCTCTGTTTTAGCATCTACCGCAGAAAGAGCATCGTCTAACAAAAGAATCTCTGGGTCTGCTATTAGCGCACGGGCTATCGAGACGCGTTGCTTCTGGCCCCCAGACAAGGAGACACCCTTCTCTCCAACCATCGTATCCAATCGCTCTGGTAAGTAGGCAATGTCCTTTTGAAAAGCCGACATCACCAACGCATGCTCGATTTCAGCCATCGAGCTGGTCGGTTTACCAAATCGAATGTTTTGTAAAATGGTTTTAGAAAATAAGATTTGCCCTTGCGGAACATATCCTAGCCAGCCCACTGCTTGCTCGATCGCAATTTTTTGCATGGAAGTTCCTGAAATCAAGATTTCTCCTTTGCCTAACGGATACTCACGCAGAAGCTGACGTATCAAAGTTGTCTTGCCGCTGCCTGTACGTCCAACGATTCCCAAGGTTTGCCCTCGGTTCAGTTCAAACGTTATATCTTTTAAATTATCTACTTCAGATGAAGGGTAACGGAAGGTGACATTCTGAAATGAGATGGTAGCCGGTGTTGGCACATCCACTAGATCGGGCCCATTCTGAACATCCGGTTCATAAGCAAGTGTTTCGTTCACACGATCCAAAGAAGCATTACCCCGCTGCATAATATTAACTAGCTCCCCAATCGCGTACATCGGCCAAGACAGCATAGCTAAATAAATGTTAAATGAAATCATATCGCCTATTGTAATTTCTTGATGGTAAACATAATACGCTCCAAACCCAATGCCTAATAAAAAACTTATACCATTTAGCAACTTCATCGTTGGCTCAAATAGTGAATCGATACGGGCAACGGACAGGTTTTTCTTATACGTTTCCTCAGAGATTTCCCGAAAGCTCTTCCTACTTGCCGCTTCCTGTACATAAGCACGAACCACCCGGACACCTGAAATATTCTCCAGCACCTGATCATTCATTTTTCCAAAAACATCCTGTGCATCTGTAAATCTTTTATGAAGCATCTCCCCATACTTACTTAATATGTAAGCTGCCAGCGGCATTGGTAAAACACAAATGAGGGTAAGCTTCCAACTAATTACGACCGTCATTGTAAGGAGAATAACCCCCAGATAGACAGTCGCATCCACTAAGGTAAGAATCCCAAACCCGGCGGTTAGCGATACTGCTTGAATATCGTTCGTCGCCCGAGCCATCAGATCTCCCGTCCGATTTTTTTCATAAAAGGTTGGGGTCATTGTTAAAAATTGTCCCATTAAATTGGAGCGCAATTTCCTACTGACCAAAAACGAGCCACCGAACAAATTTCTCATCCAAATATAAGTGACTCCATAATTACTTAAAGCGATTGCCAGCAATAAGCCAATCATGAGGAACAATCTTGTGGTTGTCATAGAGCCAGCAAAAATTTGGTCAATCGATGTCCCCATTAGCTTCGGAGGTAAAACTTCCAATACCCCATTTATCACCAAAAAAACGACTGCAATGGAGTATCTTTTCCACTCTTCACGAAAAAACCAGCCTAACTTTTGAAACACAGCTATCATGCATTCTCTCTCCCTTCTCGCATGAACCCAATATCTGACAGAACCAAAAAAGACACGTCACTATGTGCGACATGTCTTTACACCTGTTCTGTCATAAAAAGCGCACGTTACAAACTGCTGTAACCTACACTCTTAGTTTTTTACCTACGTTTAATCAAGACAGTGATGCCTTGGACATAAGAGATAGATTACAGGAGATATGAAATTGTATTTGCTTTGCATTGGGAAACAACATCATTCTCACGTTACTCATCTCCTTTTCCTTTTAGGCTACTTTCGTATTTACAGATTCTACCTCACAACCTTAGGTTCGTCAATCTATTTTTCAGAATATTTTATGTTTAATTATCTAAGTATTCATGCAATATTTGATTCGATATTTTGTCAATGATAAACTCAGGATACTTGGGAAAATGAACGGAGGTTGCCTATGAACCCTATTCAAGAATTAGTAGCCAAGCAGCATCAATTCTTTCACACGCAACAAACAAAACACGTTGCATTCCGAATAGAAGCACTTCAAAACTTACGTAATGCCATCATCTTGCACGAACAACAAATCTACGAAGCTCTACAGGCCGATTTGCATAAATCACAATTTGAATCCTACTCAACTGAAATTGGAATCGTGCTGGAGGAAATTCGTTATATCAGTAAACATTTACAAAACTGGGTAAAGCCAAAACGAGTCAAAACAGCACTTACCCACTTTGGTTCCAAGGGTTACCTTTACCCTGAACCCTATGGTGTCACACTGATTATTGCCCCATGGAACTATCCATTTCAACTCGCCCTGTTACCGTTAATTGGTGCTATTGCTGCCGGGAATTGTGCTGTTGTCAAGCCGTCAGAGCTTACACCTAGAACCTCCAATCTTATTCGGCGGTTAATTGAACAGACCTTTCCTGCAGAATTTATTTGTGTAGTAGAGGGAGGGATTGAAGTCAGTAATCAGTTGCTAGCAGAGAAGTTTGACTATATCTTTTTTACAGGTAGTGTCCCTGTTGGCCGTGTGATAATGGAAGCCGCCTCCAAGCATCTAACTCCGATAACACTTGAATTGGGCGGAAAAAGTCCGTGCATTGTACATCGAGATGCTAACCTGCGTTTGGCTGCTAAGCGAATTGTTTGGGGCAAATTTCTAAATGCTGGCCAAACCTGTGTAGCACCCGATTATTTACTTGTGGACTCCTCAGTAAAACAGGAACTCATTAGACAGCTCAAGACCTTTATTCAAGAGCTTTATCCTGACTCCTTACATAATTCCGATTATACTCATATTGTAAATAAACGACATTTTGAGCGATTGCTTGGGTATCTGGATGAGAAAAAGGTCATCCATGGGGGAAATACAAGCCCTAGTACGTTAGCGATTGAGCCTACTCTCTTAGATAACGTAACCTGGCAGGACCCGGTCATGCAGGACGAGATTTTTGGACCTATTCTCCCAATCCTAACCTACGATGATCTGGCTGAAGCTATTTCTAAGGTAAATGCGCAGCCGAAGCCACTAGCTCTTTATCTTTTCACCGAAAATAAAGAGACGCAGAAGCAAGTCCTGTCCCACCTCTCCTTTGGCGGGGGTTGTATTAATGATACGGTCTTTCATATTGCTACTCCCTATTTACCATTTGGAGGGGTTGGTAATAGCGGTATCGGTAGCTATCATGGAAAAGGAAGCTTTGAAATTTTCTCCCATCAAAAAAGTGTGTTGAAGCAGACTACACTCTTTGATATTCCTGTTCGCTATCATACAACCAAGCAAGCTTTAAAAAAGATGAAATGGTTTTTTAAATAAATCATACAATGAGCCAATGATTGATCTCATCTGATCAGTCATTGGCTCTTCCTCTACTCGTGCTCTCTCCACGTTACCCATTGATTCGAGTCAATCATTTGCAAGAATTGGCTTAGTCGTGGTAGTACAGGCTCTGCTTGTTCACCAAATTCATGTCGAATTTCATCGGCAATTTCTGCTACGGTATGCGCACCTGTACATCTAGTAATCACATAACTCCCCAGTGTATCTAGCTTGATACGGAAAACGGCAGGCTGTCTCAAATAGCGTACAGACAATCGTTCCAACCAGCTATCGCGAGGGATAATCACGGTAGAAATGCCTTCTTCTGTGTTCTCCAGTGTAATCCGTTTTGTCAACATAGGTCTCATCGTCAATAGATTTCGATGCTGTTTCTTTGTAAAAATCCGCATGCTCCTCTCACCTACACTTTAGTAATAAGCAAGTTCCATAGGAATTGACACCTGATATGAGGGCATTAAAGGCTACTACTCCGCTCTTTGGCACGCATGGACACCCAGAAAAGGACGGCCGCTACTATTGCGAAGATAACCGTGCTTACCAAGCCATTTTCAAACATAACATGCTCTGGCATCGTTATTTTTGCTGAAATGAGCATAGCAATAACTACCCCTAACAACGACTCACCCGCAATTAGACCAGATGCAAACAGCGTTCCTCTTTCCAAACGTAGCTTTCTGCGGCTTTTATCCTTCGAGTAATATTCCACTAGCCAACGAACCAAACCACCTACCATAATCGGTGCACTGGTGTGGATCGGTAAATAAATCCCTACTGCTACAGTCAAGGAATGAAGGCCTAAGAATTCAACACAAATGGCGGTAGCCGCACCAATAAAAATTAAATCCCACGGCAGGTTATTATCCATGAGCCCTTCAATTACCATTTTCATTAGAACTGCCTTTGGTGCCGCTAAATCCCTGGTCCCCATTCCATATGTTTCATGTAAAATAACAAGGACATAACCGATGACCAGACCTGAGATCAACACCCCGAGCATCATTGCTATCTGTTGTTTCCACGGAGTAGCTCCGACCAAATAGCCTGTTTTTAAATCCTGTGAAATATCACCCGCGACAGCAAGTGCAGTACACACGATCGCTCCTACAATTAAAGCAGTGACCATTCCTGTTTGACCCGTTACACCCATTGATTTAAATACCACTGTAACAATGAGTAAGGTAGCAATCGTCATTCCTGAGACAGGTGAGGAGGAGCTACCTATCAGCCCAACGATACGAGAAGCCACTGTAACAAACAAAAATCCAAAAATGGCAATAGCTATAGCCCCTATCATCCCCACTTCTGTAAACGGTGAGAAGGCGATTAATAAGATGATTGCTATTATGCCGAGTAAGAGCCATGTCTTCGAAATATCACGATCGGTACGCTCCACTAGCGATTGATTATTGCCTTTGTCTAAACCTGCAAGTGTATCACGCAATGAATAATATAAGATTGGTAACGTTTTGATTAAGCTAATTAAACCACCTGTAGCTACAGCACCCGCACCAATATAACGAATATAGTCTCCCCAGATAGCCCATGCGTCCATGGAAGCTATCATACCGGAAGCTGGCTGAATTGCCTCGGAATTATGCATACCAAAAAAGCTAATCATTGGTATCATTACAACCCACGCAAGTATTCCGCCTGCCATCATCTCTCCAGACACTTTGGGGCCAATAATATATCCCACGCCAAGCAGAGCCGGATATGTATCCAATCCAATCAATGCATTTTTAAAATTGGCAATGCCTGTCTCTACTTCGGTCTTAAATAGCTTAAATCCATCGCCTAATGCTTTTACTAAAGCCCCTAGTCCGAACCCCGTAAAGACCAGCTTAGCGCTATTGCCCCCTTTTTCACCAGAAATCAGAACTTCCGCGCAAGCAGTACCTTCCGGGTAAGGCAGCGTTTGATGCTCGTTTACAATCAACAGACGACGTAACGGTATCATCATTAATACGCCTAAAAAACCACCTGTTAGCACAATAAAGCTGATCGTTAATTGACTAGGTACAACATTCCATAGAAACAAAGCCGGCAACGTAAAAATAGCACCCGCCGCAACCGCTTCACCAGCAGTAGTCATTGTTTGCACAATATTGTTCTCTAAGATAGACTCTCGACGTAAAATACCACGTAAAATCGCCATCGAAATAACAGCAGCCGGGATAGATGCACTGACTGTTAAACCAATTTTAAGTCCTAAATAGGCATTGGCTGCTCCAAAAACAACAGCTAAGATTAATCCCAATACGACTGCAACCACAGTAAGCTCTGGCAAGGAACGTGATGCAGGAACATACGGGACGAATGAGGAAGAATTAGATTTTCCACCATTCATAAAGGGTCCCCCTAACTTTAAATGGATTCGCAGTTCTTAATTTTTTGATTTTTAAGAACAATAGTAGCGAAATAAAATAGAATACATCTTATTATTTACACCAAAACCATTTATTGGTCAAACTGTAAAGTGTTCCTTACTACTATTATTTCAAATCTACTAGTTTCTTATGCTTACATGATGACTTCTACGCTTCTTTATTGAGGCAAAAAAACAGAAAGAGAATACTGATTTCCTCTATTAGGAAATCCTTGTATCCTCTCTCTGATTGTCGTATTTTTTTAGATAGCCTACGTTTATTTATCCACCTATATGAGACATTTCCACCTTTTTTCGTGGTAACCCCTGTGTAGCTGACAGACGTTCTTCTGAATAACGATCCTGGCGATTTGACCATAGCTGTTGAACATAGCGGGTCAATTCTTCATCCGTGGTTCCATCGCGAAGGCGACTTCTTACATCTATTCCTTCTGTAGCAAATAAACACATATATATATAACCTTCGGCAGACAAGCGGGCTCTTGTACAGGAAGAGCAGAAGGCTTGTGTGACCGAAGAGATAAATCCAATCTCTGTATCGGTCCCTAAATAACGGTAACGTTTCGCAACCTCTCCAAAATACTCAGCCTCTACTGGTTCTACCGGCATTTCCCGGTTAATCATCTCTAGAATATCTCGGCTCGGTACCACCTGTTTCAATTCCCAGCCATTTGCATTTCCGACATCCATAAATTCAATAAATCGCAGCGTAATCCCAGCTTCCTTAAAATAGCGGGCCATAGGAAGTATATCCGGATCTGTTGCTCCTTTTTGTACTACCATGTTTATCTTGATCCCGAGCCCTGCTTTTTGTGCGGCCTCGATACCTTTTAACACCGTACTTACTTTAATTCCTCGCCCATTCATATAGCCAAACCGATCATCATCAAGACTGTCCAAGCTTACCGATACTCGATCAAGTCCTGCTTCCTTTAACGGGAGGGCAAACTTTTCTAGCAGCGAACCGTTAGTTGTCAGTGCGATATCCTTTACGCCTTCAATCTGCCTGATTTTTTGGATCAAGATCGTTATATCCTTACGCAATAAGGGCTCTCCACCGGTTAATCGGATTTTTTCAACACCCATACCTACAAAAATGCGAGTAAGCCGTTCTATTTCCTCAAACGAGAGCAGCTTCTCTTTGGGTAGGAACTGAAAATCCTTGTGGAAAATTTCTTCTGGCATGCAATAACGGCACCTAAAATTGCACTTATCGGTAACAGAAATGCGCAGATCCCGCAATGGACGTTGCAATTGGTCCGTTACTTTTGTATGTGAAATCTTCTGGTCCATTGGCCACAGCCCCTTCCTTAGGTAACATCGTACTGAAGTGGGATTACCTGAATTAAATCTCCTTTAACTGCTCCTGATTTACCTGAAGGGATTTTAAGGAGACAATCAGCATCCTGTATGGAAAGCATATGGCTTGATTTAGTCACACCAATCGACTTTACCTTGACTATTCCCTTTTCAATCCATAATGAGCCCCGTTCGTAACGAACATGGGGAGAGCCTTTATCATAATCAGTAGCTAAAAAGGCTTCCATTACAGCAGGAAGGGCCTCTTTAGCACCCAACATGGCCCGAATAGCCGGCTTAACAAACAATTCAAAACCAACAAAACATGCCCCCGGATTCCCGGACAAGCCAAATAGTAATTTGTTATGAATGACTGCTGCTGAGGTAGGACTGCCAGGTCTCATGGATACCCGGTTAAACAGCATCTCTTCCCCTTGCTCGCGAATGATTTCTGCCATAATATCATAATCACCAACTGATACGCCACCTGTGGTAATCACAATATCCATCTCTTGAAAAGCTTCTTCCAATAAAGCCTTTGCTTGTTCCTTGTTGTCTGGAATAATTCCGTATAGACAAGGGATTGCACCAGAGGCTTCCACCAATGCCTGGATCATATAGCTGTTGCTATTGCGAATTTTGCCAGGCTGGAGAGGCTCATCAATTGGCAGCAATTCCGTCCCTGTAGCAAAAATACCTACTTTAGGCTGGATAAATACCTTTACACGGTGATAGCCAAACGTAGAGAGCAATGCCATTTGACCCGGCTGAATGATTCTCCCAGACTCTATGATGATCTGCCCCTCTTGGATTTCTTCTCCTACCTGTGCAATATTCTGACCCTGTCCCACATTATGTTTGACCTGTACAAAAGCTTGTTCATTTTGTTCGTATTCCTGTGTTTGTTCAAACATAACCACTGCATTAGCACCTTCAGGAACGCTAGCGCCGGTCATGATTCGAACAGCTTCTCCCTTGTTCAGCTTCATTGTGGGAGCACTCCCTGCTGCAATATCTCCTACAATTCGATAAGTAAGCGGCTCTGCTGGTGTTGCCTTCTCAATTCCTGCACACCTGATAGCATACCCATCCATACCTGCTCTTGGGAAAGCAGGGATATTATTAGTGGCATGTATAGGCTCGGCTAATCTTCTTCCTATACTGTCAACTAATGAAATCACTTCCGTATTCATGATTGTTATGCGGGAAAGAATTCGCTTTTGTGCTTCTTCAACCGGAAGAGCTTTTCGTTTAAATCGGTGAGTTCTATTCATAATATGTCACACTTTCCTTTAGTGTACAGGTACTTTATGAAACGCCCATTATGTTTGTCCCTACAACATATTATACATCATAAGAGCTTTCCACATTTTACAGACTGTGTCTCTATTATTCGTTTTGGATGCGTATATACATTAAGCGTATTCCCCCGGATAAACCCGACTGTCGTAATACCCAGCTCTTCCGCAAGATCAAGTGCAAGATCTGTAGGTGCTGATTTGGAGAGAACGATTCCTACACCAATTTTCGCTACCTTTAACAATACCTCTGAGGATATCCTTCCACTAAAGGCAATAACCTTATCCGATAAACCAATCCGATTCTGCAAGCAAAATCCATATATCTTATCTAATGCATTGTGTCTCCCAATATCGGTTCTTGTCACCACGACTCCTTCTGTATTGCATAAGGCAGCATTATGGACACCGCCTGTTTGCTTAAAAAAAGAGGAATGTTCTTGCATATGCTTAATCATTGCCTGGCAATCTTGAACGCTAATTTGCTGCTTTGACATGATGGTTTTAGCGGTTCGGACATCATTTTGCAAATAAAACTGCCGACTTTTACCACAGCAGGAGCCGATAAAACGCTTGGAATGCTGCGGTGAAAGCTTGCCTTTATTTTTTACCTCTACATAAGCAAAACCCGTTTTCTGATTGATGGAAAATGACTCTACATCATCTGGAAGTCTAATAATCCCCTCTGATGCAAGGAACCCAAGAAGAAGCTCCTCCATATGCTCCGGCGTACATACCATGGTCGCAAATTCCATGCCATTTACCATGATGGTTAATGGATATTCACAGGCAATTTCGTCGTCTATGTCTTGAAAAACCTCTCCATCGTATCTCATGACGGCACGTAAGGTTGATACTTTCTTGCTCATAGCCCTCTTCCTTCCATCCATGTAATAGTCCTTTACACCAAATAAAAAATGCCACAAGCTAAACCTACCTTGAAATACAAGGAGGCAACTTGCGGCGGTTAGTCTTTAGCAGGTACGCTACCAAGTTCCAACTGCTCTTATTGAAATATAAGTAAGCTTATGATTAGCGATCCGATCCAAATTTGCGCTCAATATCTTGGTCAAAAACAAAAATGGACATCCCAAAGTCACTTTCAATATCAATATCTACGAATAGGTCTATAAACTTAGCTCCAAGAAGCTCTTCCATCTCCACAGGACGCGTTTTCTGGTACATCTCCTTGACCATTTCAGTCCTAGCTGAACGAAGCATTTGCTTACCTGTATCTGCCGTTGCAATGAATTTTTCTACAGGAGAAAGATTCCCTTGCATTTCACAGATCGCCCAGTTTTTGCAAAATGTAGTTTTTATTTGACTAGGTCCCTTTCCCATATGACGCTTGCGAAATGTCCTGACCAAATTGCTAAATTCAGCTTCATAGTTCGTCATGTTATCCAACTCACTTATTCAAATATATACCTATTTTATAAATTCTAACAGTATCGATCTGATTAGGCAATTGCAAACATCTGTATAAAAACACCTAGCTAAATAGAAAACAATTCCTTCCATTCGTATCTAGCTTAACGTGGGAATTTGCCAGTCAATTGGTTCTTCTCCTATTTTTACAAGAAATTGATTCGCTTTTGAGAACGGTTTTGTACCGAAAAATCCTCTACTCGCAGATAACGGACTTGGATGAACTGATTCTAAAATATAATGTCTATTGGTATCAATCATACTTTTTTTATCTTGAGCATGTCTTCCCCATAAAATAAAGACCACTGGCTTATCCCGCTTGTTTATCTCTTCAATCACGCGATTAGTGAAAAGCTCCCAGCCTCTCCCCTTATGAGAATTGGCTTCTCCATCTCTAACTGTAAGTACTGTGTTTAACAAAAGAACACCTTGCTTCGCCCAGGAGACTAAATATCCATGATTCGGAATGAAACACCCTAGGTCGTCTCGCAATTCCTTATAAATATTTACGAGAGAAGGGGGTATTTTCGTGCCTGGATTAACTGAAAAGCTTAATCCATGTGCTTGATTCGGACCATGATAAGGGTCTTGTCCTAAAATAACTACCTTCGTCTGTTGATAAGGTGTATGGTGCAAAGCATTAAAAATATCATATTTATCTGGATATATCGTTTTCGTAGCATATTCGTTTCGCAAAAACTCTCGTAATTGTAAATAATAAGGTTTCTGAAATTCATCCTCTAACAACGGAGCCCAGTCGTTTTTTAAAATAGCCATATATCTTACCTCCCCGCTTTTTTACTTCTTAAGCATAAAGTAAAAGTAAAAAATCGCCAAGTCTCTGCCCTTACCCTACAATCGTTGTGTAGCGCAATTGATTCCCCCTGCCATGCGGACCAATTCATACAACAAAAGGTTGCCGACCTCTGCCGACAACCTTTTTGCACTTATTCAATTCATCCCGTTAGAGAGTAGCAACATACTGCTTTCCTTTTTCGGGATCATATTCTTTTTCCCATTTCGAAATAACTACAACAGCTAAGGCATTCCCAATAACGTTAACAACAGTTCGTGCCATATCTAGCAAACGGTCAATCCCTGCAATAAACGCTAAGCCCTCCAACGGAATTCCTACCGTTCCCAGCGTAGCAAGCAATACAACAAAGGATACCCCTGGCACACCCGCAATCCCTTTAGATGTTACCATCAGAACCAGCATTAGTGTAATCTGTTGATAAAGAGATAGATCGATACCGTACATTTGGGCGATGAAAATAGCTGCAATTGCCTGATAGAGTGTGGAGCCATCTAAATTGAAGGAATATCCAGTCGGAACCACAAAGGAAGTAATTGCCTTTGGACATCCGAATTTCTCCATCTTCTCCATAATCTTCGGTAATACAGTCTCTGAGCTAGCTGTTGTATAAGCTAGTAGCATTTCATCTTTTAGGATTTTCATTATCGTAAAGATGCGAATTCCACTAATTCTAGCTACAATACCTAGCACCACGATAATAAAGAAGAACATCGCTCCATATACCAAAATCATGAGCTTGGCCAATGGGACAAGAGATTGTAAGCCAAACTTAGATACTGTAATTCCAATTAAAGCGAACACACCAAACGGAGCAAATTTCATAATCTGATTCGTTACCCAGAACATGGCGTCTGCCACACCTTGGAAGAATTGTAATACTGGTTTGCCTTTTTCTCCAATTGCTGCCACACCTAGTCCAAACAATACAGAGAAGAAAATAATCGCCAGCATGTCCCCTTTACCAATAGCCTCAAACACATTTGTCGGTACAATATTGACAAAAGTATCTACAAAGCTATGATGAGTGGCTTGATCTGCCGTTTGAACATATTTGTTGATATCAGTCTTAGTCAACTCAGCCATGTTAACCCCAACACCAGGCTTAAAGACGTTAGCTGCAAGTAAACCTACGACAATAGCAATCGTAGTAATAATCTCGAAATACAAGATTGTCTTACCGCCAATTTTCCCCAGTTTCTTTATGTCGCCTACACCTGCTACGCCGACAATTAAGCTAGCAATTACAATTGGGACTACGATCATTTTAATCAAGTGAAGAAAAATATCCCCAATGGGCTTTAGATAACCTTCTATAACAGGATTATTATAAAAAATTGCACCAACTGTAATACCTAATACAAGACCAATAAGGATTTGCACTGCTAAACCATATTTTTTCATTCCAGCACCTCGCTAAAAAAACTTAAAATATTTACAAAAAAATGTACGGTGATTGAGAAAAAGTAACCTACGATCATTGGGGAAAATATTCGATTACACTAAGTGAAAAAGCTATAAAAACAGGGGGTATATCATTATTCGTATAAATATAAATGTACTTGTTATTTAATTTTGTTGAAAGTGATCGCTTACTTATCTTATCAAGCCTCTAGCGAGTAGACAATATATTTTCACAACTGAGCGCATATTCAGTTCCAATATGTAACAAGTTTAATTGACAATAAATCGTTCACTATGCCGTATAGTAAAAGCGATGATTGGCGATTTATAGGGCTATATTACCTTTGGATTATTTATTCCCCATTCATTCCGGGTACATCCATTTAACAAAAAATTGCCTATTATGAAACAAAAAAATATCCCTCAAGCTTCGAGGGATATTTCATTCATATTGAATTATACGATCGTCACACCTGCACTTGCATAACCTGTGACAGCAGTGACTACTGTTAAACCAGTAGTAGTGATAGAAAACACCATTAATAGACGGGTTTGGGCTGTTACTGGTATCGCTAATCCTGTGGTAAGGCCATTACTTATCGTACCAATAGGGACAAGTCCTGTAAGAGAAGGCGTTAAGGTCACAATTGCTCCTGGAATTGGGGTAAAGATGTTATTAGGAGTAGGCGAACTGTAGAGCTGAGCTGTGATAGTTGCTGAACCTCCAAGTATAGTCACACCTACTGCCGTACTAAAGAATGCTGAGATAGACGTAATAATACCGTCACGTGGTACAGAATAAGCAAAGTTGAGAAGTGTACCTGCTGCTCCTGTCAAATCGATAGTGCTTCCTAGGGCAAATACTGTTGGGCCTGAGCTACCAAAACCAACTAATCCAACAGTTCCAGCAAGGCCACTGACAAGCGTAGTTAATACAAGAGGAAGACCAGATGCGAATGGAATGATTGAACCTGCACCTGTTGGGCCGGTTGGGCCGGTGGCTCCTGTCGCTCCCGTGGCTCCTGTCGCTCCTGTTGCCCCTGTCGCTCCCGTGGCTCCCGTGGCCCCTGTCGCTCCCGTGGCTCCTGTTGCTCCCGTGGCTCCCGTGGCCCCTGTTGCTCCCGTGGCTCCCGTGGCCCCTGTTGCTCCCGTGGCTCCTGTCGCTCCTGTCGCTCCCGTGGCTCCTGTTGCCCCTGTTGCTCCTGTGGCTCCTGTCGCTCCCGTGGCTCCTGTTGCCCCTGTCGCTCCTGTTGCCCCTGTCGCTCCCGTGGCTCCTGTCGCTCCTGTTGCTCCCGTGGCTCCCGTGGCTCCTGTCGCTCCCGTGGCTCCTGTTGCCCCTGTCGCTCCTGTTGCCCCTGTGGCTCCTGTTGCCCCTGTGGCTCCCGTGGCTCCTGTCGCTCCCGTGGCTCCCGTGGCTCCTGTCGCTCCCGTGGCTCCCGTGGCTCCTGTCGCTCCCGTGGCTCCCGTGGCTCCTGTTGCCCCTGTGGCCCCCGTGGCCCCTGTGGCCCCCGTGGCCCCTGTGGCTCCCGTGGCTCCCGTGGCCCCTGTCGCTCCCGTGGCCCCTGTTGGGCCTGTTATCGGACAAAAAGTGGTGAAATGTGTGCATGAAGATCTAGAAAAGCTGGACGTACAATGTCCATGCATTTTATATTTATCTGTTGGATTTCGCCGCATAAAGTCAAATAATTCCGATTCAATCAATCCGTCTTTAATCTTTTGTAAATCATCATGATTATCGTATCGCAAAAAATCACACCTCCCTTAATAATATGTGATATCTTATGGAAAACCCAAAGACTCGGTTATCATTAATTTTAAAAACGTTGATTTGCTTGTAAAAAATAGGCCTTACAACATCTTTTTACGATATCACTAGACTAGTATCCCTATTACATATGACCATTTTTAACCCAAACCAAGTTTGATCGTGACCCTTCTACCATAACGACACATATACATAACTATCTTAGTTAAAGGAGGTACCATACTTGCGTTTACATCCCTACACCTTCCTCCTGTCTCCTATGTTCTCCCTTTAGCTATGGCTACGGAAAACTTCATCTGGCTAAAGAGGTGATCTGACACAGTATATTTTCTTTCTTTGAAAAATGTAGGGAGAGCAAGTTTGGTTTCATGTTCCTATCATGTAATTCCTAATACACCCGCACCAATTACCAGAATTACGCATGAGTAATTCTTAGCTTCACTCTGTATATATCATCCTTTTCCTCTTAAAAGATGATAGGCATTATGGGTAACCAGTTAATAAGAATACCAGGTTACCTCATGTGAGTAGCCCGGCTTTTTTACTCTACATTCGTCATTTAAAACTCGGGCTACCCCATTTTTTAATAATCCTGGAGGTGAACAAATTACCGTGAATATTTCATCACGCGATTGTGACCATCATCCCGACAAAAAAATTATTGTTAAACTCTCAGCTAATACCTCATTTGTCGCGGTTGGGAGCATCATTACATTCACAGCTCGAATACGGAATAGAAAAAGTAAGGGGATTTTGACTAACGCCTTTTTGTTTAATGAAACTCCTACAGGGACTGTGTTTGTACCAAATAGCGTCACTGTAAATGGATTTCCTCAGCCCGGTGCTTCACCCGTAACTGGCATCAGTCTTGGAACCATTCCTGAAAGAGTAAAATCCGTAAGTGTTACTTATCAATTCCGTGTAGTCACTGTTCCATCACCAGCCAAAATCAGTAGTCAAGCAAGATTGACTGGTACACTGGTCTTTTCAAAAGGGCGCCGAATTCCTATTACTGTCCTGTCCAATGTAGTAACGATACCTTTCCAAGGAACCTGCCTCCCACTACAGGCGGCAAATAATGGAATCGTCGTTCGTCAAGGCGAAGGAATTAAATCGTTTATTAAAATTGCTAATCCAAGCCGAAACACTCTCTTATTTAAACTTCTGTCTTCTCCAAAACACGGTAGTCTTAAACTTTTAATCGATGGTCGATACGCTTATAAACCAAAACACAATTTTACTGGAAAAGATATCTTTACAGTCTTGGTAATAGATCCGATTTGCCATTCCACAGCAATTGTGCGAGTCATTGTTCTAGTGAGGGCAAAATGTTGTGACCACCATCACAAATCTAGTTCTTCGAGCTGCTCACATTCCCAATCGTCCTCCTCCAGCCATTCTAGCTTTTCTAGCTGTTCCAGTTCTTCTAGTCCTTCCAGTCGTTCCAGTCGTTCCAGTTCTTCCAGCCATTCTAGTCGTTCCAGTCGTTCCAGTCATTCTAGTCCTTCCAGTTCTTCCAGTCGTTCCAGTCATTCTAGTCCTTCCAGTTCTTCCAGTCACTCCAGTCATTCTAGCGATTCCAGCTATTTCAGCAGTTGTTTTGAATCCAGCACTAGTAAAACATGCACGGAGGAGTAATCCATCTTCTTTATCTAAAAAAGCAGGCCTGACAATCAACAGGACTGCTTTCTTTGTGTTTGATTCCTAATATGGAACATAGCTTTTCCAAATAAAAAAGTCGTTTGTTGTTTTTTGAATATAACAAATATAGCAATGTAACACATTTGTTAGAATTTACAATAGCAAATCCCCCTATCCTTGCCTTAGAATAAGTAAGTATTTTTTCGTAGCAAGATATAGGGAGGAAACACACTAGGATGAATACTCAATCCGTGAAGATTACCAACTGCGATCCATCGGCATTAGGTTTGTTTGGTTTAGCGATGGTAACATTGGTAGCTTCTATGCAAAAACTTGGCTTCACTGAAGGCCTATCCATGGTTATACCGTGGGCTATTTTCTTAGGAGCATTTGCACAGTTATTTGCTTGCATCAATGATTCGAAACGCAATAATATTTTTGGTACTACGGCTTTCGGTGCTTTTGCTTTTTTCTGGTTTGCTATGGCATTATCTTGGATGATTCAGATGGGGGTTTTCGGGACGGAAATGGCTGCCAAAGTAGATGGAAAACATCTAGGGATTGCTTTCCTTGGATATCTCATCTTTAGCATATTCATGACAATTGGTGCCACTGAAACAAATAAAGTCCTGTTCATCATCTTTGTTTTCATTGATTTCTTATTTATTGGACTTACTTTCAGTAGTCTTGGCATCGCTAAAGGTCCAATGCATACTCTTGCTGGAGTATCAGAGCTACTTATTTCTATCTCATCCTTCTATGGTTCTGCTGCTTGTGTACTTAATGCACATTTTGGTCGTGAATTCCTACCAATCGGCAAACCAATGGGCATCTTTAAAAAGTAAAGAACTGGTTACTTCGTTCTATATAGCCGCTTGCGCACCTGCGTAGGCGGCTTTTTACATGCAAGTCCCCTTTTAGATAGCGTTCATAGGCGACTTGATTAAACATCTCAACCGTTTCGTTACCATACGCCCATGCCCGATAAAAGAGAAATCCTACACGTGTTACACCTCCCCTTTACCTGGGAAAGGAGGGAACACGAAGCACCGTAATCCTCCCTTGCCGATAATAACTACTCCCCCTGTTAATCTAGAGGGCATGTTCTGGTGGCCGTCTACACTTCACCTTACTTTTCTAATTTTGCGTCTAACCTTAATCTGGTTTTAACGATTCTTAGATAAAATCAAACATAATAAAAACGTCTTTGAAATGGTAACATTCACTTATTTAAGGTAAGTTTAAGAGTAGGTTAAGTCCAATGAAAGGTTTTTCAACTATAATAGTCTAGTAAAAGCAAAAAAAGGATGTTCTATGTCTATTTCTTTTGCTAATAGAAGATTATTAAAAAATGTGGGAGGAAACTGAATGTCTAACCAACCAGTGGTGAAATTAGAAAACGTGACAAAAAGAGTCGCGGGGAAAACACTTGTTAGAGACCTGACGTTCTCCGTACAACGTGGAGAGGTATATGGTTTTCTTGGTCCCAATGGTTCTGGTAAAACTACCACCATTCGCATGATTGTTGGCCTCTCTTCCATTACGGAAGGCGAAATATATGTGGAAGGTTACAATATAAAAAAGGATCGGTCAAAAGCAATGGTTCATGTCGGCGCTATCGTGGAGAACCCTGAACTATATGGCTATATGACCGGGATGCAGAACATGATCCACTTTGCCCGGATGGCTGTTCAACCAGTATCCAAGGAACGCATTCATCAAATTATTGACCTTGTAGAGCTGACAGGTGCTATCAATCAGAAGGTAAAAACCTATTCTCTAGGGATGCGCCAGCGCTTAGGAATTGCTCAAGCTCTGCTACACAATCCGTCCATTTTGATTCTAGATGAACCAACAAACGGCCTTGACCCAGCAGGGATTCGCCAGCTCCGCGACTATCTGCGGGAGTTAGCCAAACGTGAAAATATCGCTATTCTAGTCTCCAGTCACCTACTCTCTGAAGTAGAGCTGATGTGTGACCGGGCTCTTGTAATCCAAGAAGGTCGATTTATTGAAGAAATGATTGTTAACAATCAGGCAACAGAGGTTAAAGGACTATCTGTTGAATTTGAAGTAGAAAGCAGTCAGCAAGCAGTAGACGTTTTACACGATTGGACAGTTGAAGTAATGAGCGACAAGCTTCTTCTGCTTCAGATTGAAAAATCGGACATTCCGGTAATTGTACAACGCTTAGTAGAGAGCAATTGCCCTATCTATCAGATTAAAATTAGAACCAAGTCGCTGGAAGATCGCTTCTTAGCCCTGACAAAAGGAGGTAAATAGCGATGAAATTTTTCCATCTCATACAAAATGAAATCATGAAGCTCAATGCGAAAAGACAAACCGTGCTATTCTTCTCCTTACTGGCCGTTCTTGTTTTATTAGCAGGACTTATAGGTAAATTTTATGCAACAGACATGACATCTGGCATTGGCTATGCTGGATTCTCGGTCTTCATGCAAATTGGTCTTGGCTTTTTAATTACTCTATTTGGCCTTGTTATAGGTTCTCAAATCCTGACGGACGAATATAAAGAAGGCACTATTAAACAACTATTGATTCGTCCTAGCAGCCGTACAACCATTTTACTTTCTAAATATGTGACAGTTCTTATCATGTTAGTTGCTGCTACTTTATTTTTGATGCTATTTAGCAGTTTGGTAGGAGTAGTCTTTTTCGGAACAGAATCAATGGCCGGTTTGGACTTCATAACATTACTACAAGCCTATTTTTACAACATTCCAGCATTACTCTTTTTAGCTACACTATCTTTTTTCACTGCAACTATATTTAAGACAAATGCACTTGCGATTAGTGTAGCCATCATTGCATACTTTTCCGGTTCCATCGTTAGTATGTTTACCAAGAAATATGTATGGGGTAAGTTTGTGATTTTCAATCATCTGGACTTACAAGCGTATTCTGACAATCCGTTAGTCTCTCGCTTGTCTGTACCTGCCTATCCCGATTTAGGCATCTGGTTTTCCTTGATGATAATCGCTATTTATATTGCCCTGATGGTTTATTTATCAATCCTGATCTTCAAAAAACGGGATGTGCAATAAGCCTTTCAAAATAAATCGTACAAGATACAAAAAGCTGGCTCTTCGAACGGAAGAACCAGCTTTTTTGATCATCTTGATCGGGCTTGCTTATTTTTTCGTTGGGTCAAATGAACTTTTCAGTGACACAATCAAGTTAAATACCAGCTTATCAGCGGTTGTGTGCTTCGGATCAACATTGAAGTACCCATGGCGGAAAAATTGGAATTTATCTTGAGGTTTTGCCTCTGCCATGTTCGGCTCTACAAATCCTTGTAGAATCTCTAAAGATGACGGATTGATATAATCAAGGAAGGTTTTGCCCTCTTCTTCCTCTTCATCTAAAATCAATGGTTCATAGAGACGGAACTCAGCAGGAATAGCTTGCGTTGCATCTACCCAATGAAGTGTCCCTTTTACCTTGCGTCCTGTAAAACCAGAGCCACTCTTTGTTTCAGGATCATAGGTGCAGTGAAGCTCTATAACATTGCCGTTCTCATCCTTAATGACCTCGTTGCATTTAATGAAATAAGCATGCTTGAGTCGAACTTCATTTCCCGGGAATAGTCGGAAATACTTATTTGGTGGGTTTTCCATGAAATCATCTTGCTCTACATAAATTTCACGCGTAAACGGAATCAAGCGAGAGCCCATCTCTGGGTTTTCCGGATTAATTTCAGCTTCAAGCCACTCCACTTGTCCCTCTGGATAGTTAGTAATTACCACTTTAAGCGGTTTTACTACTCCCATTGTGCGTGGTGCTTTTAGCTTTAGATCTTCACGAATAAAATGATCCAGCATCTTAGAATCTACTACGCTGTAGCTGCGAGCAACACCAATCTCTCTAGCAAAGGTTCGGATAGATTCCGGAGTAAATCCTCTGCGGCGTAATCCTGAGATGGTTGGCATTCGCGGATCATCCCATCCATCCACAATGTTTTCATCAACGAGCTGTTTTAATTTACGCTTACTCATTACTGTTTGCGTTAGATTCAAACGTGCAAATTCGTATTGGTGCGGTACATGCTTCATTTCTGTCTCAGCGACTACCCAGTCATACAAAGGGCGATGGTCTTCAAACTCAAGAGTACAGATAGAGTGCGTAACCCCTTCAATTGCATCCTCTAATGGATGAGCATAGTCATACATCGGGTAAATGCACCAGGTATCACCTGTGTTATGGTGAGTAGCGTGCGAGATACGATAAAGAACCGGGTCACGCATGTTCATGTTCGGAGAAGTCATGTCAATCTTAGCGCGCAACACCTTTTCTCCATCCGCAAATTCACCCTTACGCATGCGCTCGAACAAATCCAGATTCTCCTCGATGCTGCGATTGCGATACGGGCTTTCCTTGCCTGGCTGTGTTAACGTACCGCGATATTCTCTCATTTGCTCCGCGGACAGATCACAAACATACGCTTTCCCCTTTTTAATCAGCAATATCGCACGTTCATACATTTCCTCGAAATAATTAGATGCAAAATACAGCTCATTCCACTCAAAACCAAGCCACTTTACATCTTCCTTGATGGACTCTACATATTCCTGATCCTCTTTCGTAGGATTCGTGTCATCAAAACGTAAAAATGCTTTTCCGTTAAATTCTTTCGCCAACTCAAAGTTTAAGCAAATAGATTTGGCATGGCCTATATGCAAGTAGCCGTTTGGTTCTGGAGGAAACCTTGTCACGACCTCATCTACTTTTTTTGATTCAAGATCATCAATAATTATGTTACGAATGAAATTTGATGATGCCGAAGTGTTTTCCACTAAAATCAACCTTTCTCCACCAAGTTAACGTGTACCTTGTACCATTTTGTATAAGTAAAATAATACAGTTTACTACTTTTTAGTTCAACCTACCTTCGCTTATAAACCAATCTTTTTTAGTTTAGCCGTAAACAGGAAAAAACTACACCTGCTTCTGACCAATTGATATGACAGAAACAAGAATCTTATATCTTGTAAAAACGCTTTGTATTTTGATACAGGATAGAAGCCGTCTCCTCGGCTGCTAGACCTTTTAAACGGGCGATAGCTTGACAGCTCTCCTTCATCATAGCGGGATGGGTAAGCTGGCCCGTAAACGGCCCCTCAAACGGCCATGGGCCATCTGTCTCTATCATAATTTGTTCCAAGGGGTATTGTAGAATCAGTTGCTGGATCTCGTCCTCATAGACAACATCTGGTGTAACAGAAATATAGTAGCCACTCCTACTCATTCTTAAAGTAGTAGCCTTACTGCCTTTAAACCAATGAAAGTGCGCTTTCGTCACATTATGTTTTTCGAGCAGCTCACAAGCTATTTCGGCATCCTCATAAACAGTGTGTAGGATAATCGGTTTATCATAGCGACTAGCTGTCATAATAAAACGTTCCAGTAAGTGAATATATGGCTCTTGGTTAAATGTCTGTTCATTCCTTCTGGCCTCTAATTGAGTATAGTAAGGCAAACCTACCTCCCCAATCGCTACCATCTCCGTTTGGTGCTGGTCAATCCAATCAAACAATTGCTGTATTTCTGCCTCCGCCGGCAATTTTTGTTCAGGATGAAAACCGTATGCTACGTTAACCCGGCCGGGATATCGTTGTAACCAGTCCCGATTTGCAAGACATGATGATAGATTCATAGATACAGAAATCACCTTTTCAATCCCGTATGACTGACACTCAGCCATGATCCGCTGGGCATCGGCAGGATGATATGAATCTACATGTATATGCGCATCAATCATAGGATAGGAACCATTTGACAAGAGAATTCCTCCTTTATCGGCTCTTGATCTTTTTCATTGTAGCAATTTTTTACACATTCCTGCTAAAACAAAAATATGTAGGAAAAACCCTATAACAACAGCGTTTTAAGTTTTTATATATAATTCATAATTTTTCACGAAAGTAAATAATCAGCTTTTACTAATTTTATTTACGTGTATATATGTTAAAATAGATAAAATATGTTAGGAAGGTTATGGAGAAAGGAGGCTCTTTCATTTGGTATCATTAGAAAGAGTATTATCTGTTAGCAATGATTTCCTATGGACTTACATTCTCATTTTCATTCTCATTGCAGTCGGAATTTATTTTACGATTCGTACCAGATTTGTGCAGATTCGCCTAATTGGTGAAATGTTTAGACTGCTCGGTGATGGTGCTAATCGTAATTCACAGGAGAAAAAAGGGGTTTCCTCTTTCCAAGCCTTTTGTATGAGTGCTGCCTCCCGTGTGGGAACGGGAAATTTAGCTGGGGTAGCTATTGCCATCGCAGTTGGTGGGCCTGGAGCAGTCTTCTGGATGTGGATGCTGGCTACAGTCGGAGCGGCTTCAAGCTTCGTAGAATGCACACTGGCGCAGATTTATAAAGTACATGATAAGCATGGATTTAGAGGCGGTCCTGCTTATTACATGGAGAAAGCTTTAAATCAGCGCTGGATGGGTATTACCTTCGCTGTTCTAATTACGCTTTGCTTCGGGTTTGTCTTTAATGCCGTACAGGCCAATACCATTACGGCAGCTATGCAAACGGCCTTCGGGGTAGATAAAGTAACGACGGGTATCATTTTATGTATCCTTACTGCTATTGTTGTATTTGGTGGAGTAAAACGCGTAGCGGCTATCTCAAAATGGATTGTACCGATCATGGCAACTCTTTATATTGGCATTGCCTTATTTGTAATGCTTATGAATTATCAGCAAATTCCTGCTGTCTTCATGAGCATAGTAAGTCATGCGTTTGGTCTACAAGAAGCATTTGGTGGCGGTATTGGTATGGCTCTTAGCATGGGAATCAAGCGTGGACTATTCTCTAACGAAGCTGGGATGGGTAGTGCTCCTAATGCAGCAGCCACTGCTGATATTACACATCCTGTTAAACAAGGCTTGTTACAAACGCTGGGAGTATATGTAGATACTTTGTTGGTATGTAGTGCAACTGCGTTTATTATTCTTACATCTGGCATTTATGTGGATAGTGGTATGGGTGGAATTGAATTGACACAAGCGGCGCTAAGCACTCAGCTCGGCTATTGGGCTGTTTACTTTGTTGCCATAATTGTTTTCTTTTTTGCGTATAGTTCCATTGTTGGTAACTACTATTATGGTGAGACTAACATCGATTTTATTCGCAGTGAATCTCGCACGTGGGTGCTTCTCTATCGACTTTGCGTTATCGGAATGGTCATGTTTGGATCCTTGGCACAAAACGATATCGTCTGGACATTAGCTGATTTATTTATGGGGATGATGGCACTCCTTAACCTGATTGCTATTTTCCTACTTGGAAAATATGCATTTGCTGCTCTGACCGATTATGTTCAACAGCGAAAAGCAGGCCAAGACCCAGTCTTTTATTCTGATTCTATCCCAGGACTAGTTAATACAGAATGCTGGGAACGTGATCCTAATAAAGTAAAAGAGGTCTCCTAGCAATAAGAATGGAAAAACATGAGAATATACACAAGAAGAGGATACTACAGGCAGTAGTGTCCTCTTCTTTTTACTTATTTATCTTTTTACAAAACACTCGGATTAGTAAATATTTCCATAAACCACTGACGGAATTCCTCTACTCGAATCTCCAAGCATACTTTTGCATTCGCTTGCTGTTGATAATAGCTCTTCAGATCAACGATAGTCGCCCCAGCCGTATAGCTCCCATTAACTTCTACATCTACAAAGCATTTCTTTGTGACAAAAAGCTCTGGCTTTACTAAATACGCAATAGCGCAGAGATCATGCATATGTAAGCCAGTCGCTAAGCTACCGCCGCGATAATGCTGAAATAACCCATAGAGCATTTCACCTGTTCGGTTCATCTCTTTTAAAGCTTCTACGTTTTCCTTCGTTAAAGTAGCTAGGCTTGTTACATCCAAACCACACATTGTAATATCAAGCCCCGACTGTAATACTATCTTCGCTGCTTCCGGGTCAACAAACATATTAAACTCTGCCGCAGGAGAATGATTGCCGCGTGAAGCTGAACCACCCATGAACACAATTCTTTTGATATTTTGCTTACATTCTGGATAAACAGATAATAGGAGAGCAATGTTGGTTAACGGACCAATAGGAACTAACGTAATAGGTTCCTTACTGCTCAAAATGGTTTCACGCATTGCCTCAATAGCGTGAATACCAAGGGTCTCCTTCTTTGGATGAGGAAAATCATATCCATCTAGCCCAGAGTTGCCATGGATATGACTAGAGTCCTCTAGTGTCCGTAATAGAGGCTTGATTGCCCCTTGTGCAACCGGTACATCACTGTGAAAGAATTCGAGGAGCTTTAAGGCATTATTGGTAGTCTTATCGCATGACACATTGCCAGCAACTGTGGTGATTAATTTCACATCTATCTGATCATGAAACAGAGCTGCTGCAATTGCTACTGCATCGTCTATTCCCGGATCGGTATCAATGATAATGTGGTGTATTGGTTCCATCTCGATCGTCCTTTCTTATCCATTATGTAACCGTTTACGCATCTTATTGTAAGGATGGGCTAGCTAGTTCGTCAATTACAAGAGAAAAAAGATACGACTAGACCAGCACTGCGAGAGTTATATTTTCATAAAGAAAAGCCGCTCCCTACAGGAACGGCCTTACATCCTTCTATATTCTTTGTAAGAGTTTTACTCCAAAAAAACCCTTATTTAAGTAACGAAATGTAATAATGCTCCGAACAGATAAGGTCAATCGTGCTGATCTGATAACTCACTAGTTCATACCGGCTACCGCTACTGGTCTAATCCTTCTCTTATCTTTTGTCTTTCTATGTTACTTTTTCGCTTTTTCCAAGGCTTGATTAACTGCCTCTTTTACAGCACTACTAGATTTAGATGCACCAGAGATAGCCTCTACACCCTCTGTGCCTTGTTTTTCGATGATCTCGGGGATCGTGTTCTCCATAACAGCTTCAATCAGATTTTGGGTTTCCTCATGCTCTAGGATCTTAATACCATCGATTTTGCCTGCCTTCACTTCTACAGACACTTTAATATCGCTACTAGCACCGCGGGCCACACCTTCATATGAACCGTCCTTAAATTTACCGGTATCAGCTGTCGCTCCACAGCCAACAAGCACCATCGCCGCCATCGCTAGCATAGCTACTAGATAAAATAGTTTTTTCATAATCATTCTCTCCTCAATTTCTTGCTTTCAAGATTACTTCGCGGCCTTTGCTGCATTTTGTCCTGCAATGCGACCAAATGTTACGATATCAGCCATAGCATTACCACCTAGGCGGTTACCACCATGTACGCCACCTGTAACTTCTCCAGCTGCATAAAGACCCTTAATGATTTGGCCTTCTTTATTCATGACTTCTGCATTGGTGTTGATTTGTAGGCCACCCATAGTGTGATGAACCGCAGGAGTTACTTGAATGGCATAAACCTTTCCTTGGTTTAATTGAAGAGGTAAGTCATCACGCTTAAATTCCTTATCTTGTTTCGCTGCTACCGCATCATTATATGTTTTTACGCTTTTCATCATAGCGTCTTTATCTACACCGATTTTACCAGCCAGCTCTTCGACAGAATCAGCTTCTGTTACTAGCTGCATGTTGAAGTACTCTTCTACCGCTTTTAGACCTTTTCTTAATCCGTCATCAAAGAACAGGTAAGCAACACCATCTTTTTGATCCAAAATACCTTTAGACACTACGTCACGAGTTAATAGCTCGTTGATGAAACGTTTCCCGTCTTTATTGATTAGGATAGCTCCATTTCCGCGAACAGCTTCTGTTACCATCACACCTTTTTCAGGAACAACTGTTGGGTGGGTTTGGATTTCAGCCATATCAACTAAATTGGCACCAACGCTTTCGCCCAACGTAATCCCTTCACCCAATGCTCCTGGATGGTTGGTTGTCGCAAAGCCTTTTAGCTCTGGTTTATAGGAAATAACCATCTCCTGATTAGCTGAAAAACCACCTGTAGCTAAAATGACCACCTTTGCATTAATCGTGTAAGCCTTACCATCTTTATTCTCGGCTGTTACACCAGTAACTTTGCCCTGTTGATCTTTGATAATTGCGACCGCTTTATTTTTGACACGGACATCAATATTTTGTTCTTTTACTTTATTCTTTAAAGTAGATATAACATTAGAGCCTACAGCCGCTCCGCCAGTCGGACGATGAATACGGCTTACACTTGCTCCACCCGCACGGCCAACGTCAGATAAATCAGCACCCATTGATTCTAGCCAAACCACAGAATCTTTCGCTTGCGTAGTCAGAATTTTTACTAGCTCAGGGTTATTCTTATTGTATCCGCCCTTCATTGTATCTTGGTAAAACAGCTCTTGGCTGTCTTCAATTCCTTTTTTCTTTTGTGCTTCCGTTCCCGCTGCATTTAATCCTCCAGTAGCGCGAGTTGTGTTACCTCCGACCATCGGCATTTTTTCCAGTACGATTACCTTGGCACCAGCATTTGTGGCTTCTACCGCGGCCGATAGACCTGCACCGCCTGCACCAATTACTACGATATCCGTACTTTCATCCTGAGGAGTTGCTGTCTCGGTTGTAGCCTTGCCTTCCGTTGCACCCGGAGTCGTTGCACTACCGCATCCAGACAGCACAGGAACTGCCAAAAATGCAGCCATCATAAGAGACATCCATTTCTTCATGTTGAATCCTCCCTTTTTTCTACTACTTGATAAATGGATATTCAGTACCTTTTTCTTCTCTTTTTTATATGAAAGCAATAACGTTATCCTTCGATGGTAGTATAAACAGTAGATGTTCTAATGTATGTGAATAATTTCACACCATATTTTTCTAAGTCCATCCATGCACCCTTCTTATCTCGTTTTTTTCAAATGTAAGGTATTTTCTGTCATAATCAGACAAGTGCCTCATCTGGATTCAAAAGAACTTTATCTGCTTTTATTCTTGTATGTATGCGGTTCTTACCCTATTTATAGCAGAACGTGCATAGTGAAAAAAGCAACGGTTGTGAATGTGATAACATTCACAAAACGTTCACTGTCATCTTTACTAATACGCTCCTATAATAAACAGCATAAACACTATTACAACAGTGTTTATCGTAAAAAGAGGAATAACAGACTTGCACATAAATCCTAACTGCTTGGAGGACTAGCTATGAGAATTGCTGTTATTGGATGCACACATGCCGGAACTGCCGCTATTGTTACTGCTGCTAAGTTATATCCAGATGCTCACATTACCGTTTATGAACGAAATGATAATATCTCCTTTCTTTCTTGCGGTATTGCCTTGTATGTAGGTGGTGTAGTGAAAGACCCGCAAGGCTTGTTCTACTCTTCCCCAGAGAAATTAGCTGAGCTTGGCGTGGTTACCAATATGCGCCACGATGTGATCTCAATAGATACCGATCAAAAAACATTGGTCGTTCGCAATTTAAATACAAATGAAGAGATCATAGATTCCTATGATAAATTAATCGTTACTACTGGTTCTTGGCCAATCATGCCTAACTTAGCAGGAATTGAGCTAGACAATATCGTACTGTCCAAGAATTTTAACCACTCCAATACCATTATTGAAAAGGCAAAAACAGCTAAAAATGTAGTCGTCGTTGGGGCCGGATACATTGGGATTGAATTAGTCGAGGCCTTTGAAATGAATGGCAAGCAGGTGACTCTCATTGATAGTGCTGATCGGATTCTAAACCGTTATCTTGATGAAGAATTTACTCAAGTTACCGAAAAAGAATTACTGGATCATGGTGTTACACTTGCTCTAGGTCAAACTGTTACGAAATTTGATGGCATGGACGGTAAAGTGACAAAAGTCATCACCACAAAAGGCGAATACGAGGCTGACTTGGTGATTCTATGCATTGGCTTTCGTCCCAATACAGGCTTGCTTACAGGACAAGTCGATATGTTGAGTAACGGAGCCATTATCGTAAATGAATACATGCAAACTAGCAAAACGGATGTGTATGCTGCTGGAGACAGTTGTGCGATTCGCTACAACCCTACCGGGCAACACACCTATATTCCCCTAGCCACTAATGCTGTACGTATGGGTACACTAGTTGCTAAGAATCTAGTAGCCCCTACCATGGCTTATATGGGCACACAAGGAACATCCGGGATTAAAATCTATGATTATAACATTGCTTCTACTGGAGTAACAGAAGGGGCTGCTTCAGACTTGGCTATCAATGTGAAAACTGTCACAATTGAAGACAGCTATCGACCAGAATTCATGCCAGAGCATGAAAAGGTCTTACTAAAAGTAGTCTTTGAAGAGACTTCTCGCCGCATTCTCGGAGCCCAAATCATGTCCAAGGCTGATTTAACGCAATCCATGAATACCTTATCTGTCTGCATCCAAAATCATATGACAATCGACCAGCTTGCCTTTGTCGATTTCTTCTTCCAACCGCATTACAACAAGCCTTGGAACTTCTTAAATCAGGCTGGCTTGCAAGCCATGTAGAAACAATAGATTCAACAGCTTCGTACACTTATTTTGCAAATAACCAGGTGATCAGCAAAAAGAGCGTCAGCCTAGCTAACGCTCTTTTTCTCTCATGCTTTTTTAACCTACACGCCAAGCAAGGCTCCCTGTTCCATTACTTTCTGCTCATCTAAATAGAAGTCTGGCTCCATTACAACACAATCAATATGTACACCTGCTGAGATGACTCCCCCAAAGGTATTGTTGCTTCCAAACGCTACATGAATTGTGCTGTATACCTTTTCATCCTCTAAAACAACCCCAGTAATACGAGCTTTATCATTCGTCCCTACTCCAAACTCGGCTAATAATCGGCCATCTCCATCGCCCAGCAATTCCAAAAGCTGTTTTCCGCTTGGGCCTTCTGCAGAGACAATGCGTCCTTTATCAATTGTAAGCAAGACAGGTTCTGTTAATTTTCCAATCCCAGCAATGGAACCATCTACAAGGATTTGCCCGGTAGCTGTTCCCTCTAAAGGGGCGATATAAGCTTCTCCGGACGGCAGATTGCCCGATTCTCCGGGATTCACATACACACCGGTACTGGGAATCCCTTTTCTTTGCTCAATGGAAAAGCTTAGGGAATAACCCGCTTTGTCAATTCTTACTTGCTTAGCTTCTGTCAGCATGCTAGCTACTTCTTCAGTCAGTTCTTTTACTTTTGCATAATCGGCCGCAATAGCGCCTGCCATGAACATATCCTCTGTTATTCCTGGCATCGTAGCCACCCTAGCTCCTGCTGCTACCGCATTTTTTCGGGCATGCGTATGAGTGAGCGAATGCTTGGTAATCCCAATCACTACATCAGCCTTCGTCATAGCGATCGCTACGGCTTCAGGAGGCTCCTCCCCCGATTTGGTACGCTCCTGCATAACCATAAGTAAGGCTTGGGCTCCTAGACTTCTTCCTGCCTCATAGAGAGCCTCCGCTAGGTTTTTCTTGGAGTCATCCGTTACAACTAAAAGAGTTTCACCAGCTTTTACGCCCAACGAGCTTTGCAGCACACTTTTACTAATTTCAATGATAGATTGTTGCATATGAACCACCTTTCTCCTAGCGTTTGAGAAATTTTATTTACTCATTCCGACATATACTTTACCATGATCGTCTTGCATAGGCACAGCTTGGACCGACCTTCCCTACTGTCGTATTCTGCGACAAATACAGGATCTCTTTAAACACCTGTCGTGTAATTTGCCCCTCCGTGTCCCTAGCAATGAACGATCTCACCGATATAACAATAATAAGGATCATCTGCTATCACATGCTCCTGCCTAATCTCTTCGGACAGGACAGGTGCCGTAATTTCTTGAGCCACGATCACCTTACATTCATAATAACGCTCACAGTCGCCGATCACAGGTGTATCAATGACCTGAGAGTCTACAACGGTTAATTGGCATGTAGAGATTTTATCCACCGTACGACCAGATTGTGTTCCACAGGCAAAGAGCTTTTCCCCCATATCTTCTGAAAAAGGAACACTAACCGTAAATTCCTTGGAAGCCTGTAAAAGCTGGGTGGTATGCCTACTTTTACGCACCATCACGGTCAGCGTGGGTTTTCCAAATAGAAAACCAATGCTACCCCAAGCAATTGTCATCGTGTTGATTTCTTCCTTGTCCTTGGTTGTTAGAAAAGCCCCTCTTCGATGCAGCCAGTCTGTTGCAAGCTCCATTTGCTCTAAAAAAGCCACGGGAATTTGATTTTTCGGCTCATGATCTTCTGTATTCCTTAGCTGTTGCTCCATCAAAAACACCCTTTCGATGTTTATCCTCCCTTTCATTGTACTGAGGATTTTCCCCTTGTCCCTTCTCTCTTTTTGACAAAAGCATGACGCACTTTTACAGGAAAAAATCCACCCCATGTATAAACACAGGATGGATTCGTTCTTACGCTTATTTATTATTTGTCAGTTTAGCAATCGACGGCAGGATCAGACCCAAACCTAACAGCACGAGCGGTGTTGCGATATTAAGAGTAATCTGGAAGTACCATTGTGGTGTAAAAGCAGGTACTTTCGGGAACATCCCCATCAAGCAAGCAAACGCAGTGAAGAAAAAGCACCATCCACCAATCAGTAGACCAAACTTATTATTTTTCACGAATTGATATTCAGACGTAAATTTATCAGCCATTTTCATTACAGCAATATAGGCTGCAAATACCCATAGGTAACGAAGCGGCATTACTACAGAATTTAAGTCTAGCAACCAGTCAAACAATGTATTCATATTACGGATACCCAGAGCTGGTACGATGATGAGAATACCTACTAACACCGTAGTTAGGATATAACCATTAGTAGGGACGCCCTTGTCATTGCTTTTCAAAAGCTTTCTTGGAATGTATCTTTCATCAGCATCTAATAATAATACCTTCAATGGCGCATCAATCGAGAATGCCAATGCTGAAATTTGAGCCAAGGTATTAGAAATCGCATACAAAATTAAGAACGTGTTACCAATTCCATAGTAATTACCTAGCATTTGGAACGCATAATATTGACCATTCATTTTTAAGTCAGCAGGAATGTTATTCGCATCAAACATAATCCCCATAGCATACGAGCCTAAGAGCGCACAGACAGCAACCATGATCGCTAGAATCAACATCCCCCTTGGGAACTCACGAGTTGGGTTATTCGTGAAGTTGACATACGGTGCGATCTTCTCTGCCCCGCCTACCGCAAAGACCAGCATGGATAAGGTAGTAAAATAAGCAAAATTAAATTCAGGAATGAATGTGCTGACCGTCATATTGGTTGTTGCAACACTTACACCTGTGAGTGCTGGTGCCGTAACAGCTAGCAAAATGTACAACAAGGACATCACAAATACAGAAATACCGGCAACGGTCCCAATTCGCTTTAAGGACGAAATACCTTTAGAAGCAATCCATACAAAGAGTAAAAAGATAACTAAACAAGCTAATTGAATGACCAACGTAGAATATTGGTCGAGTACCTTACCACTGCCTGTAAATGTCCAGCCTAGTGCAATCAAGATAGCCTGAGGCTTTTGTGCTAGATATGGAATGTGAACAGCCCAGTAGGTCCATGCTGCCAAATAGGCAATATTAGGCCCCATCGTTTCTTTAATCCAGGTACTAACACCACCCTTACCATCTTTAAAGGTAGAACCTAATTGACCCACCATTAAGGCATAAGGAATAAAATATAAGGCAATTATCAAAACCCAAGAGGTAATGACTTGTAATCCTTGGTTGGCATAGTTATTAACAACGTTGCCAAAGCCCCAAACTGCTACAAACGCCATTAACGCAATATTATACCATCGGAGTTTTTTCTCATCCGCTCCCATAATCAAGAATTTCTCCTTCCTAAAATGAAAAAATATACAGGGAACTACTATTTCCCCTTGTAAATTATATAGGAGGATTTGAGCCATTCCTATAACGAAATCAAAATATTTTTGTCTTTTCATTAATAGTTAAAAAATCTAAAACATAATCATGAAGCATAAAAATTATCATTACCAAATAAAGCGCTTTTATAAATATCTATCAAAAAAATAAAAAGAGCAGTTACATCGGTTACATGTAACTGCTCTTCTTGGTTCAACCTTCTATTTTTTTACTCCGACTCTTTTCGTTCAGCGTGCCAAGAAAGCATTCGGTCAGGATGATTGGTGCAAATATATAGATGGGGATGCCATTCGCTTATTCGCCTTATCTCATGTTCATCATCAATCGTCCAAGCAAATATCTCGTAGTTTTGCTCCAGCATTATGTGTACAAAATCTTTTGTCAGATAAGGATAGGCCATGGACAGAATGGTTGCTCCTGTTTCCTCTAGCTGTTCACGTAACAGAACTGGTTTGCCCGCTATAATTAACCCCGTTTTCATCGAGGGTTGTAGTTCTTTGACCTTTTTTATGATTTCGTGATCAAAAGAGGTGAGACAAACCTGTGAATAAAGCTCATATGCTTCTACCAGCTCCACGACCTTTTCCGCTAGACGCGGATATAGATTTCCTGCTGTCTTTAGCTCTACATTAAGGCGACAAGTATGCTGTGAAACAGCTTGAAACAATTCCTCTAAGGCGGGGATGGTTTCATCAGAAAATTCCTCAGCAAACCAGCTTCCTGCACTCCACTGACGCAATTGCTCAAATGTATGATCTTTAACTAGCCCTGATCCGTTTGTGGTGCGTTCTAGCGTAAAATCATGAATAAGCACAGGAATCTCATCCTTGGATAGCTGTACATCTACCTCAATCGCCTGAATACCCGGTTCTGCTAAGGCAAGCTTAATAGCTGCCATCGTATTTTCAGGTGCCCTCCCTGACCAGCCTCGGTGTGCCATGCAATAGCTCATATGAGATTCCCCCCTATTTCTTCAACAATTTTTGCCCCTTTTCCACAGCTTTGGATAGTGCCTCGTCAATACTAGCCTGACCTAAAATTACACGCTGAATTTCTGTCATAATGACTTCCTGTAGCTCTTTATAGCCCGGTACCATTGGGCGTGGCTTACCATACTCTAACTGCTTCACAGCTACTTGGAAGTTCGGATCCTGTTCATACACTTTTTTCATCTCATCTGATTGAATTGCCTCTGATGTGACTGGCATGTATCCTGTTTCCGCTGACCATACACTGGTTTGCGGCGTATCAGTAATCCACTTCACGAACTCCCACGCCGCCTTCTTTTCTTTTTCAGATGATTTTTGTAGAATTACTAGATTTGCCCCACCTGCTGGTACTCCGAAATCCTTATTAGCAGGCAGGAAGGCCGTTCCTACATCAAACTTGGCCTTTTCCCGCATGCCCTTCAGCTCACCGGTGGTTGTAAAGATCATCCCTACTTGCTGATTTAAGAAATCCTGCGCGGCTACATCCCATGCATTGTACTTCTCACCTGGAGGAGCTTTCATGATCCCTTCTTGTAACATGCTCATCCAAAATTCCAACGGCGCTTTACCTGCCTCTGTATGAATCATTAAGCTCTTGCCGTCCTCGCTTAAAATTTGTCCGCCGCTCTCAAATACCAGCGCTTCATAGAACCAAATATCGATGGGCGTAGAAAATCCGTATCTTTTCGTTTTTCCGCCTTCCTTTTTTGTGAGCTTCTGAGAAAATTGACGTAATTCCTCCCAGGTTTTTGGACCATTTGGATCAAGTCCTTCTTTCTTCAATAAATCGCGATTGAGATATAGCAAAGGAGTGGAACGGTTAAAGGGAACGGCATATAATTTCTCCTTCCAATAGGAGTTGCCCATAAGACCAGGATTGTATTTCTTCTCTTCTCCAGCGGCATACGGCCCTAGGTCCTCTAACACCCTCGCATCCGCAAAGGCTCCAATGGAAGCAATCTCAACCATCGTAACATCAGGCTGATTCCCGGCTGTGACCGCTGACAGCACCTTAGTATGATTCTCGTAGTAGCTTCCTTGATAAGAGGGCTTCACCACAATATCCTTATGCGTTTGATTAAATTCCTTTACAAGCTTTTGAACCATTTCCCCATTATGACCGCCTACTGCATACCAGAAATCAATCTCAACAGGCTGGGTAGCTGCTGTTGCTTCCTGACTTGCTGCTGTCCGCTGTTCAGTAGTTCCTACTGCCTGCTGCTGAGCACATCCCGCTAGCATTCCTGACAAGCCTACTGTACACATTAGAATAGATAAGCCCCACTTTTTCACGTTCTTGCCCTCCTTGACATTACGTTATTTGGATTGATAAACAAACGCGCTAATAATATGGCGCTGAGCAAAAAAGAAAATCAGCAGTATCGGGAACACCAAAATCATATTCCCCGCCATAATCACATTCCACTGACTGCCTCCGTCAGCCGCTTTCAGCATGGAAATTCCTATCGGTAATGTGCGCACCTCGTTACTGTTGGTCATGATGAGCGGCCAAAAGTAATCATTCCAGTGATAAATGAAGCTAAATAGTCCAAATGTGACCAGCACATGCTTTGCCATAGGAGCCATAATGGTCCACATGATTTTCCACTCAGATGCATGATCCAACCGTGCCGCCTCAATTACCTCGTCTGGTACCTGCATAAAGGCCTGACGTAATAAAAAAATACCGAAGGCACTCGCTCCATAAGGTAATATCAATGACCATAAGGTGTTCACGAGCCCCCAATTGCTCATCTCCACGTAGATCGGCAGAAAGATCACCTGAGGCGGAATCATCAGAGCGATTAAGGTGACGCCAAACAAAAAATTTCTTCCCCGAAAGCGATACCTTGCAAATGCATAGGCAGCAGGCACAGCCGTTAAGATTTGAAAAATTAAAATACCAACTGCTACCAGCAGGCTGTTTAGTAAATAAGTAAAGAATGGCCCCGAGTTCCAAGCAATTACAAAGTTCTGAAACTGCAAAGACTCAGGCCACCAGGTAGGCGGAAATTGGAAGACCTCCGGCAATGTTTTAAAAGCAGTCAACGCCATCCATAGAAAAGGAAAGACAAAGATGAGCGATACGGCTAGTAACAGCATCCATTCAAGCGCTTGAAGCGAAAGGTATCCTATTTGCTTCACTTGTCATCTCTCCTTTAGCGATAGTGAACACGTTTTTCCACAAATAAAAAGTGCAGAAGAGTGACCACTCCAATGAGTCCCAATAGTAAAACAGACGCGGCCGAAGCAATCCCCCCATTGTAGAAATCCATTCCCTGTTCATAGATATAGAAGACAAGCATATTTGTGCTATTAACAGGACCTCCCTGCGTCATGATATAAATCGTGTCAAAAACTTGAAAGGAGGAGATGATGTTAATGACCGTTAGAAAAAATAAAGTGGGGGACAGCATCGGCAGCGTAATTTTGCGTAGCGTTTTCCATCTACTTGCCTGATCTAAACTGGCCGCCTCGTAGAGATCTTTCGGTATGCTTTGCAGTCCCGCAATAAAGACTAGCGTGTTATAGCCTACCCCCTTCCAAACGCTGACTAGAATGAGTGAAATCAGCGCACTTTTGGTATCACTAAGCCATGTATAAGCAGGTAATCCGATGAATTCCAAAAGAGCGTTCAATAAACCGTATTGCGGGTCCATTAGCCACATCCAAAGCATGGACACTGACACCAGAGAAATGATATGCGGGCTAAAAACCGCGGCTTGCATGATTCCATAAATTTTAGCTGTTCGATTTAGCCAAAGAGCCAGAAAAAATGCTAGCAAAATACTGATAGACACAGTACCAATAGTGAACACAATCGTATTGAAAAATACGAGATGAAAATCTGGTTCATAAAATAGCTCTCGAAAGTTAGCAAAGCCTACCCATTCGATCTCACCCAAATTCAACAACGACCAATCATGAAAGCTAAGATAAATCATGTAACCGATCGGAAATAAGAAAAAAAGCGTAAAAAACAACAAAGCAGGAGTAATGTATGCATAAGGGCGCACATGTTCCAAAAATTTCGTTTTCATCATCTGTTCCCGAGACCAGACCGATGGAGTAGGCAGCGATTTGGTTTCTGATGCAGCCACCTTTTCCATTTAGACCAATCCTCCTGCAATCGCAGACTTTTGATAAGGAGGATGGGGAGGATTCTTACGCATTCCTGTAGCTGGATCGAAGAGATACAGGTGTTCAGGAGGCACGGATACAATAACATCGGCCCCTGAGGAAAGAAGCTGGTCTGCCTCCTTTTTGACTACGATCTGATCTGAATCTGTCTGTACGTAATACAATACATCGGAACCAAGAATTTCCCGCGAAATAATACGGCCTCTACTAGAAAAGTCCGAGCCAGATGATTGCGGCATATGTTCATGTTGTACCAATCCTTGCTCTGGCGTGATCATCACTTTTTCCGGGCGAAAACCTACTAGTAATCCTGCGTGATCCTTCTGTTGACAAATGTTCATAGAAGGGGACCCGATAAACTGGGCAACAAACAGATTTTCCGGCTCATGGTAGAGCTTGATCGGAGAGGCCACCTGCTTAATTTCCCCTTCATTCATGACCACGATTTGATCGCCCATCGTCATTGCTTCTACCTGATCATGTGTCACATAGATGAATGTAGTGCCTAGCTGTTTATGCAGGCTGGTTAATTCTACACGCATCTGATTCCGCAATTTCGCATCAAGATTAGATAAGGGCTCATCCATGAGAAACACCTTTGGCTTTTTCACCATGGCTCTAGCTAAAGCCACACGCTGGCGCTGACCTCCTGATAATTGGGCCGGCTTACGATGCAAGTAATCCTGAAGCCCTACGATTTCAGCAATTTCCTCGACCAGTCGCTTGCATTCCTTTTTCGAAATGCCTCGGTTTCTTACTCCAAAGCCAATATTGTCAAAGACTGTCATCGTGGGGTACAGCGCGTAGTTTTGAAACACCATGGCTAAATCTCGTTTACCGGGTGGTACATCGTTCACCTTTTGCTTACCTATCCAAATTTCGCCTTTGGTCACTCTCTCAAGTCCAGCTATCATTCGTAACGTAGTTGATTTTCCACAGCCTGATGGACCAACAAGAACGGTAAAGGAGCCCTCCGGAATCACCAAATCCATCCCCTTTACCACCTGTTGATGCTGATAGGACTTCACTACCTGCTTCAGCACAACTTCTGCCACTCTACTCACCCTTTCCTTGTACACTGGCTAACAGCAGTTCATCGACAAGCATTTGGAATGTTTGAAATCGATAATGAGGCTCCTCTTGGATTCGTTGATCTGCTCCGTACCACTCCAACAAAACGCTGCGCACACCTGCCGCACGAGCAGATAACAGATCATACCTACTGTCACCAATCATGAGTGTCGCTTCAGGGACGGTCCCTAGGATTGCCATCGCCTTCTGTATGGGCTCAGGAGACGGCTTGCCAAGCACCACATCATCTAGCGTGACCACTGTGTCCATTAGTTGCAGAATCGCCGCTATTTCTAGGTTTTGCAAAGCAAGCTCACGTTGTTTGTTAGTGACAACAGCAAGCTGAAATCCTCGTTTTTTGAGTGCCTCTATCCCTTCTCTCACAAATGGAAACAACTGTACCTGTTGGTTGTGGCGTTTCATGTACGTAAAGTAATCCTTGCAATATGCTGTGCGATCCCAATGACTTACTTTGAATTGGTCAGGCAGTTCAGTCTTTTGTACCTGCTGCTCATTGATTTTTGCTTCAACGGCATGTAAAAATTCCTCCAAGGCTTCGCCAAACCGATCTGTTATTTCCCCTCTGGTAAACAAGCCTGGACAATGCTCTTCTATCGTGTAGTAAACCGCATCTATCACACCTTCCCTGCTATCCAGCAAGGTTCCATCCAAATCAAATAGAAGAGTGCTGCAAGTGTTCATTCCCCATATTCTCCTTCCACAACTGATGTTTTCCTACAGATACAGCAATAGCACCGTGCGAAAGAGCAGTCACCATTTGCTCCCGCCTCTTGATCAGCCCGCCTGCAATAATTGGCTGTTGAAGCGAATTGCGGTACTCAATGATATACTCCGGCAGCAGGGCAGGCATGATCTCCACCGCATCCGGTTGAGTTTCCTGAATCGATTGAATTCCAGATTTGAGCGAATCGCTGTCAACTAAGAACAAACGTTGGATCGTAAGCAGGCCATGCTTTTTTGCTAATTTAATCAGCGTGTTACGCGTTGCAACAATGCCTGTTGGCTTCACATTCTCGCCTACATAAGCCATGCCTTCCCGGTCGTAGCTAATACCACCAATGCGCTCTAGGTGAAGAAAAACGGGAATCTGGTGCGATTTAAACAGATCAACGTATCGTTTCATTGTGTTTAGATTCCCGATTGACAACACTACAGCACTGATGGGAGCCTCTAATGCACGTTCCAGCGATTTTGGCTGCTTAATGGATGCAATGATTTTATGCCTTGCTAATCTGGCGTAAAACTCCGCTTGATTCATGTCTGCTATTCGCCTCCTGTTTAAAAAACAAAAAACCTCAAATAGAACCTGCCAATCCACTTTCTTTTAAAAAAGTTTTTGGTAATTTCTATTGAGGTTTCTCCCCAGCTCCAACCTTTTCACTATCTACTTGTTAGTTGTATCGTACCTTTTGTTTTTTAATATGCTGTGTAGGTCCTGTTAAGTTTAGAACTGCATTTTGTTAAGAAAATGAATGTGATCACCATTGTTTACCATATTTATCCTAAAAATATGCATTAAAATGATAATTTTTTTGTGAAAATAATGTTTAAATTTCACGTAAAAACGCTCGAAAAACCACCTGTTTTTACACGATTAAATCCAATAGAATCCCTTACATATCATGTTTTTAAAATTTCACAGAAATATCATAAATTTTCAACGAATATTTAACATTGTTATGTACCTTTGAAATAATCCTTCATTTTATTCCCGATTTATCCGATTAATTAATAGAACAGAAATAAAATTCCGCCTCTATTTCCTTTTATTTGGAAAAAGTTGATAGGGGTTACTTGCATGTGGGAGGGAATGCCTTTGTTTCATACAATAAAAGCCAAGTTAATCATTGCATTTGTCTTATGCATCACGATCCCGATTGCCCTTATTAGTAGCATTGTTTACTTGGATATGAAAAGACAGATTCATCAGGACTTCTTGGATGCTAATACCAAGGAAGTAGCCCAAGTGGATAATGGCGTATCTATTTATTTTAATTCCATTCGTGAAAACGTACTCATGCTTGCAAACTCTGCACTGTTGAAAAGAACAGATGCATCGATCAAGTCATATAAGAACGAAACTGGAACAGTTAAAATAGATGCTATGGCAAATGGTGGTTTAGAAGCAGAACTGGCCCAAGAGTTTAAACGCTATATTCAAGCCCATCCCAACACTTCATCGTTATTTATAGGCACTGAGGCTAGCGGTTATACACAGTATCCTGTCAAAAATATGAGCTCACATTATGACCCACGTGACCGTCCTTGGTATGCAGATGCTATGAAAGAACCAGGCAAGGCCGTAATCACTGCTCCTTATATCTTGACAGGAACAGAGACTATTGCAGTCAGTATCGTTACACAGCTTCGCGATATGACTGGAAAAGCAGTAGGGGTTTTTGGTATTGATACAAACCTGCTGAATTTAACCGAAGTCTTGAAGGAAATGAAAATTGGCGAGACCGGTTATGTTATGATGATTTCCGCTGAGGGTACTGTACTTGCCAACCCTCAATATCCGGATATGATCTCCAAAAACGTAAAAGATTTGGATAATAAAACATTAGCCCAACTTAGTGAAATGTCGACAGGTCAACTAGAAGTCGTTATGGAAAATCAAAATTATTTAACGAACGTCTATACCTCTCCAAAAACTGGTTGGAAATATATTTCATTTATTGAACAACGCGAGCTTAATAGCAGCATTGATCATATCTTCTTCCTTATTTTGATCATGAGTGTAATTTTAGGCGTTATTGCTTTGGTTGCATCTATTATTCTAGCTGGTAAGTTCTCTAAGCCAATCGTTACCTTAATTGGTCATATGCAGGAGATTGGAGAAGGTGATTTAACCAAGGAAGTACAGCCTCATTTACTTCAACGTAAGGATGAGTTAGGTACTCTAGCAAATTCTCTGCAATCCATGCAATTATCTATTAAGTATCTGATTTCAGAGATTGTATCCGCATCCAAAAAACTGGTAGCCTCCTCCGGGCAGGTATCCGCTCATGTGGAGAGTAATATAATTGCTATCGATAAAATTGCTGAAAACGTAAAAGAAGTAGCAAGCGGAGCAGATAATCAGCTCATGCGTACAGAGGAAAGTGCTAAAGGCATGGAGGAAATGGCACTGGGTATTCAACGAATTGCAGAATCCACCTCCTCTATTGCAGAGTTTTCGCTTGATACAACACAAGAAGCTGAGAATGGTAACCAAACCGTACAGCACGCTGTTCAGCAAATGAGCAACATCGGTGTATCTGTCGAGCATTCTCTCTCTGTTGTGAAGGTCCTACAGGATCGTTCTAACGAGATTGTAAAAATTGTAGATATGATTACCGACATCTCCTCCCAAACCAACCTTCTTGCTCTAAATGCAAGCATAGAGGCTGCTCGTGCGGGAGAACATGGTAGAGGTTTTGCTGTTGTTGCGGATGAAGTAAGAAAGCTTGCCGAACAATCTTCAGAATCTGCTGGTAAGATTGCTAGCTTAATCAATGAAGTACACGGAGAAACCAATCGTGCCATGGATTCTATGAATGATGTAAACCATAGCGTCTCGAACGGTGTTCAAATGGTACAGGATTCCGGTGAAGCATTCCAACGCATCCTTCAACAAATCAAAAATATAACTGAACAAATCCATGATAACTCGGCAATTTCAGAGGAAATGTCTGCTGCCAGTGAAGAGATTGCATCTTCTGTAGATGAGACAGCACATATCGCTAAGCTTTCGGCTGACTACATGCAAAATGTGTCTGCATCCTCTGAGTCTCAGGTAACTGCAATGCTGGCTCTTCAAGGATCATCTGAGGAACTACGTCAAATATCTCAGGAATTAACGAGCTTAATTGAGCGTTTCCGTGTATAACAGCATATTTATACTCTCTATTTAGCAAGACTTCCATCGCAAATAGTCGGGAGTATCCATGATATTCCCGATTGTTTATAAGAAAACTCACATCATTAAAGGAGAGAAAATCATGAAAAAAACAAACGTATTGCTAAGTGTTGGACTATCTCTATCACTTATGCTAGGTGCAGCACCAGCATTCGCAGCTCCACTATCAACAGCTGCTGCTACACAAATTGCTCAACAGCAATTACAACTGCTTGATAAAGGTAAATGGGCTGACAAAACTCACGCTGCTGTTCAAAAAATGATCGACCAATATGGCGTGAAAAGTCCTAATTACAAAGCAGATAAAAAGCCTTATGCTGTATTTGACTGGGATAACACTAGCATCATGCACGATACGCAAGAAGCGCTTCTTATTTATCAAATCAATCACTTGATCTTCAAATTAACACCAGAAGAATTTGCAAAAGTATTGGTTATGAACGTTCCAAAAGGTCCTTTTGCTGACAAATACAAAACAGTAGATGGCAAAGCAATCACAATGGAAAACGTTTCTGCTGACATCATTTCTGACTACAAATACTTGTATGAAAACTATAAAGGCTTAAAAGGTAAAAAATCCCTAGAGGAAGTTACTAAGTCTGACCAATTCATCGACTTCCGTACAAAAATGTACTTCTTGTACGAAGCGATCAACGGTTCTCATGGTAGCGATGTAGGTTATCCTTGGGTTCTTTACTTCTTGACTAACATGAGCGTTGATGAAGTTCATGAGTTGGCTGAACGTTCCAATGACTACGGTCTTGGTGACTCTATCCGCAAAATCAACTATACAAGCCCTAAAAAACTAAGCGGTAAAGCTGGCGTAATCAGCGTTACATATACATCTGGTCTTCGTCTATCTCCAGAGGTTGCTTCCATGATGAATACGTTCCGTTCTAATGGAATTGATGTTTATGTAGTGTCTGCTTCTATGAAAGAAGTAGTAGAAGTATTTGCATCAAATCCTAAGTATGGCTATAACATTCCAAAAGAAAACGTAATCGGTATGGAATTGGAAAAAGACGCAAAAGGCGTTATGCAACCCGTATACAAAAAGAACTGGTACAAAACCGTTTATGGCGGAAAAACAGAAGTAATTAAAGCAGAAATTGCTAAAAAACACGGTGGAAACGGTCCTCTATTCATTGGCGGCGACAGCAACGGTGACTACGAAATGATGACTCAATTCCCTGATACAAAATTAGTTCTAATTCTTAATCTTCTAAAAGAAGGAAATATTGGCAAGGTTTCCAAACAAGCTGTGGATGAAATGAACAGACCAAACCCTAAATACGTACTACAAGGTCGCGATGAAAACACAGGTATGTGGATTCCTACTGAATCAACAATTCTAGTAGGTAAAACAAAAGCTGAGCTACTTCCAAACAAGTAATCAAACATGATTCCTGTGAGATATGATTCATTATACTCACAAATGATTTGTAAAAGACCGTTCCCGCAAGCTGGGGAACGGTCTTTCATTTGGTTGAGAAACATACTGAATGATCCTGGCTAGGTTGTACTAATGAATCAGTTGACTTTCCTTAGCTTTTTTCACTAATTTAGCTGATGATCGGTTTATGAATTTCTTCAAAGCCAATCCGATGATCAAAGCAATTCCAGCATAGACAGTCATCATGATGATATCTCTGTTGATAATATCCCATAGAATGCCACCAACCGCTTCTCGCATCATACTAATAGCATACGTAAAGGGTAAAAATGGATAGATCGCTTGAAAAAATGGAGGTGTAACCTGAATCGGGAATGTCCCTCCAGACCCAGCAAGCTGGAGTACCAGAAGCACAATTGCCATCGCCTTCCCTACATTTCCAAAAACGGAGACCAGCGTATAAACAATCAGCATGAACACCGCGCTAATGATTAAACCAAATAATACAAACCACATTTTATTTGCTACATAGGCACCCAGTATATAGATATCCCCCATCGTGACCATAACAGACTGGAGCATAGCTAATAGGCCAAAGGTCAGATACCTGCCAAAATAGACCTCGTAGCTTTTAAAGACATGCTTCTCATCATGAACCTCTACGCTTAATAATGAAACAAGAAGCAAGGCACCCACCCACAGGGATAGTGTGGTAAAAAACGGCGACATTGCTGAACCGTAATTCGGAATCGGGAACATCCGATTTTCTTTTAAAATAACGGGTTCTGCGAAAAACTGGCTTTCTTTCTCTGCATTTCTCTTCAACAGATCAATTACTTCTTCTAAGTTGCCCTCTTTTTCTAAGGCTCGTATCCGCTTGGCTACATCTTTAATTTTTGCTTCTATCTCAGGAAGATTTTTTTGAAGCAGCAATAAATCCTTACTTCCCAAAGAAAGTCCCTTCGCGGCATCCTGTAAAATCTGTTGCACATCCGGTATGCTGGCAATTGCATCCTTGATCACCGCTCTTGCTTGATTAGCATCCTGTTTCGCCTTTTCGATGCCCTCCATGATAAGCGGTTCAATCTGCGTATCAAATCGATTGAGAAGGTCATCAATCGCCTGCGAGGTATTTCTTGAGAGCTGCATAAACTGATCCACTAGCTGTTGAGCCGGCCGTTCACCGCGATCAAGCGCATCTGCTATGGAGGTGACAATCGTCTGCTGCTTTTCAAACGTTGATTTTATATCTTTAAGCTTATCCGTAACAAAATGCAGTCGTTTCCCAGTCAAATTGGATAGTGGCTCAAACACTCCTATCAAACGATTGGTAACGCTAAGCGCTCTGTCCAAGCGTTCAGCAGTACGATCCAGCTCTACTTTAGCCAAACTTGGCACAAAGCTTACATCTTGCAGTATGCCTAACAACTTTTCGCTTAGCACAGCGGTTTGTTGAATCAAAAGTAAGTTCTCTTTGATGGTAGGTGTCAGCGTTCCGATAGCATCTGCACTGTGATCCAAGAACTCACCTACGTGAACAGAAAGCTTTTCGGCATCTTGTGCAAGCTGCGTCACTACCGGCAGATTACTTTGCGCCTTCTTTAAGATGTCATCCGCTTTTTTCAAATCGGCACTTGCTGTAGAAATCACTTTATGCACTTCCGGGAAGGAGGCTTCTACTTTATATACAAGTTCAATTAGTCGTCTAATCGTTGGTAGCTCGCTCTCTAACTGAATGCCAATCTCGTTAAATATGCGGAAAATGGTGCCGTTGGCTGTCTTGATAAAATTGCGATTGACCTCCTCCGTTACACCACTTGCCCCTTTAGCCGTTATTTTAGGTGAGATAGCGTTGATTTTTTCATTTACGTTATAGATAATTTCCGCCTTTTGCGGATTTTTGGACAGCACTGTTGCGATTCGTTCTGAAAAATTAGCAGGTATGGTGATACTCGCGTAATATTCACCATGCTCTACTCCTCTTAGGGCATTATCCGCATCGGTGAATACCCAGCCTATCTTTTTATTCTCTTGTAACGAGGTAATGATCTCTTCTCCAATATTAAGCTTGTTCCCGCGCAGTTCTGCTCCCTTATCCAGATTAGACACAGCAATCTTAATACCGCTCGTTTGTCCATACGGGTCCCAAGAAGCCTTAATGTTAAACCACGCATAAAGAGACGGTAAGAAAACAAGTCCACAAATAATAATGGCAGCAGCCCAATTCGTCGCAATTTTTTTCACGTCTCTTTTGAATATCTTAAAAATATTATTCATCGCATATCCCCTATAATCTCTAGTCTTTTGGTTAGCTCTTATTGTACCTCTATCTACCAACATATCCAAACAAGAAACCATTTCATTCAATCAGTAATGATTTTATCCTTGTCCACATAGGAATGGATAACAAGGCTATACAGTAAAAGGAGGTCTTCTATGCCGGAGGTTTTATTTCAAGTAGATCTGAACAAGCCTATGGAGGATCAGGTCACTCCTGGTCATAATCGTTGGCATCCAGACATTCCCGCCATTGTTTCTGTAAATCCTGGAGCAGTCTTTCGAATGGAATGCAAAGACTGAACTGATGGGCAAATCTTAAATAATGACGACCCCAGTGATATTCCAAATGTGAATCTCAACCGTACCCAATGCTTGTTGCACACTGTGGCTTCCCACCTCCATTTTTGATCGAGATATTTTACCAAAATAATCGTGTTGAGCGCTCATGCGTGATTCAAAAGAAAGGAGCTATTAATGCCAACCTACGTCTTTCACTGTCAGGATTGCGGCCTATTTGAAGAGACAATGAACATGAAGCATGCTACCGAAATCATTGATTGTCCGTTTTGCACAAAGGACGCCGTTAGATTGTACACTCGACCCGGATTAATCACTTCCTCCGGCGCATTACGCCAGCGTATTGAACAAAGTGCCATCCCCAAGGTCGTACGCCGTGAACATTCGACCACACACTCATGTAGGCATTCCTACCCTTCTCACTTTCCGACAGGTGTACCTGCTCCTGCCAAACGGCCTTGGCAAATCAGCCATTAATAGATGTTTCAGCTCCCCCTTTACACATTAGTGAAGGGGGTTTTTGTTGTTTGAACAGCAGGACTTGCTACATCTTAAGACTTTTGTAAGATTTCCGTTTTATTATTTGTAACAAGTTGTTTGTAAGATAAGCCTATGACACAATGAAAGGAACGTGAAGAAAAGGTGGATAACAGATGCCAAAATATCAAGTACTAGTCGTAGATGACGAAGCAGAAATTAGAGAAGCTATCAAAATTTATTTGCGCAATGAGGATATCGCCGTCTTTCAAGCGAGGAACGGTGTGGAAGCATTAGAGATTCTAGAAACAGAAGATATTCAACTCATCCTACTCGATATTATGATGCCGATTATGGATGGAATTAAAGCTACCTTTACCATCAGAGAAACAAAGAATATTCCTATCATTATGCTTTCAGCAAAGTCTGAAGATACTGATATCGTGCTAGGTCTTAATGTAGGTGCAGACGATTACATCACGAAGCCGTTCAATCCTATTGAATTAATTGCCCGTGTGAAATCCCAATTGCGAAGATATACCAATCTAGGCAATTACAAGGTACGCGATGGTGAAACGACAGTCGGCGGTTTGACCCTTAATACGAATGCAAAAACCGTAACGGTAGATGGTGAAGAGGTTCGTTTGACCGCAACGGAGTATAAAATTCTTGAGCTATTAATGGTCAATAAAGGTCACGTATTTTCTATTGAGGAGATTTATGAAAAAGTGTGGAAGGAACCCTATTACAATGCGGAAAATACAGTGGCTGTTCATGTCCGAAGAATTCGCGAAAAAATTGAAATCAACCCAAAAGAGCCCAAATATTTAAAGGTGGTGTGGGGCATTGGATACAAAATCGAAGGGTAAATTTACCCCCTTAGTTGCTCTCATTGTAAGCTTTTATTTGTTGGCTTTACCATTCCTAGTTACGATAGATGTTCTGAATAACATACCGCAATTAAGCAAGGACTATTACTTTACTACCAATGACTTTGGAAGAGATGTGAATCGATTTTCAGATTTATTGGTACGAAGATTTGTTGATTTTAAAGATTACGAAAAAAAACCGTTTGCTGAACAAGCTGAAGAATTTAAAAGGACCGAGTTTAGACTTTCTATACTAGATAATACCTTTCACTACCATATTCAAGATCAACAAACGAAAGATGTTTATGAAAACATAGATAAAACTCCAACTGAAGAAGAATTAAAAACAAAAACACTATTCTATGCAAAATTCCCAATGTTAAATCCACCTGATAATCTTGAAGACGTTAATTATCTTTTCAAACATTTTGACTGGTGGGGTTATATCACAGTTCCCCTTACCCTAAATGAAGAAAATCTGGAACTTAAATACTATACGTACTTTTTATCAAGTAGAGATCGATTGATGAACGAGTGCCTAGTAGGTTTGGCTAGTCTGATAGGAATCATCTCGATTGGTATCTATTTATTCAAACAAAAGAATATAACTGTCCTACTCTTAGAAAAAATGGCACGAGTACTACGCTGTATACCGATTGATATTCGGATTTTCTTATTAGCCATTGTTTGCATAACTACAATCATTTCCTTGAATCGAACATCCTTTTTCTATTTACAGCCTGGCATCGTACATGTTCTTGTATTAACCGGTTTTGCACTACTGTTTGCCTATATCATCTTGCATATCTACGAAGCTTGTTACATTTTGAATAATCGGGAACAGCTCCAGCTTCAATGGCAAAAAAGTTTTTTGCATCAGCTAAAAATTCTCTATCAAGAAAGCACGTTATACAAAAGCTTACTGTTTAAAGTCGTCCTATTAGCTATTTTATCAGCCGGGTTTGGTTTTAGCTGTCTGTTAATTTTCTGGGGAATCCGGGGAATGGTTGATATCCGTCGTATTCCTGTTATCTGTGGCTTCTTTTATATCCTGTTTTACCTTCTCTTTGTAGTACCTCTTACCCTACGTAGAATAGGTGCCTTAAACAAAATTATGAAAGCTACAGAATATATAGCAGCGGGACAGCTTAGCCTGCACATAGAGGAGCCAAAAGCCGGAAACTTTAAAGAACTAGTCCAGAATCTCAATAATATGCGGGAGGGCTTAAAAAAATCGCTGGATAGCCAGATGAAAAGCGAAAAGTTAAAGACGGAGCTGATCACCAATGTCTCGCATGATCTGCGTACACCGCTTACCTCGATTATGAATTATGTCGGACTTTTGAAACAAGACACACTGACTCCTGAGGAATCAAAAGAATACCTTAACATATTGGACAAAAAAACCCATCGTTTAAAGGTGCTGATTGATGATTTGATTGAGGCATCCAAGGTCGCGAGCGGTGCTGTCGAGATGCATGTAGAGCAGGTAGATATTGTCGCTCTCCTAGACCAAGCACTGGCTGAGTTTACTGATAAGATACCTGCTTCAGGATTAATCTTCCGCCTTCATGTTGATCAGCCTAAAATACTTATGCATGTGGATGGGAAAAAGACCTGGCGTGTATTCGAAAACCTCATTAGCAATGTGATTAAGTATTCCTTGCCTAATACTCGTGTTTACCTCTCCCTGAACGAGGAAGCAGATCGCGTGCTGTTTACGATCAAAAATGTCTCTGCCTACGAAATTAGCTATGAAGTAAGCGAGCTATTTGAGCGTTTCAAGCGCGGAGATCAATCCCGCCATACAGAAGGCTCAGGACTGGGGCTTGCCATAGCCAAGAGTATTATGGATTTGCAGGGTGGGGAATTGCACATCGATATTGATGGTGACTACTTTAAAGTAACGGCGATTTTTCCAAAGCAAATTAGGCATGAGGTCAAATCACAATCATAGCAATTGGCACGTCACGGACAGTAAAGGCAATACTAAGAAAAAAAGCGCCTTACTAACAACAGAAGAAGCACTCTAATCGAGCAAAAGCTGGATTTAGAGTGCTTCTCTTTTATGAAACCCTTATATAATAGCGCGATCTCGCGCAAGCTTAGAATACTTTAGTCGTCCAGGATTCACAATTCCATACATCAGTCACAACATCCTGATAGAACTCTGGTTCGTGACATATGATTAGGATACTGCCCTTGTAGGCTTTCAAGGCGCGTTTTAATTCATCCTTGGCCTCAACATCCAAGTGATTCGTAGGCTCGTCTAGTACGAGTAAATTGGTTTCGCGGTTAATTAGCTTACATAGGCGTACCTTCGCCTTTTCTCCCCCGCTCAACACATCAATCTTACTTTCGATATGCTTGGTTGTCAGCCCACACTTCGCCAATGCTGCACGCACTTCAAATTGAGTGAATGACGGGAATTCCTGCCACGCTTCTTCAATACACGTATTAGGATTGCTTCCTTTCATCTCCTGTTCAAAATAACCGATATTCAGGTAATCACCCATACGTACATCACCGGAGATTGGCTTAATTTGGCCTAAAATACTGCGCATTAAGGTTGTTTTACCAATACCGTTTGCACCTACTAAGGCGATTTTTTGTCCTCGCTCCATATACAATTCAAGCGGACGGGACAATGGCTCGTCATACCCGATAACCAAATCCTTTGCTTCCAAAATCACTTTGCCGGAAGCACGAGATTCTTTGAAGTTAAACTCTGGCTTTGGTTTTTCCTTCGCAAGCTCAATCACTTCCATCTTATCCAGCTTCTTCTGACGGGACATCGCCATATTACGCGTGGATACACGTGCCTTGTTACGTGCTACGAAGTCCTTAAGCTCAGAAATTTCCTGTTGCTGGCGTTTATAAGCAGATTCAAGCTGCGCCTTTTTCGCCTCATAGATTTGCATGAAGTTATCATAATCTCCAACATACCTGCCTAGCTCTTGGTTGGACATATGATAAATCAGGTTAATAACGCTATTTAAGAATGGAATGTCATGCGAAATCAAAATAAAGGCATTCTCATACTCGTTTAAGTAGCGTTTTAACCATTCAATATGCTGCTCATCCAAATAGTTGGTCGGCTCGTCCAATAGCAGAATGTCTGGTTTCTCTAAAAGCAGTTTGGCAAGCAGAACCTTGGTACGTTGTCCACCGCTTAAATCTTGTACATCTCGTTCCAAACCAATGTCTTCTAGACCTAGTCCACGGGCAATCTCATCTATTTTAGCGTCAATCACATAAAAATCATTGTTAGTTAGCGTATCCTGAATGGTTCCCATATCTTCAAGCAGTTGCTCTAGCTCTTCTGGAGTCGCATCGGCCATTTTGTCACAGATTGCATTCATCTCAGCTTCCATGTCAAAAAGATATTGAAACGCTCCACGCAGCACGTCGCGAATCGTCATGCCGCGTTGCAGAACGGCATGCTGATCCAAATAGCCCACGCGCACGTTCTTCGCCCATTCGATTTTCCCCTCATCCGGCTCTAGCTTTCCCGTGATAATGTTCATGAAGGTAGATTTTCCTTCGCCATTAGCACCGATTAAACCGATATGTTCCCCTTTTAATAAACGGAAGGAAACGTCATTAAAAATAGCACGGTCGCCAAAACCATGGCTTAGACCTTGTACGGTTAAAATACTCATGATTAACTCCTTTAGTTTTATGATTAATTGTTTGCTTGCTGTATAAAAAAAGAATCATTTCTTGCGTAATTGTCTCTCAACGGTGATTTACCCAAATCTACATCTCTATGATTATATCGAAAATCGTGACAGAATGTAGGAAAAGTTTCAAGGGAAATTGATCTTTTTCTCGGAAACTACTGGAATGAAAAAACCCGGAGCACAAATCTCCGGGAAAGCGTAGCTTCCTTGCTTTATTTCACTTTTTTCCTCGTTGTCCTTTTCACCGGAATACTCTGAGCGAAGCAAAATACATTGTGAGGATCGTACTTTTTCTTTACCTGCTTCAAGCGGGCAAAATTGGTCCCATAATAGGCCTGTGGCCAATTTTTGATATGAAGATCGGGGAAATTCACGTAATCCCCAATGACATAAGGAGTAAGTGCTTCTCGAAAGCGATTGACCCATCGTATGCTAGCTGTCTGGAATGATTTATCTCTCCATCTAGCCGAAAGCTCAAATATATATCTGGCCCCTCGATGGAAATAGGCGGTATCCGAGGGCAGGACACGGCCAACAGCTCCCCCTAGGCTTTGACACCACACTGTAGAATGGCGATTTGGTGCGTTTGCCAAAAACTCCTGTAAAACCTTTATCCCTTTAATAGGTAGATTTTTATATGCGTAGGCTCCGGTTATTTTAAATTTTGGCAATAAATTTTCGTCTGATTCGGCAAAGAACTTAACTGCCTCGATATAAGGAACCTGTCGCACTTTAACTTTTATCGGTGAACCCGTGCTTTGGAGGGGTTTTATTAATCTTCTAAGCTCCTTTGCTGTTCCTAGCAATTGTCCCGTTGAAACGATTGTACCTACCTGCTTAGAAGACATTTCAATGGTAGATGTTAAGCGATTGGTTACACTTGGTGCCCAGTGTTGCCATTTATCAAATACCTTTATAAAGTCCTTCCACTTCCACGTAATACTATAGATCGATACGAATTGAATCGGGCGAACTCGGAATATAAAGGAACTAGCAATACCAAAATTGCCTCCTCCCCCACCTTTGGAAGCCCACAGCAGATCAGCATGCTGGCTTGGAGTAGCTTTTAATAGCTTTGCCCCTTTTTTCCCGGAAGCTACCACCATGTTGACTGCTTGCAAATGATCCAGTGTAAGTCCATATTGGCGTGACAGCAGTCCAATTCCCCCACCTAATGTGAGTCCGGCCACGCCCACATCGGCCGCCGTGCCGGCAGGAATGGTTACCCCTTTTTCCCATAATTTTTGATAGACCTCTGCTAACGGTGCACCAGTCTGTACGTAAGCAAGATTACGCTTGCGATCTACAATTATCTTGTTCATCTCACTCACGTCGATAATAATTCCACCGGTAACGGCGGAAAACCCTTCATAGCTATGTCGACCACTGCGGATACGAATGGGTACCTTCCTTTCACGGGCCCACTTAACTGCATTAATGATATCCTTTGTACACTGACAAAACACAATTACTCTAGGAAACTTATTAAATCGACGATTATACTCTGCACGTGCCCGATTATAATCAGCATCCCCCGGGAAAACAATTCGTCCTGTTAGTTTGGTTTTTGATGCGGCCTTTGGTTTTGTTGTGACCTTTGGTTTTGGTGTTTCTTTTGTAGTAGCTTCGTTCTTTGCTTTTACTATGAACCGTTCTTTAGCCGTTCTTATTTGTTTTGGTTTTAACATGTCATCCTCCTTCTTAGCTCCTAGCTGTCAGGTAGTTCTGACTTACCTCCTTATTTCTATGTGTTCATTCCATAGCTGGACACGGCATCTATCCTAGCTGGAAAGGCCCTCAAAATAAAAAAACAGCCCGATTTATAATCGGACTGCTTTCCTAGTACATCATATTTTACGGTATTGATTTCATTTAGCTGGTTACGGTAGTACCTTTACAAAGGCACTATCAACGTACGCGGTCTTACCCTGATAAGAGATTTGTAACCAGCCTTTTTGCGAACCTACAATCTCTAAAACGGTATTTTTCGGTACAGCTCCCATAATCTTAGAACCCGCTAATGGCTTGGTGCGTAGGTTCAAAAAGTATGCTGTAACTCTAGCCTGCTTCTTGTCAGATGCAACCACTTGTGCTGGCTCAAGCTTTTTGACAGGAGCCTCTACTGTTGGTTGTTTTGCTGGCTGTTTTGCTGATTGTTTTGCTGGGTGAACAGGAGTAACCACTGTTTTTTCCGCTGGCGTTGTTACTGCTGGTTCTTCCGCTTTAGCCGCAGGAGCTGGTTTTTCAGCTTCTTTTGTGGACTGATCCGTTGCAGATTCAGACGCCTTGCGAGCTTGGTTTAGCTTTTGATAGAACTCACCTTTGGTTTTTACACCAGTAAATTGATCTGCTTTTACATTCGCTTTTTTTGCAAGCTCTGCGATTTCGGCTGGTGTAACAGCATCGTTTACATTAATAGAAGCTATGTTTGTGTACTTACCATCTTTTGCGACTTCCATAATGCCGTCATTTAGAAGCTCTACCACATCTGCACGCGCTGGAGCTTTCGCATCGAAGCCGGTAACCTTCCAGTATTGCTCGTTGTTTGGCGTGTAAACACCTTTTTTCACTTCTTGCAGATATTTCATAGACAGGTTACGGATCGTCCCGCCTGTCTCTCCATACGCATCATTTTGCTTAGAAGACCAAAGAACGTCGAATTTGCGTCCTTCTAATGCCCCACCTTTTGCTTGCAGAGCTTCCATACGGTAGGAGTTCATACCGATTTTAATTGTATCCTCTGGTTTGATTGCAGTCTCATCCATTCGGCGTAAATTAGTAATACGTTCACCGGCTGGTTTTGATAAATCAATTTCATACTTCACGTTACCAAAAAAATCATTCGTGCTATATTTCGAGGCACGGCGTTTTTTATCAAAACTAGGAGTTACATCACCTGGGCGAGTTGTGTTAAAGTAGCCTGCTGCCCATTCCATATAATCCTTCAAGTCTTTACCTGTAATGTTATAAACGGTAACCTCTCCGCCCGCATAGCGATAGCTATAGGCAATATCTTTTTTCTTGATCGGGCCTGCATCTAGCTTCACATCGTCATTATCGATCTGGTGAGCAACCACGTCCGCTTTGCTGTAATATAGCATTACTTCATTAAAGAAGTTAGCCATTGGTGTGGCTTGTACTTGCACCTGTGGAATGCCTTTAATTTCATCGCGTGGTACTAGATTGCCATCCTTTAATTCTGCAACGACGATGTTAGCATCGGCACGAGCGAATTCATGGAACGGCTGCAAGGTTTTTTCCAAACCAGCGTCAGATTTTATAAAAGTACCATCCGCCGCCTTCACCGGAATGGCAGTTGCTTCTTTCTCTTTTAAAACCACTTTATCTCCCTGTTTGGTAAAGGAAAGATCAATGCGGGAGATGTGTGTTCCATATTTATCAGGTTCTGTGATTAAAACGCCATTAATGACCTCTTTTTTAACCAATTTGTGCATATGACCAGCAAAGATGGCGGTTAATTCCGGGTTAGCGTTCGCAATGTCCTCTACACCTGTACCTGGGATGCCATTCTCATTCTCAATCCCCATGTGCATAAGACCAATCATGACATCTACTTTCCCTTTTAACTCGCTAACGGCTTTCTTTGTTTCTTCAACAGGGTTCTTAACGATCAACCCGTTTAGATGGTCAGTGCCTTTTTCAAATTCTGTAATCATTGGCGTATTCATTCCGATAATTCCTATTTTAACGCCATCTTTTTCGATGATTTTATAAGCAGGCATAAAACGCTCGCCATTCTCTTTGTAAATGTTACCTGCGAGCATCGTACCTGTGAATTGGCTTCCGATTTTATCTAATACATCTAACCCAAAATTGAATTCATGATTTCCGTATGCCCAAGCATCATAGCCCATTTCGTTTAAAGCTACCATCATTGGAGATTGCGGCTGATCATTAAATAGCTCCGCGGAGTTATCCTGAATAAGATCACCTGCATCCAATAAGATCGTGTTTGGGTTTTCTTTTCTTACTTGTTTAATAATTGTAAATAATTGTGTCATGCTTCCAGTCAGATTAGGACCATCTAAGCCATAATCCCACGGCATGAAGCGTCCGTGAATATCAGATGTGCCCAGTAGCGTGACGTTCACATCGTTACTCTTGCTCTCTGCAGCTTCTACAGGAGCAGGAGTTGCTACTCCGGTTGCAAGAAAGGAAAAACCAAGCATAGCTGTTAGGAAACTTTTGCAGGCTTTTTGAAGTAAGTGCATGTAGTATCTCCCTTTTATCAAATTGTGAAAAAATGTCCTAGTAGTAGACTACCGAAATATTAATAATGTTACAACTAAAAATAAGCAGGAAAAATTGAAGGTTTTTATTTCCAAAAAATAAAATAAGCCTTATGCTTCTAAAAAATGTGGGGAGAGCCAAATTCAAGGCTTTCCCCACGCTTTCTTTCTACATCATGTACTCCATTTTCCAGCTACGCCTTCTGACTATACTCGGTTACGCATGCGATAAATTCTTCGCCATATTTTTCCCACTTAGCTTCCCCCACACCCTTGATCGTGAGCATGGTAGCTTTATCAGTGGGAACGATTTCACTCATTTCCCGCAAGGTACTATCATGAAAAATAACATAAGGCGGCAATCCCTCTCGCTCGGCGATCGTTTTGCGCAACTGACGTAAGATATCAAACAATTGACTATCCTCCTGTCGCTTGATCGGCTTCGCGCGTTGCTTATGCCAGACCTGCTCTTCTCCTTTTAATACTCGCACCGCTCTTTCCCCAAGCATAACCACCGGATATTGGCTTTCTGTTAAGCTCATATAACCTTCCGCAATCAGCCACTGAATCATCTCTACAATCTCTTTTTCCGTGTAGTCTTTCATAATGCCGTATGTAGGCAGTGCCGAAAAACCGAATTGCAGTACCTTTTTATTAGAAGAGCCCCTCAGAACCTGTGCGACCATAACCGCTCCAAAACGTTCCTTCATTCGTTTCACACATGAAAAAATCTTCTGAGCCTCCACCGTGATATCTATTAACTCTGCGTCATCTGTACAATTTCCGCAGGTACCACACTCTTTGGCATGGGGATCACCAAAATACTCCAGGATGTATTCCTGCAAGCAACGTGAGGTTCGGCAATAGTCACTCATTGCATATAATTTTTTGTAATCCTGCTCTTTTCTTTCATCCGTTTGTTCATTTTGTTCAATAAAATATTTCTGCGTTTGGATATCCTGTGCCTGAAACAGCAGGATGCATTCACTACGTTCTCCATCACGTCCTGCACGACCAGCCTCCTGATAATAGGCCTCCAGATTTTTCGGCATATTGTAATGAATGACGTATCTGACATTGGACTTATCAATCCCCATTCCAAATGCATTCGTTGCAATCATGACATTTACGTCATCAAATAGAAAAGCATCCTGATTGCTGATACGCTCATCCTCGGATAGGCCTGCGTGATACTTACCTACACGATGCCCCTTTTGGCGTAAAAATTCATAGAGACTTTCTACTTCTTTGCGAGTAGAAGCATATATGATACCAGCCTGTCCATGATTTGCTGTCACGTAGTCAGAAACAAATGAGCGTCTATCCTCGCCTCTCCGTACAGCCAGCATTAAATTGTCCCGGCCAAACCCGGTAACGAATACTTGACCTTCTTGCAGTGCAAGGAGTCGGCAAATGTCCTCTTTTACCTCAGGGGTAGCCGTTGCGGTCAGAGCCACCACGATAGGCCGCGTACGTAATGACTGTACAAGGCTCGCAACCGCTAGATAGCTGGGGCGAAAATCATGCCCCCACTGCGAGACACAATGCGCTTCATCCACGGCTAATAACGAAATCGGCATCTCCTGAATCATTTCCCGAAACTGTTCGGATTCAAGTCGCTCTGGAGCAATATAAACCAATTTGTACCTGCCCCCTCTAGCATCACTCATTCTTTCCTGCACCTCATGATAGGAAAGAGAGCTATTAATCTGAGTAGCAGGTACACCCATACTAACTAAGGCATCTACCTGATCCTTCATTAAAGAGATTAAGGGAGAGATTACGAGTGTAATTCCATCGAACAGTAAGGCGGGAATTTGATAACAGATGGATTTCCCCCCGCCTGTAGGCATGATTCCTAGCGTGTCGTGTCCGCTCAAAATACTTTCAATAATCTGCTGCTGTCCTTGTCGAAAGGCCGGATAGCCGTAATATCTTTGCAGAAGCTCCTCTGCCTGATGTAAATGTAGCATTATCATCACCACTTTTTTTGGCAGCTCCCGTTCATTTGCCACCATGTTTTTTTCTATTGTATCAAAACAAGATAGACAAAATCTTATCATGAGTCTGTTTCAAACATATAGTTTACGGGTAAAGAGGTAAGTGACGTGTAGCCGCTCACTCACTATCTAGCTATGATACGATTAACCGAGTACATATTCCGTCTTTACGAAAAGGAGAATTAGGTAATGAGCATTCTCGTCGTGGATGACAATCCGATTAATCTCACCATAATTGAAAAGATATTAAACAGTGAAGGATATACAGATATTAAGCTCCTGCATTCAGCCAACGAGCTTTTTGACTATCTGCAAATAGATGCGCCACATAAAATCCATCGCAGTGTGGATCTCATATTGCTTGATCTCATGATGCCGGAAATAGACGGCATTGAAGCCTGTCGCCGCATTCAGCAAAATGACGAATTAAAGCATATCCCGATTATTTTTGTTACAGCTATGGGCGACTCGTTTAAAATGGCAGAGGCTCTTCATGTAGGTGCAAATGATTATGTAATGAAGCCGATTAATAAAATTGAATTAATGGCGCGTATTCGAGTTGCTTTGCGTTTAAAGCACGAAAGCGACTGGCATCGAGAACGTGATAAGGTCATCCAAAGTGAGCTTCAGCTTGCTAAACAAGTACAACGAAGCGTGTTAAGCCATCCAATCCATAATGAACGGATTCAGATTAGCGCTGCCTATCTGCCTACCTTTGAACTAGCTGGAGATATGTATTCCTGGATACCTATTGATGAAAAGCGCTATGGCGTGATCCTATTAGATATGATGGGCCATGGAATTGCGGCTTCTCTGGTTTGTATGTATATTTCATCTGTTCTACGTGATACCATTACGAAAATTACTGACCCAGAACAAGTCATTCAGGAGTTAAACAGATACATGTATCAGTTAAACAGTACAGAGCGCTTCCTTCAATACTATTTCACCGCCATTTACCTAGTCATTGATACCGAAAAAAGGACTGTAGAATACGTCAATGCTGGACATCCAAAGGGGATCATGATCGTAGACGATGTAACGGTTCATTATTTGGATAAAGGAAGTTGTGCCGTCGGTTTCTTCGCAGAAATTGAGGTACAAAAAACGGTTATTGCGTACGAGAAGAGCATGCAAATGGTGTTATACACGGACGGTCTATTAGAAATGCTGGAAAATACCGTAGATGATGGGACAGAAATCATGAAGACAGCGCTTTTCAATCACCCTCTAACTCCTGAACAACTGGTAGAAAATATTTTACCTCCTGAAGCTAGGGAGCATCAGCATGATGATATGTGCCTGCTAATGATTCGTGCTAACGAATAAACCTCCCTGTAAGCATTTTTAAAAAATATTTTTTCTGATAAGCGTGACTTTTCTTGTTTATTGTCGTCATTATATATTGGGAACATTTTACAAAGATTCACTACGAGGAGGTCATTATGAGAAAAGCAAAGAAGCTTCATACAGCGCTAGCTACTTTTATTGCCGTTAGCATGCTATCCGTTACACCCGTATGGGCAGCGGACACATCGGCAAGCACGACACCAGCCCCTGTCAAACAGGAACAGGCTAACTTACCTACAGCTATCAAACAATCGCTTGACAAGGTACTTACAGCAATCCCTGAGCTAAAAGCATTTACTGTGGTATCTCATAGACCTGATAGCGATAATAAGACACAGACCGGAAAGTATCAGGTCTATCTCCTTAAACGTTCCGATAAAGGCGCTGATAAAGCCTCTAAAGATAAAATAGAACCAGAAGCCTTCCTTTCCTTTGATCAAAAATCTGGTCGATTGCTAGAGCTTTCTATTAATCATTCTGAATGGACATCAGATACTCCGCCATCTGAAAAGCTAGCTAAGGAAAAAGCCACTGCATTTCTCAAAACCGTATTAGGTGATGAGCTGGATAAATTAAAGGTAAGTGAGCGCATCGGCGTCTCACAAAGTGGGATGACAACGGAAGACGGAAAGAGAATGGATTGGAAGTATAGAAGTGTAGCATTTGAACGCTTGTACAACGGAATTCCTCTGCTTTCAAGCGGCGTCCATGTATCTGTGGACAAATCGGGTAACATTACCGCTTATTACTTAGGGGATTCAGATATGGTCTATGACGATAAAAAATTCCCCGATCCAAAAGAAGTGTTGAGTAAAGAAAAGGCAGAAGAAGCACTTCAAAAGCTGACGGAAATGAATGTATTCTATATCAGCAACTATTCTAATAACCAAGCCAAAACCAACTCAAAACCTGTGATTGCTTACGCTCCCGCCCAAGTCAAAATACTCGATGCCAAGACAGGTAAGCCTGTGGATACATGGGATTCAACTAAACCCTTGACCCCTAAAAAAGTATCCATCTCCGCTAAAGGGGAAGCCTTGAAGGTAACATCTAAAGCTGAGGCAGAAAAGCTTTTGTCATCGCCTGCATTTGGCCTTGATCTGAGCAAGCTAAAATACGACGAGCGTGAGGAAAAAGACTCTTATACAGGTAACACCTACGTAGAATATTCCTGGAGTTCTCATACCGATGATAATAAGAATATCTATATAAACCTGAGCGCAAATAAGGCAACAGGAGAAGTTATCAGAATGAACTCACATGATAGCTCCCAACTAGGGAAAAAAGGGACCCTATCACCTGCGGATGCCGAGAAAGCAGCCCTGCCATTTATAGAGAAGTATGCTGATTCGAAGGTAAAAGAGCTTTCTCTTGATTCCCTTTTCTCAAACGATCAGGATACAAAGCAAATTCCTGAATGGGTGGACAAGAGTAAGCTGAAGAAGAATGAGAAACATCCCCAATATTATCTTACCTTCAGCCAGCTACACCAAAACATCCCTGTAGCTGACAAAGCATACTCGGTTCAGGTAGATGCTCTTACAGGAAAAATAATTGGTTTCCATTTTGACCTCCAAACAGAAGCTGCCCTGCCTGACAGCAAAAAAATCATTACTGCTGAACAAGCGAAAAAAGCCTTTGTCGCATCTCATCCAGTGAAGCTGAGCTACCTATGGCCACAATACGAGGATCAAATGGCACCTGCTCCTTTGTTAGTTTATATCCTAAGTCAGCCGTCAGATTCCTACTTCATTGATGCGCTGACAGGTGAGCCTCTACAATAATTCCATCGGATCATACCTCCTGATTCCTTCAATAAAAAGCGAACCTTCCCGTAATCCAGAAGGTTCGCTTTCCTTTATGTTTCTACCTGCACTTTTGATATATCCGCACTCCTTCAATCTCCTGATAATGGCCCATATCCTTTACATAAGAGAGCGATTCCTTACTCCCTAAGCCGAAGAAACCATTGGTAGATAAGCTCTCATCAAACAATTGGAAGACACGACTCTGTAGGTCTGTATTAAAGTAAATCAGGACATTCCGACAAATCACTACATGGAACTCGTTAAAAGAACCATCTGTTACTAAATTGTGTTGGGCAAAGGTTACGTTTTTTAAGATGGATTGGTTTAAGATTGCAAATTCAGAGTCAGTCGAATAATATTCACTGAAGGCTTTTTTGCCACCGGCTTGTATATAATTCCTTGTAAAATTCTGCATCTTCTTTAAGGAAAAGGTCCCCTTTTCGGCCCGTTTCAACACTTCTTCGTTCATATCTGTCGCATAAATTTTAGTCTTATGGCTCAGATTCTCTTCTTCAATTAGAATAGCCATGGAATATGCTTCTTCTCCTGTTGAACAGCCTGCGTGCCAAATTCTAATTTCAGGAAGCTGGTGAAGAAAAGGTATTACCTTTTTACGAAAAACGTAGAAAAAGCTAGGATCACGAAACATTTCCGTTACATTAATGGAGAAATCATGTAGCAATTTATCCACAAATTTAGCATCATGAAGTACCTTCTCTAAAAGAGCGGTAACTGTAGGAATCCTGTCTTGTATCATACGATTCCATATGCGCCTTCTTATTGAAGATCTAACATAATCACGATAATCAAAGCCATACATCCGATAAATTCCTTCTAAAAGAAGATCGATTTCAATGCTTTCTCGTTCATCCATCTGGTATTCATTTGCCTCAGTCAAAGAAGTCATCGATCTGTCCTCCATCTATTTATTACACCTACTTCACCAACCAGACACGCATAACTGAAAGCAGTTGACTCGTCTTTAATGGCTTACTGATGTAATCGGATGCTCCAGCCCTCAGGCATTTTTCTCGGTCATATTTCATAGCTTTTGCGGTCAAGGCAATGATTGGTACATTTTTCATATCAGCTTTTTGGCGAATAGCCTGTATTGCTTCATATCCATCCATCTCTGGCATCATAATATCCATGAGTATGATATCCATGTACTGAACATTATCTAGTATTTCAAGACACTCTCTCCCGTTACTGGCGGCGATCACCTTAAATCCTTCTCGTTCAAGAGTGGTGGTGAGCGCAAAAACATTTCGATTGTCATCGTCCACAACCAAGACACGCTTACCCTTAAACAAGCTTGGTACCTGCTGTGTAAACTTTTGTGCTTGTGAAGAAATTATTTGATCTTGATCTTGCTCTACCATTACTTGCCCCTGCTCCAAGGAAGTCTGTAAGTCCTCTGTTTCAAAAACAGGAGGCTGTGAGCTATCTGCGTGAACCCCTTCCATATGAGCTACTGCCGTTTCTGTGTGAACGGAAAACAGCTCCTGTGTCATCCCTTCCTGCATATTTGGAATATATAGCGTAAAGGTACTACCGCAACCCTCTTCACTGTCTAAGGTAATGCAACCACCTAATAAACGTGCAAATTCTCGGCAGATGGATAACCCTAGACCTGTCCCCCCATACTTTCTGCTCGTTGCACCATCTGCTTGATGGAAGGCTTCAAAGATGTGTTCTCTCTTGTCCTCGGCTATGCCAATACCAGTATCCGTGACGGAAATCTCCAAATAGTAATCCGTATACTTCTCCTCTGGCATTATCTTATTGACCTGCAAAGGGTCTGCCCTTCTAATTTGTAGAGTCACGGAGCCCTTTTCTGTAAATTTGAAGGCGTTGGAAAGTAAATTCCGTAAGATTTGATGCAGTCGTTGTTCATCGGTGTACATAATATCGGGCGCATCAGCATGTACTTCAATATGGAACGGAAGATTCTTCTGAGCCGCAATGTGTGAAAAGTGACTTTCCATAAATATCGGCAATTCACTGATATTTACCTCTTCAAAGACAACCTCCAGCTTGCCTGCTTCCACTTTGGAAAGATCTAAAATATCATTAATCAGGTTAAGTAAATCTGAACCAGAGGAATTGATAACACGTGCATATTCTTGCTCTTCCGCGGTAAGCGTCTCATTAAGATTCTCCGAGAGCATTTCTGAGAGGATTAAAATACTATTTAGTGGAGTACGTAGTTCATGTGACATATTAGCTAGAAATTCAGATTTGTATTGAGAGCTTTTCAATAGTGCTGTTGTCTGTTCCTCTAGCTCTATCTTTGTTTGCTCCAGCTCTCGGGCCTTCTCTTCTGCATATTGCTTCTGCTCCTCTAGCCTTTCGTTAATGCTAGTAAGCTCCTCTGTCTGCATCTGCAATTCCTCGGATTGTGTCTGTAGCTCTTCTGATTGAGCCTGCAATTCCTCTGTCATTGCTTGCGATTCTCGTAGAAGGCGATCTACCTCTAAGCGATCGAAAATTCGATTAACAGTAGTCCCCAAGTGACTTGTGACATTTTCCATTAGTTGCATATGTAATTCGGAAAACGAACCTAAGGTAGCCATCTCGATCACAGCAACCGTTTCGTTCTCAAAGGTAACTGGAACAATCAAAATTTGTTTCGGATAAGCTTCCCCTAAAGCAGACTTAATGGTAATGTACTGCTCAGGCATTTCTTTTAAGGTGAGTATTCTCTTTTCTTGCGCGCATTGCCCCACTACGCCTTCACCGAAACGAAAGCTGGCAGCTCCCACATCTTCCCCATTTGATGCAAATGAAGCAATCTTTTTAAATTCCTTGGCGTCCCCTTTTCCAAATGCTAGATAAAAAGCACCGTAGGAGGCTTCTATTATCCAAGCGATTTTTGAAATAAATTCTCGCCCTAGAGATTCAAAATCCTGCATCCCCTGCGTTAAATTAGCCATATAAGCTTGTTGGGTCTTTACCCAGCTTTGCTCTGTTATCTTTTTATTAAATTCCTTTACCTTAGTCGTATGTTCCTCTAGGGAGGCCGCCATCTCGTTGAAAGATTCACAAATGTTCCCTATTTCATCTCTCGTTACAACAGATAATCGCGGTACATTTTCAGCTTGTTTAAAATCAATTCCGGAGATTGTACTGGAGATATGACTAAGACTACGCGAGGTACTGCGTATAGCCCAGCTTGCAATTCCGATTCCTAATGCCAAACAAAGTACGACACTCAAAATGATGATGAGCAACATGCTATGGTAAGTTCTCACAGATTCGTCAGCAGCTTGATCCATTAGTTCCTGCTGGCGATTTTTAAATTCTTCCGTTAACTCCATAACATTTTTGCGAGTCTCTTCTTTTCCACCCACATACATGCCTCTAGCCATTTCCTTATTTCCTGCCTTAACATACGCTACAATCTGCTTTTGATAGGTGAGATAATCTGTATAGTGAACTTTAATTTGCGCTAATAATTGCTGTCCAGACTCCGAATTCATTTTAATGCCGATCACTGTCAATAAGGAATTAGTATCTAGTATTTTCTGATTCATTTGTTCGATTTTTTGATTGATGAGCAAAATATTATTCTCTGTAATGATATAGCTAAGCTCTTGGTCTATATGAAAAAATTTGTTCTGCAAATCGCTCACTAGCTTGATTTTCACAGAACGTTCGTTCGCAATTTCTTCCACGTTATTATTAATACTATTCATCGTAAAGATAACCAAGGAAGCTAAAATCAGTAATAAGAATAAAATCAAGCTGTAGCCAAGCAATTGTTTTCGGCGAAAAGTCATATCTCTCCCATCCTTAGACAAAATATAAAACAGAAAATACAGAGTTCTTTTCTATTTACCCTAATAAAACTATCTTGAATCAGAATTTTTCCTCCCTGTTTACTTTCAAAAAAAAGGGCCCAATCCCTGCATACTCCCATACACTTCAGAAGGTTATTCAGCTCAAGAAAAGGAAGGGAACCATGAGCAAAGCAATTGTTTTTCCTCATGTGAACTGGGGGGACTTTCCCCTTTTAGAAAATGCTGAAGATGCTGTCAAAACACAAATGTATGGTAGCGTATTAACCTGCTTTCGTGCTGTCCTTACGAAAAAATAGATAAAAACTGCAAGCTGTTGACCTGATCAGATAAAATATCAGCTCTCCATCTCTTAGCTAGCCCTGCTTGCGCATATAATAGGCCTAACTGGGCTATTATTTGTTCCTTCTCGATGGAGCTATGGTTCAGCCTTTCGAATAAAGTCGTAGCTTCGTGGTATTTCCTGCATTGAATAGCAAGAACTCCAGCAATCTGAAGAAGTCGCGAAGATAAATGAGTTTCCATTAGAAACATTTGGAGGAATTGAAGCTGGATAGAATGAGGGGCTCGAAGCAACGCGATTGCAAACGAATCATTTACTTCCTCTGTCCATCCTAAGGGGGAACAAGAACGATGCAGGTCTAACCATTTTTCCCAAGCCCCTATCGCTAGCAATGCTCGACTACAGGATTGGTATACAGGTCGCGACAAAGCCATGATTTGGCCTGGCTTCCATCCAAATAAAGCTTGATATTCTTTTTGCCGTTGAGCTAACCGTAAGACGATTTCATAAGCCTGCGCGTATTCATTCATTTGCAGGAAAATCGCCCATAGTAAAAGATCCGCCTCAAGCTGTTTATCCGCCTGCATATGGGTATGAAAGCATTGCTGTGCTTCCCTGACGCTTAGTAAAGCAAGCTCCTCCTTTCCAAGCTGTGCGAGGAAAATTCCTTTCCAAAGCGGATTATGGGTATAAGCATCCGGCAATAGCAACTGATATTGTGTGAACCACTGCGGCTGATTTAATTCCATCAAATATTGCACGATACTGCTTTGGACCTGAGGCGACAATTTCCCCTTATATAACTGGAATTGCTCCACTAATTCTTGAATTTGATTAAAAGCTCCTCGTATACGGATTAATCTCTGCCAAGCTGCATGGAATTGTGGCTGGAAGGTCAAGGCTTCCTCATAGCAACGACATGATTTTTCATAAGAAAGCAGTCTTTCATAAAGCAATCCCCTTATATAAAAGCTCCGGTAGGTCCCCGCCCCTGAACACGATGTATATTTATGAGATACATCTCCCAGAAGGACGGCTTTCTGTAATAACGCAAGAGCTGAATCTAGCTCATTTTCTTCAATATGAAGAATGGCCCGCAGTTCGATCAGATCAACAAAATCTGGATAATGGCGCAACGCTTCCTCTATCATGTTTTGCGCCTCTTTCGTATTGCCCATCTCTTTATAGGAAAACGCTAGCTTTAGCAATACATCCGACATATAACCAACCCGAAGAGGAACAGCAGAAAGTAGTGCTTCAAATAATACCCGCGCTTTCTGGTATTCTTCCTGCTGAAAATATTCTGTGCCTAGAGCGTAAATCAACACAGGGTCATCCGGCTTTTCTAGCAGTGCCTTTTGGATAAGAGAAATGTTCCGGGTAGCTTTATTTTTTTGAGCGATAACATGGTCTAAACAGCCATAGTGCTTAACCATCATAGGCGAAAATCTCACACCTTCTGGTTCCACTTCCAGAATACACGTGGCAATCTCTTCATGAATCATTCCTCGAAAGCGCAGGCGTTCATCGTTTCGAAAAAAGCGACAAACCGAATTAGTGATAAATTCTTCTCCTGTAGCGCCCACATAGCTTTGCAATTGGACATAATAGCCAAACGCTTCTGCCTCGTCCATCATCTCTATCAATTGCTCGGCTGGTGGCACGACCCATTCCTCATCCGCATCTAGTACCAGAATCCACGGCTTGGTCGCATATTCCAACGATAAATTCCTAGCCTCAGAGAAATCTCCCCTCCAAGGTATCGAGATAACCTGCGCTCCATAGCTCCTGGCAATTTCTACGCTTCGATCCTGTGAACCTGTATCAACGATGATCATTTCTGAGACAGTATCGACTGCTGAAGATAAACAGCGTTCAAGGTGCTCCTCCTCATCACAAACAATCATGCACAGGGATATTTGTAATTGGTTCATCTATACGCCCCTCCTTTTTAACCATAAGCGACATTATGATTTTTCTTAGGTTAGACCATTTGCTTGGGGTAATTTGAGGTGGGCTTTTTGAATACAAGGTCTTGCCTGAATAGGACTTGTTAGCATCAAATCTCCCAATAGCGGTTAAAAAAATGAAAAAGGCACATGACCCCCCAGAAATAAGGGACTCCATGTACCTATATGTTGAAATCTTTTGCTACGTTCCTTGCCCATTAAAAAAGACATCAATCGCTGTGGAATTACCTTGTACGCTGGAACGATACGAGAGTCTTGTATATGTAAGGAAGCGCTTCGTCGGTTCATTACGTTAGATTTTGTAGCAATTGATTCAATTCCTTTGTAGTTACATCACGCCATTCACCTTTTTTGATGCCATCCAAATGAATATTCATAATGCGTATCCGTTGTAAACGCTGAACCTTATAGCCAAATACCTGACACATTCGGCGGATTTGCCTATTTAATCCTTGGGTCAGAATGATTCGAAATGATCGTTCATTCATGCGTTGTACCTGACAAGGCTTGGTTGTAGTCCCAAGAATACGTACCCCGCTAGCCATACCTTTTAGAAAAGAATCTGTAATCGGTTTATCCACCGTCACAATATATTCTTTATCATGGTTGTTTTCCGCCCGCAGAATTTTGTTGACGATATCCCCATCATTCGTTAATAGGATTAATCCCTCTGAGTCTTTATCTAGTCGTCCAATTGGAAAAATCCGTTCTGGATGATTGACGAAATCAATGATGTTTCCCTTTATATGCCTCTCTGTTGTACAAGTAATCCCAACAGGCTTATTTAGAGCAATATAAATAGCTTCTTTTTTGATCCCCAGCGCTTTTCCGTCAATTTTTACATCGTCTTCACTAGTAGCTTGACTCCCTAGCTCTGCTATCACTCCATTAATCGTGACTCGCCCAGCCTCGATGAGCTTGTCTGCTTCTCGGCGGGAACAATAGCCTGTTTCACTAATAAATTTATTAATCCTCATGTTATGTATCCTTCTTCCATAGCAGATATTTCAGCCTAGGAATCTCTAGCTCAAAGTGATCTCAGGCATCATTTATTATACATGATTTATGATCTGCCTGACTCTGTCGTTTTTTCTTTCGATAAAAACCATCCACCTAGTGCGATTCCTACTAGAACTACATAGAAGGTAATTTTCCAAGCTTTCATTGTTGCGAAGCTCTCTGGTAAAAAAGCCACATGGGGATGAGAGAAGGTGTACACCAGCAATTTGATTCCAACCCAGCCCACAATCAAAAAAGCCGCGGTTTCTAATCCAGGCCGTCGTTTTAACAACGCCACAAAATAATTGGCTGCAAACCTCATTATAATTAACCCGATAAATCCCCCTGTAAAAATCACTAGGAATTGCCCGCCATCTAGTCCTCCAATCTTAGGTAGATTCGTTGAAGGAAGGGAAACAGCAAGTGCCACAGCAGCTAGGATGGAGTCTACTGCAAAAGCAAGATCAGCCAGCTCTACCTTTGCTACAGTCCCCCAGAAACTACCGGCTCCTTTTTTCCTATCAGTGTGTTCTTTTTCTTGGGGCTTCCTGTATTTTTTGCGAAAAATGTGGTTGATGGAGATGAATAGTAAATAAATAGCACCAAGTGCCTGAACCTGCCACACATCAACCAAGAAGGAAATGATAAACAATGAAGCAAAGCGAAAGATAAAAGCCCCAGCTAGGCCATAAAACAAGGCCTTTTTACGCTGTTTCTCAGGTAAATCCTTGACCATAATGGCTAATACTAACGCATTATCAGCCGCTAGAATTCCTTCCAAAGCCACTAATATGAGTAGCACCCATCCATATTCCATCAGCAATGACCCATTCATCAAAGCTAGCCTCCTCCTGATCGACAAAGATGCATCTAAAATAATAGCTCGGCTTATTATGCTCTTAGTTGCCAAAGATCAAACCAGTTGGATAAAGAGGCATACCTTATACAGAAAAAAGGAACCAGCCCGGTACGCAAAAAATGTACCTGAATTAGTTCCTTTTCCTTTTAGATCATTTAGATGGATTAGCTGGTTGGTTTGCCCTTATGAACCATGAAATAATAGCACAAAAGTGCCCCGACATCTGCTGCTGCTATTACAATGGCCATTGGAACCGCCGTTCCGCTTCCACCAATACCTACTAGGGGAGCAAGGAGCGCACCAAAGATTAATGACAAGACACCTAGCAAAGCAGAGGCACTGCCTGCCGCTTTCCCCTGACTTTGCATTGCGAGAGAAAACCCTGCCGTACTTACAATCCCCACACACGATACGATTATAAATAAAGGTGGTAAAATAGCATATAATCCGGCACCTAGCAAAATCACAATCAGTAGACTAACGCCACCAATCGCCGCTAAAATCAACCCGCTGATCATCAGCTTACTCTCGCTAATTTTACCAGCCAGCTTCCCGGTAATTTGGCTAGCAAGAATAATTCCCAAACCATTGATAGCGAAAAACACACTAAACATTTGCGCTGACACACCAAACATATTTTGCAATACGAACGGTGATCCAGATATATAAGCAAACATGGCAGCGATCACCAAGCCTTGTGACAAAGCAAAGCCCATGAACATTTTATCTACGAATAGATTTTTAAATGTAACCAAGGTGTTCTTGAATCCACCCGTGGAACGACGCTCGACAGGCAATGACTCGGGTAAACCAAATAGAACAACCAATAGCATAATAATACCAATTGCACCTAATACTACAAAAACACCTTCCCACGGTGTAAAGAGTAAGAGCTGACTTCCAAAGATGGGAGCCGCAATAGGAGCAACTCCATTAACCAGCATTAAAAGGGCAAAAAATTTAGTTAATTCTGGGCCTACATAAATATCCCTTACCATCGCACGTGAAATAACAATTCCGGCTGAACCGGCAGCCCCTTGAATAAATCGGAGAGCCACTAAAGCCCATATAGAAGTTGAAAATACGCACAAAATAGAAGCGACTGCATAAATAGCCAGACCAATCAGCAGCGGTTTACGTCGACCTTGAATATCGCTTAACGGTCCAGCAAACAACTGCCCTAGGGACAAACCTAATAAACAAGCTGTCAAACTAAGCTGTACAGCCGAAGTAGTTGTTTGAAAATCGGTAGCCATTGCCGGCAAGGCAGGCAGATACATATCCAGCGAAAGCGGTCCAAACGCAGATAATGCGCCTAACACAATCGCTAACCATAAACGTTTTGATTTAGCAGCAGCTTCCGTAGCCGCTGACTGTGAAGAAGAATTCATACGATGTTACTTTCCTTTCTTAAAACCGAATAGGTAAGATTACAATTGTAACGATTATAGTTACATCAATAAACATCTGTCAAGCTTTTAAATGGAAAGCCCTGATTGCATCTAGCCTCTCTCTATACAAACCTGCTCGCCTGACCCCTGTAATAAGATCGTAGAAAACACATTATCAAAGCATACGTAACAGCAACTAGCCTATACGGATAATATGTCCCAATATGGCTTTTGTTGTATCGGTAATAACAGTAAATATCCGGTCAAACTCAAGCGCAGTGGATCTACATAAACTAAGCAATTTCAATCATGTTATCTTTGCCCACATCTAAAAAAGTTCCCCCAGAACAGCTTCAGAAACTCCCATCCGCCAACATTTCATCCATCACAACCATCATCCATACCTTGTTTACCACAATCCTATCCCATGTAATATACTTTGTAAATTTTATGTTTACTATATGCCGTTTTGGCTTTTGGCTTCTTGCTTTATCCATATAAAAAGCTGTTCAGCAATATGACTGAACAGCTTTTTTACTCTCTGTCTTATTTTGTTCTCGTTCTTTTTTTAGAGAAAGCTGATCGTCCTTGACCGGCTGAGCGGCTTGACTTGGCTTTTGATTTGGTTGGAGCAGTCCCTCCAGATCGTTTTGCCCCTGACTTTATCTCCTGACGTGTACCTGATCTTGAGCTTGGCTTGTTTTGTGTCTTTGCCCCTTGCTTTACTCCCGTCTTTTGTCCCGGTCTCGTCTGATTATGCTTTGCCTGACCTGATCGTGCTGACGACTTAGACCCCGCTTTCGATCCTGTAGCTTTCGCTCGATTACCGTCTCCTGCTTTTGACTGACGTCTATTTTCTGATTGTCCTACCTTTTTGTCCGCCGTATGTCTTGCCGTTTCTTCATTAGAACTCGCTTGAGAAAAGGAATTGCCATAGGCTTCTTTTGTTAGGGACTGCCCAATTCCCTTTTCAATCATATCTAAATACATCCGGTCTTTAGGAGCAACAAACGTGATCGCTACCCCTGTACCACCGGCTCTCCCGGTTCTGCCAATTCGATGTATATAGCTCTCTACATCATGAGGGATGTCATAATTAAACACATGTGTGACCCCTTCAACATCCAAACCACGTGCGGCGACATCGGTAGCCACCAAAAATTGTAGGCTGGCTTCCCGGAAGCGTTTCATGACTTGTTCGCGTTTGGCTTGTGATAAATCACCATGAAGCTCGTCACTAGCATAACCAAATCCTTGCAAGGCTTCATTTAAAGTAGCAGCTCTCCGTTTGGTTCGACAGAAGATCACCGCTAAAAAAGGACGGCACTCATCAATAGCCTGACGCAAGGCCGCTTGTTTGGCCCGGTCGGTCGTCTCAATTACCCGCTGCTCGATGTTAGCTACCGTAATTCCTTCACTCTTCGCCTTAATTGTGACAGGCTGGCGCATAAAGCCTTTTGCCAGACTTTGGATTTGCTTTGGCATCGTTGCTGAGAATAATAGTGTCTGTCTGGTTGGCGATGTGGCTTGAATAATCTCTTCTACCTCAGGTAAAAAGCCCAGATGCAACATCTGATCGGCTTCATCAAGAACTAGCTGAGACACCTGAGCAAGCTGTATCGTACCCCGGCGCATATGATCCAGCAATCGACCCGGAGTAGCAATCACGATCTGCCGGCTGCCTCTTAATTTCTTCATTTGCCGCTCTACATCCTGTCCACCATAGATAGCTAGAACCTGTACGCCAGGCTGCGTAAAAATAAGCTTGTTTACCTCGGCGGTAATTTGTAGGGCTAATTCACGTGTCGGTGTCACAATTAGAGCTTGTACATCTGGATTTTCAGGATTAATCATCTGTAAAATAGGCAAAACAAAGGCTAATGTCTTACCCGTTCCCGTCTGTGCCTGTGCAATTACATCCACCCCGGTTAATACTGCAGGAATTCCTTTCTCCTGAATCTCTGTGGGTGAGTATAATCCATTCTGTTGCAGTGCTTTTTCTATTGAAGCCTGTATTCCTAATGACTGAAATTTTGGCAAAACCGCCACCTCTTCCCGTTACCAATAACAACACCTGTGGCTATCACTTTTTGCAGACAGCCATTCCAATAAAATAACGAACCTGATCACGCGGCTTCTCAAACGTTAATCCACGCTGGTAATAAATTTCTACCTCAGAAAAGCGAACAAATAGTTGCTCAAATTCCTCAGGAGTTAGCTGGTGAACATGAAACGGTTCACTAGTGGGCATCCCTCTTCCTCTACCAAATGGACTAGAAAGTACTAATGTACCCCCAGGCTTTAGCATATGATAGATATTTTCCATAAATAGCTGATCATCTGCCACATGCTCAATGGTTTCAAAGCTAAGAATCGTATCAAACATACCTAATTTTTCGGGAAGCTTAGGATCGAGTGCATCATGCTGTAAGTATGTAACCTTTTGATGATTGTACTCACGATTTGCATAAAATAGAGTCTCTTGATCTACATCTACACCAATCAGCTCGGTCACCTCCCGCTTGCGTTCCTTCACAACCATGTGACACCCATAGCCAGTACCACAGGCGATATCTAGAACTCTCCCCCGACAATACGGAGTTGAGAAATAATACCTCGCTAGATGCTCCAATAGCATTCCATTCATCGGCTTGAGCAATTTAGGAATAATACGTTCCCCTGTCCACTCTAACAAAATCCAATCACCTTCTATATTTGCTTCTTTTTCCTTCTTCATTATACAGATGCCTTACCAATAAAAAAAACTGCCGCTTGGATTATTATCATCACAAACGACAGATCTAATCGGTAAGTCATCTATCTCAACCTGTATTGCTTTATCTAGAAATGCTTATTATGTTCATTGATAAACCATACAATACTGTTCTACCTGACTCTTTGGCAAAGGAATTACTTCAATTGTAGTAAATTGATATCGCTCATATATAGCAATGTTATGAGGGTTTTGAGTTTCTAACGTACATACGATGTTTCGTTGCTTACATTCCTCTAAAAGAGGCTTCATAATTTTACTCACATACCCTTGACCCCGAAACTCTGGCTGCACCACAAGCATATCCAAATGCATATATACTCGTCCCTCAAACACAGACAACCAAGCAGAGCTCATACAGCGTAGAATAGCCAATCCTCGGCAAAATCCCCTAAACCCAATATACTTACTAGCTTTCAGCGACTTTACGATTGTACGACAGATATCCCACATGTATCTGTATGCAGGCAATGCTTCTGCCTTTTCCGATCTGAATACTAATGCAACAGCTTCCAATCTATCGGAGGTCGCATATAAATCGGAGTAATCATACAGCATGGTAACATAGTTTGTAAAAAAGATCTGTAGAACATTCAGTCTAGTAGAACGGTCAGGCAGGATATGCTGATACAGTGGGTCTTCCATAAATCCTTCAGCCAATACATTCGCTGCTCGGCCAATCTCGTTACGGTTTAACTTAACTATGTGCGCGCTACAAATAGTTCCACCCCATTGAATAGTTTGCAAGCTAAGCTATCCATTTACTGCTAGCTTATCCTTCCATGGTACAGCTTGGGCTGGAACGCCGTCAAATCGAGCAGGTAGAGTGACGCCGGAACATTGTATGATCATTGTGTTCCTGCATGAATGCTGGTAGACGCATTCTTTTCAAAGGTATACGCAAGTACAGGTTCTCTGATGATTCGACCATTTATCATTGGGAAGGCATACTCTAATTTTACTGGGTTTTGTTCTATATATTTACGTATTAGTCGAAACCTATTAGCAAATGTTACAAAAATTTTTTCTATTTCATTTTTGAGCGATAAATCACCAAAATCCTTTCTTTCCTAAAAACATCCAAAAACTTAATTGTACTTTTTTTCACTTATCAAAAATGCCAAAAATGACATCAAATTGATACAATTCGTGGCGAATTTGTGATTTTTTTAACATCCAATGTGTAATAGCCCCATCTCTACCACAATCAGGTGCTTGCCATTTAGGCAAGAAAGCATAAAATGAAGGTTGGGCAGTAAGCGCTTTTACTTTTTCGAGGTAGATGGGAACATATTAAAATTATTTTTTATATGCTCATAAGCAGATTGTCTAACATTTTGCCAAAATTGTTAGAGCTTCAAATGAGGTATTTGCACAAAACTGTTTCTATAAAAAAACCGTATTGAATTAACTTAAAAATGATTCTATACTGTTATTTTTAACATTTGTGCAATATCCCAATATGGTTATTGCATGAGGCTTCTTGTTTTCAATCATCACTGATTTCACACCCTAGGAGGTCAACCATGATTCATTGCATACTTAACAACAAACCACAACTAATTCTACATGGCGTATGCCTCACCTGTAGTAATCCTTCCTTACGTTTAAGGCGTTCAATTTAACATACCGTATAAATGAAGTCTATTCATATCGCTAGGAACCCTATTTTTATATGTGGTTTCGTATTAAAAGTAATCTCATAGAACACTGGTAAACGACTTTCACCTAGGGGCAGAAATCTCCCGTCTTCCTTCGACTAATACACATCTCAGAGAAAGGGGTCACTTATGAGACACAAAGGGTCGTTTCTTTTCATGTTTTTTTGTCTTGCTCTTTTATTATCCGGTTGTGAGCCATTAATGGTACTTGATCCAAAAGGACCTGTTGCCAAAATACAATCGGACACCATTATTTTTTCTATGTGGGTTATGGCTGGTGTATTATTTGTAGTTTATGTTTTGTTTGTTTACATGCTAGTGAAATATCGCGCTACCAAAGCGAACGAGGGCTATGTACCTCCTCACGAGGAAGGTAGTAAGCTATTAGAAATTGCATGGACAGCCATTCCAATTGTCATTGTAGTGATTTTATCAGTTATTACTGTCAAAACACTGGATCAAGTGGAAAACAAGCCAGCCGGCTATGACGATCAGAAGCCAATGATCATTTATGCTTCGTCTTCTAACTGGAAATGGCATTTTAGTTATCCTGAGGAAAACATTGAGACGGTTAACTACCTGAACATCCCGACAAACCGTCCGATCGAATTCCGTCTGTATTCGTATGGACCAATCACGAGCTTCTGGATTCCACAGCTTGGTGGTCAAAAATATGCGATGTCCGACATGGTTACCAAATTGCATTTTGCCGCTGATCATCCGGGTTCGTTCATGGGTAAAAACTCTAACTTCTCCGGTAGAGGCTTTGCACAAATGGAATTTGAAGTTCTAGCAATGTCACCTGCTGATTATTCAAAATGGGTGGATGAAGTAAAGAAAACGGCTCCTGAATTGACAGAGCCTGAATTTGATAGCGTGCTTGACATGGAGCATGTAGGAAGAAAAACGTATTCTTCCACACACTTATCATTTAGACCAGCGCCTGAGGGTGCCCATGGTGGTCATAATCATGGAGGCGGAACAACAACTGAATCGGAGCCACACTCTACTTCTGAGCACTCTGGGCATTCTGATTCTTCTTCCGAACACTCGGAGCATTCCGAAATGAATCACGACCAGCATAAGAAATAACTAGCTCAGAAAGGAGTCAAATCGGTTATGAAATGGGACGAATTTTTCGTTACAGGTGAACCGATGATCTATGGCGCTATGGCAAGTATTGTGCTTGCCACGGTCGCTATCATTGGCGGTTTAACCTACTTTAAAAAATGGGGCTACTTGTGGAGAGAATGGCTCACTACAGTTGACCATAAAAAAATCGGTGTTATGTACATCATTGCCGCTCTACTCATGCTATTCCGCGGTGGCGTAGATGCTGTAATGATGCGTATTCAGCTAGCTGTACCTGATAATACCTTCTTAAATTCGCAGCATTACAATGAGGTCTTTACAACACACGGTATTATCATGATCCTCTTTATGGCGATGCCGTTTATCATTGGACTTATGAACGTGGTTATTCCTCTTCAAATCGGTGCGAGAGACGTAGCATTCCCGCGTCTTAATGCCGTTAGCTTCTGGCTGTTTTTCGCAGGTGCGATGCTCTTTAACATCTCCTTTGTTATTGGTGGATCGCCTGACGCTGGATGGACTGCTTACTTCCCGTTGGCAAGTAAAGAATTCAGTCCTACAGTAGGTAACAACTACTACTCCATTGCTTTACAAATTGCGGGTATTGGTACACTGATGACCGGTGTTAACTTTACTGCAACCATTTTAAAAATGCGTGCTCCTGGTATGAAAATGATGCACATACCAATGTTTACATGGTCTGTTCTTATTACTTGCGTGATCATCATGTTTGCCTTCCCTGTCTTAACAGTAGCGTTGGCACTAATGATGTTTGATCGTCTATTTGATAGTCAGTTCTTTACAATGGCTAACGGCGGTATGGATATGCTATGGGCCAACCTGTTCTGGATTTGGGGTCACCCTGAGGTATATATCGTTGTTCTGCCTGCGTTCGGTATCTATAGCGAAATCATCGCTACTTTCTCGAAAAAGAACCTTTATGGATATACTTCCATGGTTGTCAGTATGGTAGCTATTTCCTTGCTTTCTTTCGTAGTTTGGGCTCACCATTTCTATACAATGGGTCACGGCAGTGCGGTGAATGGATTCTTCTCGATCACCACAATGGCCATAGCAGTCCCGACAGGGGTAAAAATATTCAACTGGCTCTTCACACTGCGTAAGGGTCGGATTGAATTTACGACACCAATGCTTTATTCACTAGCCTTTATCCCGATCTTTACGATTGGTGGGGTAACAGGTGTTATGCTTGCGATGGCTAGTGCTGACTACCAATACCACAACACCATGTTCCTAGTAGCTCACTTCCACTATGTGTTGATTCCTGGTACGGTGTTTGCGGTTATTGCCGGTATGTACTACTGGTTCCCGAAAGTCTTTGGTTTTAAATTGAATGAACGTCTAGGTAAAATCAGCTTCTGGGTTATTGCTGTTTCCTTTAACGCGACATTCCTGCCTCTATTCTTCCTAGGATTGAATGGTATGACACGTCGTATGTACACATACTCTGCTGGAACCGGCTTTGGTCCGCTCAATCTGATTGCTACCATCGGGTCTATTGGTTTAACGCTTGGCTTTATCTTATTGGTTTACAACATCTATTGGAGCTGCCGTTACAGTCCGCGCGATGTAAATGGGGATCCATGGGGTGGACGTACGCTAGAATGGAGTACACACAGTCCTGTACCTGAGTACAACTTTGCAGTGATGCCTAATCACACTGGTCGTGACGCCTTCTGGTTTGCAAAACAAAAAAATCTACCGATGTTTACGGATAAAATTGAACCGATTCACATGCCAAATAACAGCGGGCAACCGTTTATTCTTGGTATAATCTTCTTCTTCTTTGGATTCTTCCTAGTATTTAGCTGGTGGACTCCTGCGATTATCTCAGGAATTCTGGTCATCGTCATGCTAGCTGTTCGCTCGTTTGAACGAGATCATGGCAAACACATTCCCGTTAAGGAAATCATCGAGACTGAGGAAAGATTGCGGGGTGATCGTGTATGAAAATAGATAAATCCCTTCCGCTTGAATATCGTACGGAAGAAAATCAATTAAAGATTTTGGGATTCTGGCTATTCTTAGGTGCCGAGATCGTACTGTTCTCTACCCTATTTGCTGTATATTTTACTTTGTGGCAACGTACAGGTCACGGCCCTACAGCCTCTCATCTTTTTGAGCTAAAAGGCGTTATGATTGAAACGATCCTCCTGTTAACCAGTAGTTTCGTTTGTGGACTAGCTATTCACAGCATGCGTCTTGGTTTTAAAAAGCCTACATTAGTCTTTTTGCTCATTACTCTTTTACTAGGATTAGGCTTCCTAGGTGTCGAGATTTTTGAGTTTATCACTTACGTTAATGAAGGTGCTACTCTGCAAACCAGTGCCTTTCTATCTAGCTTATTTGTTCTGTTAGGCACACATGGAGCGCACGTTACCTTTGGTCTATTATGGGGAATGGGAATCATTATGCAGATGAAGCGTGAAGGTATTAATGAGATTACCGCAAACAAGACTTTCATCTTCTCCCTATACTGGCACTTCCTTGACGTTGTCTGGATCTTTATCTTCAGCTTTGTCTACTTGAAAGGATTGATGTAATATGAAACAGCTATTCCCGATTCGTCACGTCATGGGATATATCTTTTCCCTCATCCTTTCTCTGGTTGCCTTAGCCGTCGTCTTTTGGGACATGTCACCAGTAGTAGGAATGACCATCCTGTCGGTATGCGCTATTATTCAAGCGTCCTTGCAGTTGTTTGTCTTCATGCATATCAATGAAGAAAATTCAACAGCAAACTCGCTGTATCTGAATGTTGGTTACGCCCTATTTGTAGGCTTAGTCACCATTTTCGGTACTTTATTCACAATGATTTGGGGATACTAATTTTTCCCTACGTAGTATAAATAGGTGCTAGCTTACCGGGTCAGCGTACAGAAATAATCAAATTCTGTGCGCTGGCCTTTTTTGCGTAAAGAAACGCTAGAGGGACAAACTGCTCCCATGAAAATAGCCGTTGTTTCAATGGTTTTCCCTCAGGTCGCTTTGTAACCTTTTTGAAACCCATTCATCTCACCCTCCCCCTATACTTATGTGTAGAGATACAAGAGATAATCAGGGGGACACAGCAATCATGAGAAAGCTTTTACTGGGTGCCATGGCACTTCTACTTGTCATACTAGCCTTGGGTTGCTCTCATCATACATCTACTTCAGACGGGCACACTGCAATAACAGAAGAGCAAACAGCAGGTGCCACCCTGTCAAAGGATGGTATACATAAAAGTAAGGAAGGTACATTTTCCTTTTGAATTACCGCTAACTGGAGAGGAAACGATAAAGCTATCAAACTATCTAGTGAAAAAACTCAAGAAATGGCGTCAATGGCAAAGCTCGTTTCTTCATTCCTACTTTCCTTAAACGAACCAGAATCCTTAAAATCAATCGCAGCATATCGCAATTTTTGAGCATGTACGTGGCTGTAGAATTTACGGATATGGCTAAAGCAGTGTTACCTATTCCTACATAATCAAATATGGTTGAACATTTTTGACTTGCTTATCTATCAAAACAGCACCTAGCAGACGCTAAAGTCTACAAGGTGCTGTTTTTCTCTATTGATTTCCCCTACAGGATAGGATTACCTATGATAACTTACCTACATTTCCTTAAAATAAGGTTGTTCCTTTATATTTTTTTTGTATAATGAAGACTGTTATTTAGCTCAACAAATACGATATGTTAGCGAAAAGGATGAACATAATGAATATACAGCCGCTATTTTTACAACCTGTTTTTCAAGAACGCATTTGGGGCGGAACCGCCTTACGTGATCGTTTTCCATACGATATTCCTTCTGATAAAACCGGTGAATGCTGGGCCATTTCTGCCCATCCAAACGGTATGTGTGTCGTGCTAAACGGTCCTCATCAGGGAAAAACATTAGCAGACCTCTGGGAAAACAATAAAGAATTGTTTGGCCACCATCAAAGCGAAAAATTCCCACTGTTGACCAAAATTCTTGATGCCAATGATGATTTATCGGTCCAAGTACACCCTAATGATGAATACGCTCATAAGCACGAGAATGGGGAATATGGAAAGACAGAATGCTGGTACATCATTGATTGTGACGAGGATGCTGAGCTAGTATTTGGGCATAACGCAAAATCAAAGGCAGAAGTAGAAGAGATGATCATGGGCGGTAAATGGTCTGATTTCTTGCGTAAAGTAAAAATCAAGCCGGGTGATTTCTTCTATGTCCCTAGTGGAACAATTCATGCCTTGTGCCAAGGAACGCTGGTGCTAGAAACACAACAAAGCTCTGACACTACTTATCGTGTATATGACTATGATCGTGTGGATGATCAGGGAAAAAAACGCGATCTACACCTAAAGAAAGCAATTGACGTAACAACTGCACCACATGTTGATACAAACCCAACTATTACGGTACAAAAAAACGGTGATGCTACCATCACGACGTACGTAACAAATGAATTCTTCTCTGTATACAAATGGGAAATCAGTGGTACGGCTACCTTTGAACAGGATCAAGCTTTCTTATTAGTAAGCGTGCTAGCGGGTACAGGTACCCTTGAAAAGGATGGGCAATCCTTTGCATTAAAGAAAGGGGACCACTTCATCCTTCCAGCTCAATTTGGGACATATAAGCTGACTGGCTCCTTAGAAGTAATGGTTTCACACCCATAAATAAAGAAATACATGAAGCAAAAAGTAGCCTGTAGAATAACTAGGCTACTTTTTGGCTCTTATTGACACAATACTACTAGTGAATTCTTGCCTACCTTTCACTGGAGAGGAGATTGCTATGAAGGTATTAGTTGTGGACGATGAAAATAGTTTACAAAATCTAATACGCCTGACATTAGAAATAGAGGGTCATCAGGTGCTAGTGGCAGCTAATGGAGAAGAGGCTTTAGCTCAATGGGAGCAACGACCAGACATGATTATCTTAGATGTCATGCTCCCTGACATAGATGGCTATCAACTATTGCGGGAATTCCGTGAGAAGGATAGCGATATTCCCATCATTATGCTAACGGCTAAAGGGCAAATTAATGATAAATTATTAGGCTTGCAGCTTGGTGCTGATGATTATATCACCAAGCCCTTTCATAGTACGGAGCTTCTACTTCGGATTAAAATCATTGAACGACGTATGGAAAAAATGAAAGAGAAGCCGGACCCAGATAATCTGAAAATTGATCGCTTTCTCATCCATCCGAACGAGCGAAAAGTATTTCTTGAGGGAAAAGAAATAACACTAACGTACAGAGAATATGATTTGTTGTTTTTGTTACTTAAAAATAGACAACGTGTATTTACCCGAGATGACCTTCTAATGAAGGTTTGGAAGTTCGAATATCCAGACAATACACGTGCTGTCGATATCATGATTCAACGCTTGCGCAAAAAACTAGGTTCATACGGAGATAAAATTAAAACCGTATATGGTGTAGGCTATAAAATTGATTGTTAGGTGAGAGTATGACACTTAAAAAAAACTTAAATGTAACGATCCTGGCTATTTTAATTCCTGTCATGCTCCTCTTGTACGTTGTCTTGATTGTTACGTTGCAGAAAAATGTTTTTACAAATGCGGTAACCTCTTTTCAAAAGTTAAGCGTTGAGGCTCAAATCTATAGCATTAATTATGTTGAGCGGGAAAAATCGGAGGCCACTGTGACTTTGCAAAATGGTGCCCCTCTAATCGCTTCTTATTTGTCTAAACGCTTAGGTACTCGTACACAAATCATCGGTATAAATAGTGAGGTACTAGCTGATACAAAACGAACGGCTTTTCCCAATTTAAACCTCGATATCGTTCAAGCTTTAGATGGGAAAAAAGCATACATGATAGAAAAATCCACATCAGCACCCCTGTTGCTATTCTCTAGTCCGATTTACGTACACGGAAAAGTAATTGGTGTTGTTCGCTTTATTCATGAGCTTGAGCAAGAAGACTTATTAATTAGCAACTTCAATAAAACATTTATGATTTCTTGTATTCTCATGTTTGTTGCTGTAGCACTCTTTGCCCATAGATTTGCGATTTCTTTGAGCAGACCGATTGAGAAATTACGCGACATGGCCCAGCAATTAGCCAATGGAAAGTACCAATGCAAAATCGAGCTACAGGATTATGAAGAGATTAAGCAGCTTTCCCAATCGTTTAATGTGATGGCCCATGCCATTGAACTGCACATAACTCAGCTTCAAGAGGAAAAGGTAAAACAAAAGGATTTTTTAGATCGGGTCACTCATGAATTAAAAACGCCGCTGACTGCCATTATGGGATACGCCAATTTAATTCCCCGATTAGAAAATAAACAAGACGTAAAGGATTGTCTAAGGCACATTTCTATTGAAAGCGAACGCCTACTTGCATTGGTAGAGGAATTGCTGAAAACCTCCAAATATGGAAACAGTCCATTTAACGTCTCACCTACGATATGTGATATTCAACCGATTTTAAAAGAAGCTGTCTTTAGTGTCCAACCACGATTAAATAAATACAAGATCACGATTTACAATCATGTCGAATCTGCAAAAATAGTAGCTGATCAAGATAAAACAAAGCAGATTTTTTTAAACCTATTAGACAATGCGATTAAATATAGTGATGCATCCTTCCTTGAGTTTCATGTGGAAATCGCTGAACATAGCTTAACCCTTGTTATACACGATGATGGCATTGGAATCAGTGAGGAAATGCTTGACCAAATTAAGCATGCACCACCGAATGAAGCGCTTCAGTCTAGTTTCGGCAATGGCTTCGGGTTGTTATTATGCCGGGAGCTTATGAAAAAACAGGGTGGTAGCATGGATATTGCTTCTGATGAAATAACCGGTACAACCGTACGTTTACTTTTCCCTACCCCCGCCGGATTGGAACATATTGCTAAGTGAAACCGCTTAAATAATACATTTACGAAACAATTGAGATGTAATTCCGAAATAATCGTTGGTTATCTTATGAGGAGAGCAAGAAACATGAAAAAAATATTAAGACCAGCTTTGCTTTTCATCATCATGCTTATACTCTTATCTTCCGTTGGCTACTCCCTGCAAGAAAGTCTCTATCGGAAAGTAGTCGTGATAGAAGATCAGAATGAAGTGTTGAAAAAAGTAAGCGATTCCTTGCCCGTGGAAGCGATGATACACCACGAAAAATGGGGAGTCGTAAACATTACTGATGAGGTTTTGCTATACTCAATCATTTCTTACATTGATCTTATTAAAAAAGAAAATGATCCGCTCGTTGTTTCAGGAGATAAGAGAGGAACCATGTTCTCTGGCAAGATCCGTTATCTTAATGGGGTTGAGCATAGATTTCAGTTAGAAAATGCTTTTACCTTCGATGAGCTAACGTATGGCCAGAAGTATGATACTCCCATTTTATCTGCTTTTCGGACACACCTGCTTCGCTTGTTTTATTCATCGAACCAGTTTGCAGAGTTTACCCAAAAGGCTAAGGACGTTTTTGTCAAAAAAACGGTGGCCGATTCCGGTAAACGCATTCATGAAAAGGTTTTCTTGATTGAAAAACTAAAGCAAGCGTACGAAATTAAGGATACGTCCGAAATTAAGCAGCTCACCTTCCAGAAACAGCAGCCGCTCGGCATCATCACCGTCTATAAGAATGGCAAGCAGAAAAGGAATGACCGTAACGATATTCTTACTTTTATCGTTTATGAGAAATACTTTATTGTTCAGTATTTAGGCGATGATAATGGGAATTCCATCTATATGACTGGGCGTTTAGCAGAACTCTTATAAAGAAAGTAAAGGCTGATCTATGATGACGAAACGTTTATTCTTTTTCTTGCTGTTAAGTATTTGTTCCTTATTACTTGTTAGTTGTTCCAAAGAAGTGAATCCTATTACCTATGATAAACATGGGATTCCTCGTTTAAAAGGTCATCACCTTGTTGCCTATGTTGCTTCTCGTGAAGAAGTAGGAAATGCTTTGCTATCATCCTTTTGCCAAGAAACCGGCTGCACGTATGAATTCATGCGTTTATCTACAGAAGACATTCTGCGCCGGGTTGCACAGGAGAAAAATAACCCTCAAGCTGATTTAGTTATCGGCGGCACGGTCGACGCTCATATCACAATGAAAAATGAGAAGCTGTCAGAGCCCGTTAACAGCAAGAACGGCTCCCACATTCCCGTAGAAACAAAGGATGAGGATGGTTACTGGTACGGCTATGAGATCGAACAGTTATCTATAGCTATTAATGCAGACCGCTGGCACAAAGAGATTGAACCGTTAGGATTATCATTCCCAACAAAATGGGCCGATTTGTTACATCCTGCTTATAAGAACCAAATCGTGATGTCCAACCCTAATTTCTCCGGCACGGCCTACACATTTATTTTATCCTTGTTTGAAACATTAGGTGAAAAGCAGGCAATCGACTATATTACACGTTTACATCCAAATATAGCTGCTCTAACTGTAAACGGCTACATGCCGGCACAGTTAGTAAGTTCTGGAGAGTATCTCATTGGAATTAACTTTCTGGGGGATCAGCGAAAGCTACGCGAAGCCGGCTTCCCACTGATCAGCATTGTCCCTGAAGATACAGGATTAGCTGTCAATGCTCTCTCTAAGATTAAGCATGCACCAAACGGACTTGTTGCTGATTTATTTATTGATTATTCGTTGTCCAAACAAGCAGCAAAGGTATTAGAACGTGTATCATATGGGATTCCTACCGTACAACAAGAAAAGATGAATAGGTTGAATATGGATGTTATACAGATTCATGAGTCTATGAAATGGCATGATACCATCATCAAACTTTGGAACAAATTACGAGATACAAAACAACCTCAAGGAGAATGATTCATGTTTGGATGGTTAAAGCAAGCTCCAGCCGCACCTCGTCTACCTGAACATATGATCGCTAAAATGTACAAGATCTTCCGTATCCGTACATTGATCGGAATTTTCATCGGTTATGCTGGTTATTATTTAGTTCGTAGTAACTTCGCACTTTCTACAACCTACCTAAAAAGTGATTTTGGTTTTACTACAACTCAAATCGGTCTATTAAGCTCTGTTATGGCTATTACCTATGGCGTAAGTAAATTCTTTATGGGTAACCTAGCAGACAAGGCTCATACACAACGCTTTATTGCTTTTGGTTTAGTACTGTCTGCCTTGGCTAACATTTTCTTTGGTTTCACTTCTAGCTTTGGTCTGTTTATCGTTTTATTGTTCATGAATGGTATGTTCCAAGGTATGGGGGCTCCTCCATGCAGTATCGTAATGGCAAAGTGGTTCTCCAAGAAAGAACGCGGAACAAAAATGGGTATCTGGAATTGCTCTCATAATATTGGTGGCGGTATCATCGCTCCAATCGTTGGTGTGGGTCTAGGTATTTTCGGTACACAGTTCTGGCAAGCAGGTGTATACATCTTCCCAGCAGCTCTAGCTATTCTTATTGCGATTTTTGTATGGTTCTGCGGTAAAGATACGCCTCAATCTTGCGGACTTCCGCCAATTGACGAGTATCGTAACGATTATGATGATGTAAAAGATGAATCAAATGGTACTGATCTATCTCCTAAAGAGATCTTGATGAAATATGTTGTGAAAAACAAATTTGTGTGGTTCCTCTGCTTTGCTAACGCATTTGTTTACTTGATTCGCTTCGGTGTATTGAACTGGGTTCCTCTATACCTAACAGATGTAAAAAGCTTTACGCAAGCACAATCCCATATGGCATATCTTGCATTTGAATGGGCTGCGATCCCAAGCTCCCTACTTGTTGGTTGGTTGAGCGACCGTGTGTTTAAAGGTAATCGTATGCCATTATGTATCATTAGTATGGTAGGCGTTGTACTTGCAACATTGGTATATTGGAAATCTTCCAACGTACTAGCAATCAGTATTGCGGTATCTGTTATCGGTTGTTTGATCTATGTACCACAATTTTTAATCGGGCTATCCGCTATCGACTTCGTACCAAAGTTCGCTGTAGGTACAGCAGTAGGTATGACAGGATTGTTCGGGTATGTAGGCGGTAGCTTCGTAGCTAATGCCGTAATCGGATTTTTAGTTGATGCTTCTGGCTGGGATGGTGGCTTCATGCTAATGCTAGCTGGCGGTGTTGCAGCTAGTGCCTTCCTAATCCTTATTCAAATGGGACAAAAGAAGCAAAAAGAAAAACTAGCATAACAGCGGTTTAAAAATAAAGGATGAGGGACGTCTCTTATGATGGAGACATCCCTCATTTTTTTGCTTCCATAAAAAATACAGATAAAAACTTCCTTACATTTATCCGACATTTCGTAGTTTTTTCGCCGGCCTCAAGCTCCTTCATTCGCAATCTCACCTCTTTGAAATCAAATAAGCGAGGAGCAAAATGTTCAAATGTAGGATTTGCATAATCGGTTAAGCCTAACGAGGATAAATGTGTAAAGGCTTGTAGCACCATTCGGCGAATCCGTTGCTCCATAGCTCGAACTTCCTTTACAAGTACCTGCTCATCTATTTTATTAGACATTCTCTGCAATACCCGGGCATACAGCTCCTTTAGCTGCATATCCCGCAATAAATGCCCCCCACGTTCTTCCGTAGCCAGCCATTGAATCATGGCAAAAAGATCACGTGCCCCTGCTTCACCTGCAATTCCTAGCTGTAGTAAGAGCTGGCGGGCACTTTGTTCCAGATGGTTCTGTTCAAACGATCCCAGACGTGGCGCATGAAATCCTTGATACCCCTGATTAAGCTGTTCCTTCCCCTTAATATCCAATATCTGAAGCGATTTGCGAATAGATTGTAAGGATGCTTCCAATGAGAGATGGTCGGCTACCCGTTTTAATACAGAAAGCACCTCAAGCTTATTAATCGGCTTTTGAATAAAGGTATCTATTCCTTGTAAGTACGCTTCCCCGATCATTTCCTTATTTTCTACCTGCGATACCATGATAAATTTACCGGTAAAGCCCTCCCCTTGAAGCTTTTTAATCGTCTGTACACCATCCATCCCTGGCATTAATAAGTCAATTAAAACAACGTCTACACCATATAACTGGTCAATCGAAACATGGATACCATCGCTTGCTTGTCCAATGATTTCCCCTAGCTTGCTTTCATGAATCAGTCTCTCCAGCATCCTACGTACAACAGCATCATCTTCAATTAGGAAAAACCGAAGCATAAGCCCCCCTCCTCTCTTAGCAACTGATCGGTTGGTATTCTCACCTCAAAATGTGTGATTGGTTCTGATTCATGCATGATCCTGAGTGTACCATCCAAGCTATGTATGATGCCTTTTGCATGCGTAAGGCCTATGCCTGTAGAGGGCTTTCCTTCTCTGTCATACTTTGTGGTATAGCCTAGTTCAAACACCCATTCCCGATCTTCCTGCAAAATACCCGCCCCATTGTCCCTAACATGAAAAATAATTTCTCTCTTATCAAAACCCACTGAAAGCTCAATTTTTCCTTCAATAGGAATGGCCTCTACTGCATTGGCTACCAGATTATTTAACACAGAGAGTAGCTCATAGATTTGACTAGTAGACAGATTAACATCGCACTTCCCGGTGAACTGTATCCTCTTTCCCATCATTTCGGCATATTTCTGGTTTGCGCGTATAACTAATCCACATAATTCCGATATGGATAGCTGAGGCGCTAATTCCTTTTGATTAATAATTTTTAATAATCCAGCCAGCATGCGTTGAGAATCTTTTTTTACCTCATGCACATGCTCCGCTATGTGTAAGGCTCTCGATGATTCAGTATTTTCTGACGATAAAAGCTGTCGATATAATTGATAGCTCTCTCTGGTAATTTCCTCCAACTGCGTCATGGATTTACGCAGGTAAAAGGTTTCCTCATACAAGCCGGTGTTAATCATTCGTAGACGTTCCAGCTCCTGCTGTCTAACTTCCCCTACCGCTCGTACTTGGCGAATGGAAAAACTATTATATAGACCCACCGCAAAGAAGCTGCGTAGGGCTCCAAAGAACAAAAGCACCAATATACTTTCTCCCCAACTGGCAGGAGCTACTCCACTTATCTCACGTACCCACAGCTCTACTAAATTTGAAGCACAGTCTATCGTAGCGCCTATCAGCCCTAACAGTACCGGAGATTCTACATAGCGGCGGGCGCTCACTATCTGAAACAATAACGTGAAGCTACAATAATAAAAGACGGAGGGCAAATGAATGAACAAGCTTTCTTGCCAAGCTGTCCCGTATGCCACAATGTCCAAGCCTACCCGAAACCACATAGTAAACGCACCCGTTAACAATCCAATCAGCAATACTGGCACAGACTGGAACCACAATAACCCGAAGAAGAAGGCAGCAATCCCTAACGAAAACCGAAACGTCCCTCCAAATGGATTCACTTTCATTTCTCCAAAAAAGGCGGTTGCTAGCATAATTATCAGCAATAACAGAAGACGTTCGCGCATAAAACCTCCTTTTCTAAAAAAAGAAAAATCTCTTTCCCCTATTTTACTAGGAAAAAGAGATGTGCAAAACCATTTCCTTTATATATGTTTATTTTCTAAGCGTTTAGAGACTCGTGACAAGCTGTAATTCACTACAAAATACATCATCGCCACCATCAAAAAGGTTGGTATCACATAATTAACGTTTCGGCCGTTAATAATTTGGGCATGATTCATTAATTCTGGCAGCGCAATAACAACTGCAAGCGACGTATCCTTAAGTAAGGAGATAAATTGACTTACAATAGGCGGAACCATTTTACGCAGAGCTTGCGGAAGCACCACATGCCAAAGTGTTTGCATATAAGATAGACCGGATGAACGTGCCGCTTCTATTTGCCCCCTATCAACTGAATGCAAACCGCTGCGAACAATTTCAGACAGCATAGCCGCTTCAAAAATTACCAGTGCTAAAATAGCCGCTGCTACCTTATCCAGCTTTAAGCCAACCTCTGGCAAGGCAAAATACGTGAAAAAAATGATTAACAGAAGCGGCAAATTACGAATAAGCTCAACCACCGTAGCAAGCGCCTGTGACACAACAGGAATCCGAGCATATCGCATGGTTCCAATCATAATCGCAATAGTAAAGCTCAAGACAATCGAAATGAATGCTACTTTGAGCGTAACCCCAAAGCCTTCTACCAAAAAGACAAGATACTGAGGAGAGTATGCTCCGATAAAATCCATATATGCCCTCCCCTTTATTTATGGCTCGCCAAGCGTCGCTCCAGATATCCTACGAGGAAGCTTAGCGGCAGAGTTATCATGAGATAAAAAATAGCAACAAATATATAAACATCAAATGTAACAAAGGTCTCGGCCGATATCAGATCACCAAAATACATTAAATCAAGGCCAGCAATCACCCCAAGTATCGAGGAATTTTTCACTAGATTGATAAATTGATTCCCCATGGGTGGAATTACAACTTTAAACGCCTGCGGCAAGATAATGTAGCGCATGGTTTGTACGTAAGTAAGGCCTGACGAACGCGCTGCCTCACTCTGCCCCTTAGGTATAGCCATGATCCCTGCACGTATCGTTTCTGCAATAAACGCCGCTGTGTAGACTGTAAGCCCCAGCGTACCAGCCAGAAACGGTTTTAATACAATTCCCAATGCAGGTAACCCCACAAAAAATAAAAACACAACCAGAAGGAGAGGAATATTTCGAATAAATTCTACATATGCTACCCCTATCCAATTTAGTGGGCGTACTGGTGCAATACAAAAAACGGCAATAATTGTCCCTAATAACAAGCTTCCCGCTAATGCCAGCACACTCGCTTTAAGCGTATTTTCAAAGCCTTCTATAAATAGATCGGAGTGCTCTAAAAGAATAGAAAAATCGATCATCTTTGCTGTAATCCCCCTTTATCTTCATGACATAAAGGAATGAGCGGTAGGGAGGACGCCCATTCCATTCAGGTCTTCAAATCACTCGGGTCTAATTTTTTGGCTTTTCACCAATCCATTTTTCGTAAAGCTTGTCATATTCACCATTTTGCTTCATTTCCTTTAGGAGATCGTTGACCAATGCTACGAATTCCGCATCACCCTTTGGCAAAGCAATTCCATAGGGTTCTTCCGTAAATGTTCCCTCTACGACACGGAAATTCGGATCTTGTTTAGCCATTCCGTATAACAAAGCATTATCTGTAGTTAACGCATCACCTTGACCTGCCTTTAATGCGGTAAAGGCTTCTGCATAGTTTTCAAATTCAAGAACCTCTGCCTCTGGAGCATTTTCACGTATGTTTTTGGCTGAAGTAGAGCCCTTTGCCGTCACTACTTTTTTCCCCTTTGTAAAATCCTCAAGACCTTTGATAGTGCTGTCTTTCTTCACGAGGAAGGACTGACCGGCCATGAAGTATACGTCAGAGAAATCGACTTCCTTCTTGCGTTCATCAGTAATTGTCATCGTTGCAATAATGGAATCAATCTCTCCGTTTTTTAACATCGGAATACGAGTCTTAGAGGTTACTTCCTTCAATTCAATTTTATTTTCATCGCCTAGAATTTTTTTAGCAATTGCCTTCGCTATATCAATATCAAAGCCTTCGACATTCCCCGTGGCTGGATCTTTTAACCCAAATAAATTCAAATCATACTTAACCCCGACCACGTACTTGCCTCGCTCTTTAATCTTGGCTACTGTACTAGTCGCTGCGGCCTTTCCTGATGGGCTAGCCCCATCCTGTGTTTTACTAGACCCGCATGCTGCTAATGCTGTTGCGCTCAACATTACTGCCAAGCCTACACCCAATACTTTTTTCCAGGTTTTATTTGCTTTCATTTGATTACCCCTTTTCCTTATTTTTATCTAGAAAAGATTAATGATTTAAAATCCGGCTTAAAAATAACTGGGCCCGCTCCTCACGCGGATTGGCAAAGAACTGATCGGGATGCGCTTCCTCCAATATTTGGCCTTGATCCATAAAGACAATTCGATCAGCCACCTCACGCGCGAAGCCCATTTCATGTGTTACCACGACCATCGTCATTCCTTCTTTAGCGAGCTTTTTCATTACATCAAGAACCTCTCCGATCGTTTCCGGGTCAAGTGCAGATGTAGGCTCATCGAACAGCATAATTTTGGGCTTCATGGCTAGCCCGCGAGCAATGGCGACACGTTGCTGCTGACCTCCGGATAATTGGGAGGGTAGCTTATCCGCTTTATCAGGTATCCCGACTTTCTCTAAGTAAGACATCGCCGTCTCTTTTGCTTCTTTCTCAGAAATACCCAATACCTTAATGGGAGCTAATGTGATGTTTTGCAACACAGTCTTGTGCGGATACAGGTTAAAATGCTGAAACACCATACCGATATCGCGACGAAGCCGATTAATATCGGTATTTTTGTCATTGACCTTGATGTTGTCTACAATCAGTTCTCCATTTGAAATCGTTTCTAGGCGATTCATACAGCGAACTAATGTGCTTTTCCCAGACCCGGAAGGTCCGATGACCACGACAACCTCTCCCTGGTTGATGTGAAGATTAATGTTTTTAAGCACGTGGAAATTTCCGTAATGTTTGTTCACTTGATGAAAGCTAATCAACCAGAATCCCCCTTATTTATGGTTTTATATTTCGTATCGTAAAGAGAACCTACCCGATTCTACAGAAAAATACAAAGAATTTTCTTTTTATTAGAATTTTTAAATAAAATGAAAGCTACTCTCCCTATCAAGCTACATAAAGCAGTAAGCCTGTTCCTCTCTGTTGTCCATGTTCTACCTAATTTTTTCTACCTGTTTTGGTAAATAAACGTAACAAAGTTTCCTACTAGAACGTCTAAAGCTAATAGAGCATTTTTTTTAAAAAATCTATTGATTCGGGAGGATTGTAAGAATGAAGCTTCGCCAGTTATTCGCCCTGCTTCTTTTGTTCACACTATGCGTCCCCATGATGGGCCAGTCGGTGCAAGCTCAGGCTTCCCAGGGGATTAGTATCTACCTGGATGGACAAAGAATAAATAGTGATGTCCCACCGTACATCATTCCAAAAGTAAATGTCACCATGGTTCCGCTTCGTGTTATCAGCGAAGGCCTAGGTGCCCAGGCTAATTGGGATCAATCTAAGCAAACCGTGACAATTCGTAAGCCAGACACCAACATAAGCATGACCGTAAAGCAAAATTATGCAACGGTAAACGGATCGAAAGTTAACTTAGACTCTTCCGTAGTAAACAAGCAAGGTCGTGTCATCGTTCCGCTACGCTTTGTAAGTCAACAATTAGGTCTTCAAGTAGCTTGGGATCAGCCTACACAAACCATCACACTGCAATCAGGCAACCAAGCGCCACCAGATATTGTAGGTCCGGAAAACGGACTATACCCTGAATATCCTGGCAATGTCATCAGTCCTGAAAATACAAACCCTGGTTTCCCTCCTAATCCCGGAGTGCCTACTACCACCGAGCGTTCTTTGCGAGGTGTCTGGGTATCTACCGTTTATAATTTAGATTGGCCTTCAGCCGCTTCCTATAGCAATATGGACAAACAACAACAGGAGTACATACAATTGCTAGACTCTATACAGGGAATGGGCTTAAATACTGTATTTGTCCAGGTTCGTCCTTCGGCAGATGCCTTTTATCCATCATCACTAGTTCCATGGTCTAAATACCTGACAGGAACACAAGGAAAAAACCCTGGCTATGATCCTCTTGCTTTTATGATTGAAGAAACACATAAACGCGGTATGGAGTTTCATGCTTGGTTTAACCCTTTTAGAGCTAACGTTGATGCAAACACCGATCAATTAGCTGCTAACCATGTAGCAAAACTCCATCCAGAGTGGATCATTAATGCGAAAAACAAGCTCTACATTAACCCAGGAATACCTGAAGCACGTCAACAAATCATCAAGGAAATTATGGAGGTAGTAAACCGATACCAAATCGATGGCGTTCATCTGGACGATTACTTCTATCCATCTGACGGGGTATTCCCTGATGACGCTACCTTCAAAGCTTATAACTTCAATTCGTTTGCCACAAAAGCGGAGTGGCGCCGCGATAATATTAATCAATTTGTTCGTCAACTAGGGGAAGCCATTCATAGCGCTAAGCCACAAGTACAATATGGTATAAGTCCATTTGGTGTGTGGCGCAATAAATCGATGGACAGTACCGGATCGGACACAAAAGCCGGCGTGACTGCTTATGACAATATGCATGCAGACGTTCGTACATGGATTAAGCAAGGCTGGATTGATTATGTTATGCCGCAAATCTACTGGAGCTTCTCCTTCTCTGCTGCCCAGTACGACAAGCTCGTTACTTGGTGGGCTAATGAAGTGAATGGAACCAATGTGAAGCTATATGTAGGGCATTCTCCTTATAAGCTGGGAACAAAGGAAGCAGGCTGGCAATCAGCTCAGGAGATTATTAATCAATTGCAGTTTAATACTCAGTTCCCTCAGGTAAAGGGCGATGTATTCTTTAGCGCTAAGGATCTTCGTAAGAATCCGCTTGGAATCGCTGATTTGCTAAGAAGCTATTACGGTAAATAGCAAAGGAATATTGGAAGTACGCAAAAACCCCCTCCTTACCCATTTAAAAGGGCGCAGGAGGGGGTTTGGTATGTTGGGGGTCTATCTATCATATGCAATTACTTCGTTAGCTTCTCGACAATAAAATCAAGCTGTCCCTCTAACGAAATGGGGTCATTAAATACAGAGGAGTTTTTATCCATTGTAAATACGCGATCGTTTTTGACAGCAGGTAGTGATTTCCAAATACTACTATTATAAACAACCTCAGGATTGGCATCATCTCCGGACCATGCGCTTGTAAAAATATAATCGCCTGCATAGGAAGGTAACGTTTCAAGAGATAAACTTCCAAATCCAGTACCACTATCAATGACTTCCTTCTGGATAATAGCTGGTGCTTTTAGCTGCAATTCGTTGTAGAGTACTTCGCCGCCTCTCGAAAAATTGCTACCGAATACATAAATACCCTTAGAGTAGGGATTTAGTATGGAAACCGTTTTGTCGCCTACTACTGCCTTCACTCTTGGCTTGGCTTCTGCTACCTTTTTATCCCACTTCGCAATCCACTCGTTAGCCTTATCCTCTCTATTAGTTATCTTACCAAATTCTCTTACTTGCTCTCTTACATCTTTCTTACCGTACTCAACTGCTACTGTGGGAGCGATTTTTTGCAATTGGTCTATGTTCTCTGCCCCACTGAAGGTAATAATTAAGTCAGGCTTAAGCTCCATAATCTTTTCAGTTGACGTGCCATCCCCGATGTTTTGAATCCCATCTAGTTTTTCTTTAAGATAAATGTTATGAAATGCCTTTTGCGGAATTCCTACTGGCTTGATACCAAGGGCCAAAATATCACCGACGTAAATTTCTTCAGCAACCACCACACGCTTAGGGTCTTTGGGAATGTGGACCTCTCCATTTATCGCTGTGTAGGAGATCGTTTCACTTCCAGCATTGGCACCATTTTTGCCTGCTGTCTCAGTAACATTATTAGAATTCCCGCAAGCACTCAAAACCCCCGTTAGACAAATGGTCAGCATAACCTTGCGAGCTGTTTTAAACCCTCCGAATCTCATAAAAGCCTCCCTAGTTTCATTGGATAATAATGATAATCAATATCATAGTAAAAATCATACCCGAATCTATAAGGTGGCGCAAGACTGTCAATGTAGGCATATCGCATATAAATGCCAGAAGGAGTGTTGATCAGCAAAAAAAGACTGCTCCTCTTCAAGAGAGAAGCAGTCATCTGCAAGTCTGGTTTCATGCTGTAATCCTTACACTTTAAAACGCTCTAATTCCTCCTGCATTTGCTTTGTCATGCCTGCAAGCGAACTTGCCGTTGCATGAACTTCCTGAGCTGCTGCAGAAGCTTGTTCCGAGGTTGCAGCGATTTCTTCTGAGGAAGCTGCTACTTCTTCAGAAATGCTAGAGCTTGTTTCTACTTTTTCTAAAATCTCTTCTTTTTGTTTTTGCATTTGTTGTGCAGAGTAGCTAATTTGCTCCAGTTTCGGATTAATGTTCTCTATTTCGCGAATAATTTCACGGAAGGAGCTCATTGCCAAATCCATTTCTTCTTTTTGACCAGACATAGCTTGGCTCATTGATCTTGCATTTTCTAGCATCTGATCGGAATCAGAGGAGACAGAGGTAATCATATCTGCAATCATTTGAGCTGACTGGCGAGATTGCTCTGCTAATTTGCGCACCTCATCTGCTACTACAGCGAAGCCTCGTCCCGACTCACCTGCACGTGCAGCTTCTATAGCTGCATTTAAAGCCAATAGGTTTGTTTGTTCGGCAATCTCATTGATGGCAGTCGTAATATGATGTACACCGTTTAAATTTTCATTTGCTGCAACGATTCTATCAATAAATTCTTTGAAAATTTGATTCACCTGATCTACCGATACAATCAATTTGTCCATGTTTTCATTGCTTTCACTTGCTCTTGCATGAATGTTTTTCCCGTTGTGGTCCACGTCCTCGATAGAGACTACCATGTCATCTAAGCCTTTGCCATACGAAGTCAGAATTTCACTGATTTCGACAAGCTCTTCTGTTTGAGAAGTTACTCCAGTAGCTACCTCTTGAATTGAATTGGAAACCGTTTCTGTCGCTGTACTCATCTCTTGCGAAATACTACTTAGATTATGGGAGGAACGATCAATTTCAGTCGACTGCTTTTGAATAACGCCAATTAAGCCACTAAAGGATTGTTTCATATCCTCAAGCAGGTGTGACATATCACCAATTTCATCACGGCGGTTTAGTAACTTCTGATCAATAGCCGTAGATAGCTCACCTTTAGCCATGAAGGAGAAGATATTTTTGAAGCCCTGAATTGAACGTGATAGAGAATAAGAATAGTAATAAACCACAATACCTCCAAGAAGCAGGAAGACGGAGGAAATAGCGAATAAATAGTTGCGCATGATAAATGTTCCATTCAACAGGTCATCCTGCTCAATATAGATAGCAAGGCCGCCGCCAGTAAGTGGAATAGGGGCAAAGCCTACATATTTTTTTACGCCGTTATATTCGTAAGACCCTGTACCATTGATTCCGCTGATCATTTTTTGTTCTAGCTCAGCCAAATCACGAAGCGCTGGATCAGTTTCAGCCGCTTTTATGACGTTCTCTTGAGAAAAAACTAACTCCATATTTTCATGGGCTACTACCGTTCCTTGTTTATTAAGCGCATAAGCTCGTCCTGTTTTACTAAAAGTTAGGTCTGAAATCATTTCCAATAACTTATCAACTTTATACTCCATGTACAACACACTATTTATTTTTTCTTCTAAGTAAATAGGAGTTGCGAAAATGATGATTAACGAATTATTTTCCATAGAAACAATCACATCTGAAGTATTGGAATGACCAGCACGGGCATTCTTAAAATAGTCTCGCTGTGCGATGCTCGTATTCGATTGAGGTCCTAAAACCACTTTTCCGGAGAGATCAGCAATTCCCCATTTACTTGCTCCACGTTTTTTTATCAGCCGAGAAACACTATCTTGAGCTTCCTGTGGGTTGGTTTGATAGTTTTCGATTTCCTTGCGGGATGCTACTCCCTCAATGAACGTAACCTCATTTTTTAGCTTATCCTCATAATAATTGGCCGTTTGCTGGGCAAGAGGTGAAAGCATCGTTTCGGCTGTATTTTCAATTTGTTTTTGAGCGGTAAAATAAGCTAACAACGTAAGCCCAATACATGTGGTAACAAGCAACCCACCAATGATAAAAAGCAGTTGCGCTTTAATCGATTTAAACTGAAGCCTAAAACTCAAAATAATCCCTCCACTTTCTGTGATATCCGTATTCGAATTTTTCTTGTACATTACTTTAATCGTACAAAACAGTAACAAAATCCATAGATAAACTGTTACAGATTTAATTTTAAATTTTATAAATATTTCTAAAAGTAAAATACCCGTTCAAAAAGGCCTCCCCCAAAACCAAAAAATAGGCAACGATCTACCCCAAATGGAATGCTGATGCATGAATATGAAATAACTAGTAGACTAGATAGCAGAAAACAATTTCTAGCAATCGGAGGATTCATAACCAACTGGGTCAAAGCACTATCTTTAGGCTAGATTCCTTGGTTTACAAGCTAACGCTATGGATTATTTTTTCGATGAGGATTACCATTTTTTATTCTGACATAGAAGTAGTTTCGCGAGCTTTCGTGCTTTCGACGTTTCCCCTGCGTTATTGTTTCCATAATCTTGGGTAGGTGACTGACAGATGCAAATCAAGGAAATATCAGATAAACTTACTATTTCTCCACGAGCCATTCGCTTTTATGAAGAAAAGGGATTATTAACACCAGCTAAAAATCAGGAGAACAACTATCGTGATTTTACAGAGAAAGACGTCTGGCGCCTGCAAACCATTATTGCCTTACGGGAAGTGGGAATGTCTATTCCCGATATTAAAGTGGCCCTAAAGCAAATCGATGAGGGTAATCATGACGAGCTTCAATATTACTTGGAGCTACAGCGGTATGTCATGTTTGCACAATGGCTGGAGCTGAAAGAAAACATTCGTACAACCGATCAAATGATAGAACGCTTGGTACAAAACAAGGAACTGTCGTTGGAGCAGATTTTTACTTTGGCAGAAGGCTCTAAACGTCTAAGAGACTTACGCAAAAACTGGCATGATAAGTGGAATTTTGATCATCAGGCTAGAACCCATGATGTGCATGTCTTATGTAACGAACAGAGCTTTCATATCTACCAAAACTACGAGGAAGCACTTGATATCACGCTTCAATGGGTCGATCCTATTCCTAAAGAAAGAGGATTGGACATGGGCACAGGTACGGGGAATTTAGCAGCACGTTTTATAGAGAAAGGCATCCAGATGGCAGGTGTCGATCAATCAAAAGAAATGCTGAAGCAATGCAAACGCAAGTATCCACAGATGGAAACGAAACTGGGCAATTTCCTAGCCATTCCCTATCTGGACAATCAGTTTGATTTTATTGTGACCAGCTTTGCCTTCCACCATATTACAGATGCTCAAAAGCTGATGGCATTGGACGAAATGCGCCGAGTCTTACAGCCACGCGGCCGGATTTGTATAACCGATTTGATGTTTGAAAATGAAAGACATAAAAAGCAATACCTAGATGGTTTGCTGAAACAGGGGAAAAGAGACATCCATACAGCTATTCAGGATAAATATTATGCAAATAGCGAACAGCTTCTCGATTGGTTTACTCGCAATGGGTATATTGTGAAGCACCAGAAACTACATGAGCTACTCTATGTCATGTATGCCGTTCCTATCAGATAGAGATGTGTCCCTTGGTATTGACCTTCTCGTAACGTCAAGCCTTATGCTAAAGTCCAATAACATATGAGGAGGGCTTTGCATGGCACAACCAAATCATCCCGATATCTATCAGAATCAAGCCGAGAAATACGAACGATTAATTTCAAAGCAACCAAGTCTCTATGCTGTAATGAACCAGATAAAACCGATTGAAAATACAGACATTATTGATCTGGGAGCCGGTACAGGTAGACTTACTACAGTGCTAGCTAAGCAGGCTAAATCCATCGTTGCTCTCGATGCATCCGAGGCTATGCTGCAAATAACAGCACACAAATTAAAGCAAGCCGGTCTGCACAATTGGAGAACACAGGTGGCTGACAACCGTGCTCTTCCCGTAGCTAATGACTCTGCTGATCTATTAGTCTCAGGCTGGAGCATTGGCTACCTAGCAAACTCTACCGATCCTACTTGGAAGCATAATATCAAGCAGGTAATGGAGGAAATAAAGCGCGTCCTTCGCCCTGGCGGTACAGCTATTATTGTGGAAACAATGGGGACCGGATATGAAAATCCGCATCCCCCGGCATTTTTACAGGATTATTACAGATCACTAGAACAAGATTATGGCTTTTCTTTTTCTTGGATTAGATTGGATTATCATTTTGAGAGTGTAGAAGAAGCGACAGACCTGACAAGGTTTTTCTTTGGAGAGGAGGTAGCAGAAAAAGTGGCTAGCCAATCGCTCCTTCAGGTACCAGAGTGCGCAGGAATATGGACCTTACAGGTGTAACAAAAACAAAGACCATTCTTCGTCATCAGTCGAGGAATGGCTTTTTTATATGTTATACTACATATTATTAACAATCAGGTTATAAAAAGGAAGTGGTTATTTTGGATATTGGCAGAAACTCACTCTGCCCATGTGGGAGTGGCAAAAAATATAAAAAATGTTGTTTACCTAAAGATGAGCAACGCGAGTTCCTTCATTCATCATCAACAGGAACCAATCAAGTGTTGCATAAATATATTGATTTAGATTTAACATGGGATAACGAGAATTATATAACTACAGCCCACAATATTGTGAAGAATATGCAGGCAGATTACAAGCCTGACACCATTGCTGCCGCCATCAATTTATGGCATAAATACGCTCAAGCTACCCATCCCGTAATCCGAAAAGCTGGAATCATAGAAGCTTCGATTGAATATTCGATTGCGACGATTATGGATATTCCCATCACTCAGGCGGCATTAGCAAGCAAATATAATGTCTCTGCCGGAACAATCTCCAAACGCGTACAGGACATGCTTGATAACGATTGGTTTACAGAACAGACGACTTCATAACAACTACAACAAAACCTAGCACGTCATGGAGGTACTTGTTTTGTACCTATTGATCCGTGCTAGGTTTCTATTTCATAACTTTACATGGTACTGGTTTTTTCCAAACTATTTTTCATGATCCTGTGGTGTACATCTTTAAACCCCACAAATTTCTTGCTTTCCTCACTCCACAGACGGAAGCGAAGTGATCTTAGACTTGATAGCAATGTAATGCTTCTCACGTCCCGTAAGAAGGCATTATTCTTATACGCCGAAGCCAAGTAATAGTTAGGTACACGCGGACTTAAATGGTGAATATGGTGAAAGCCAATATTACCTGTAATCCAATGCAGGAACTTTGGCAATTTGTAAAAGGAGCTTCCCTGTAAGGCCGCTTTTACATAATCCCAATTCTCTTCTTGTTCAAAATACGTATCCTCAAACTGATGCTGTACATAAAACAACCATACACCTGCGGCACCTGAGATAAGAAAGATCGGTCCCTGAATGAGCAAAAACGCTTGCCAACCTAGAGTCCAGCATAGTACACCCGATAGGGAAACGATGCCTAGATTGGTTATATACGTATTGAGGCGTTCCTTTTGCCCTACGCCTTTGCGGTTAAATCGGTAATTAATCAAAAATATATAGATAGGGCCTAGACCAAACATGATGAATGGATTTCGATACAACCGATAGAACAACCGCTTACTAGGTGACAAGGCTACGTACTCATCTACTGTGAGTGTCCATACATCTCCCGTGCCTCGTTTATTTAAATTACTGCTTGTTGCGTGATGAATAGAGTGAGATCTCTTCCATTGCTCATAGGGGCAACACGTCAGAATCCCCGTAATCAAACCAACAATCTCGTTTGCCTTTCGATTTTTAAAGAAAGAGTAGTGGCAACAATCATGAAAGATTATAAATATGCGAATGAGAAAACCTCCGGCAGGGACAATCAATACTAGACTCAACCAATAGGATACCGATAAACATAGATATGCACCATACCAAAGCAGACAAAATGGGATCAACGTATTGATTAGCTGTCGTACACTATACTTGATCTGGGATTTTTCATAGGGGGCGATTTTCTTTCTCCAGTTAACTTGTTCTTCCAGCTTCACGCTAATAGTAATCTTCCTCTCTCTGAATCTTTCTTTTACAGTAAGTAACGCATGGATTCCGAATCAAAGGGGGAAGATGATTCATGCCCATCTATAGTACACTATAACAATGGAAAGGTTTTGATTGTTGTTACCCCTCTCTTTGTTAGCGACATATACGTTACGTTTCACTCGTAACTAATCGTACTTTTCCTTCCTAGCTACCTTTCATCATTATATTCGAAAACCGTTCTCAATTGCCTTATAAATTTTTGCCGAAATCCACCACTTTTCAGAAAATTCTTATTTTTAGTTCTGAGAATCATACTTCAGATTAATAGCTTACCAATAAGTGTGTATAGGCTCTATGTGTCAATAAGACTCTGACAGAAATCGGCCTTCATGAACCCCAATTTTTGGTATATTAAATAGACAAGATATTCCACACTAAACTCGTTATTTTAAATGGCACATGTGAGTACCGAAATAAAAAAGAGAAGATAGCATATTAATGACCTATCTTCTCTCAATCTATTTCATTTGACAATCAATCTTCAATAATGTTGCTTTTACTATCCAATCACTCATCTCATTCATTATGATGTAAACAGCCATTTCATCGCCTGTGGGAAGTGCTTAATAAAGAAAAGCCCGTCATGCGTCCCGCCTTCTTCTACCACGAGCTTCAGTTGCTCCTTTGGAAATCCATTTCTGATTAAAAACTCATGAGCCTTATACGTATACTCAACCATATTAGCCTGAATGTTGTTCTTATAGATGCCTTCTAGACTTCCTACATACATGTACATTCGTTGCTTACTATAACCAATCTGATGGTCTCGGATAAAATCTAGCAGTCCTTCAAACCATAAGGAAGCAGATAGCAAGCCTATACGTCCAAATACTTCAGGATACAGGTAAGCGGCATATAATGAAATCATTCCGCCAAAAGAGCCGCCGATTATTCCTGTATGCTCCGCTTCCGCTTTTGTTCGATACACGGAATCTAGATGAGGCTTTAACGTATGAACAACGTAAGAAAGGTACTCTGCGCCCTTACCACCAAAATCAGGGTAGCTGCTAAGCAGTGCTTTTGCAGGCCATGGCGTGTATTCATCATTTCGATTGTGCGGTGGGATACATACGAAAATCATTTCGGGTAGCTCCTTGGTAATGAAAAGATGCTCCAGCAAATTCATGCATTTTAGCACCAAATAGCTGCCATCCTGTACGTATACCACAGGAAAGCTCCCCCCGGCTTCATAAGTAGGAGGCAAGTAAATCATAATTTCTCTGTCTCCCACCGTTTCTGTAACGAAGACCTCTCTCATCTCCTTATCCCCCTTCTCATCATGTCTTCATAAATAGTAGTTGAAATAGGGACACGACAGCCATGGATTAAATCCCGAATCATAATGGAGAATTTGAGCTTTCTATAAAAAAAGAGGACCAGTCCAAATGAATGGACTAGTCCTCTTTTTTTATAGGTAGGGCTCTTTGGCCACTCCTGCTTCTACTATTTTGTATACCTGCTCTATTTAGCTGGGACAGACGATATGTTCACCGATTTCACATTTGGCTGCAATAGCATATAGATTGGTGTGTTGTCTATTGATTCAGCCTGTCCCTTTTCCACAAATATCGGTGTAGCATCCTCCTCTTCACTAGTAACAGGTGTTGTTACTGTAGCAGGAAGGGTCGCTGGAATAGGAGCCTGGCTTTTGGAATAAAGCATGACCCCTCCAACTGTACCTACCGTAAGCATCGCTAGCAACCCGATCACAGCCATGCCCTTGTTTTGGCGAAAGAATCTCGATACAGCATTTGACGACTCACTCTCTGCCTCATGCAGTATTTCTCTAAATTCCGGGTTACGAATAGCGTACCAACGTTTTCGCCATTCTTTATCCCGTAGTCTTTTAGCGTTATCATGCAATAGATATTGCTTCAAGACATGACGATAAGAAGGGACAAGCTTTCTATCTACCAGAAACATCCTTTGCTTTACTACCCATTGAATGAACAGATAGGTAGCTTCTTCTCCCCCATGTTGCCGAGCAAAAGTAAGCATGCTGTCAAAATCAAACGCGGTATGCGAATTCTGGGAATCGCCACGATAAAAAATAAGCACTATCTTTGGGAAACTGCCTTCGTCTAATGGACTGCCTACCATCTTGCGAATCAGCTTCTGCTGGATTTGGATGTCAGCCGCGTCCCAATTCCGATAAAATTCTTCGGGCAAAGGCGTCCCCGTCTCTGTTTCTAAAGAAAAGACGTTCATTAGTAGCTCCAGCTTATATTCGCTCTGGGAATCTAGTGCTGTGAAAAAGCTTTGCGGTTTATGCTCAAACAACGAAACAATCTTCGTAACATCCTCCTTGGATAAGGCATCCAAAGAAAGATGCTTCAGTAAACTTTTATCTAGCTCTTCTAACACCCTGCTCGCATAGCTGCGACCGACTTCCCACTTACCCAACGTTTGGTGAACCGACAGTGCCGCTTCTACCTTTCGTTTCTCCTCTTTAAATAAGTCCAGCAATGTTTGCTCCGTACGATTCATGAAAAAAGGATTCTGTAGAGCCTGGGAAGCATGAACAGCCCAAAAGCTCATTTCCTTGACTGCATCATCTAGTTTGGAGCAGTTTGCTAAGCGTTGAGCTACATATTCCTCAAATAAAGGCTTCACAACCTTTTCATAGCTCAAAATGGTATTCATCATAAATGTAAACAATTCATGATTACCTGAGAGTTGCTTGTATACCTGCTCAACGTACTCTGTTTGCTGAGAGCTTTTCCCTTTCAGAAGAACATCCATCAAGTACATCACGATCTCTTTGCGGTTATCTTGATTCTTAACAACGTTATACGCTTCACAGATCAAGGTAATCAGTTCGACGGAGGGCAGGCTCTTGGATGTAACAGCCGTTTTTTCCGCCCCAAATAAAAGTCCAAACAACGCTAATACTCTTTGTTTGTTTATTAAGCGTTCATTACGAAGGTATTGTAGGAGTACCTGCCATACGGCCGCTTTATTGCGTTCATAGACGCTCAGTTTACCTGTTTCTATCAAAAACAGCGTACACAATTCATAATACGTGGCAATGCTCAAGCCCTTAGCTGAATTCTCTCCTGCAAGAATTTCGTCAGCGAACTCGTAAAACGACTTGAGCACAACTGCTTCATTTAAGTTCGTCCACGCAAAGCTAAGATACTCATGCTCACCTTGGATATCAGCATGAAGTATCGATTTGTTTGCAAAATCAAACAGAAAATCTTTATTCATATGTCCGTTACCAGACCTAATGCTACCCTTTTCAACAAAAATAACGTGGAGATACTTTTTACTTTCTGGTTCATTTGTATAAGTAAGAAACCCAAATTGTCTACGCATCTCATAAGGCAAGCAGCCATATAGAATCTCTAATAATTGAGCAGCAGCTGTAGAGGTCTCACTGATAGCAACATCCAAGCTAATAAATACCTTTTTCTTGGTTGATAGAGAACTCATGGTAGCGAATAGAAGCTGTTTAAAGGCTTGCTCATCAATCCCTAACCGCGCTAGAATCTGCTTTTTATCACCAGTGCTAAGACTCTGATATGGTAAATCCTCTAACTCCGGCAACTCTTTCCCGTCTGTTTCCTCATGATGATTTACAAAGGAACTGATTCCGAAAATTTTTGCTGGCGTTTTACAAAATTCATCTCGTTGCACACTTGGGATCACATAATTATGGGTAAAGAATGTGTTCCGCTGTCCTGTAAAGTCTGCTCCTACATAAACGCTTTTCCCAATGACCATCTCGCCTGATTCAGCGCGAAAACAGAAAAGTGCCTCTGGATACTTCTCTACCTGTGTTTCTCCCTTTTCCTGTAGCTCTTTAGGAGCATTATAGACACAAAACGGATGAAGCGTCTTCTTGATAAATGAATTGTCCAGAGAAGCAGATTTAGAGACGGTGTCGTATCCTTCGTTTGAGCGGAAAATCCCTTGCCGCCCTCGCGTATAGTACTGCTGTTGAATATGCTGCCGTCCCACTATTGCTCCCTCCCATCAATATAATCCAATTGATGTAACAGCCAAATAAATGGTTCATCTACACGAACAGGCGTCACTACGCCAGTCACCTTTTGGTTAACCGGGTTACTTCCCAGCGCAGATACAGCAAAATAAGCCGTATTTGTAAAATAAACCTCCAGTGCATCCTTAAAAGGTCGATCTACTTTTTCAATGAAGCGCCTTATCTCTCCATTGATATTTTCGAATTCACTCGTGTTCAAATACTGTTTATGAACGAAATTTCGAAACACATTGCTGTTTGATTTAATATACTCACTATCGTCTTCCTTCAGCATGTGTAGCATATCGCTTTTGGTCATTACAACAGCAGTCGGTATATTGGTTTTGCTCTGTTCCTCATATCCGATAAAGTTCTCAAATAGGGTAATGAGCACTTCACGAGGCTCATCATATCTAGCAGTAAACTCCCCTGGCTCATCGCCTACATTAAACATGATCTTGTCGCGTATCGTTCTAATTTGCAGCGGATCGACAAGGAATAGAATGCCTGAGGAATTTTTCACGTGGGATGCATATAGCTCCAAATATTCACGATCTACCATTCCCTCACCCGCCACATCAAAAAACACTAGAATGAGCGGGGGTTGTTCACTATCCTTAAAAATAAACTGAAAAATAAATGGCTCCTGCCGCTTTTCCTTTTGTGTAGAGTCAAGCAATTGGCCTCTCTCAAATAAAGGTGCCTCGTAATTTTCCCGGAACTTGCGACTAATCTGTGCGTTTAATGGCATGCAGGCAGCATTAAAATGATTTGCCGTTGTATTTTGCAGGGTGTGAATCAGCGATGTCATATAGACAGATTTACCCACCTGTGAGGCACCCACGATGGAAATAATATTACTTGGTGCTTTTCCGGCTGTAATCGGAAGTTCATTATGACATTTCGGGCAAAGTCTGCGTTTGGTAACCATACCGTATCGATCAGTCAGCCCTACCAAAACCTGATCAACATAAAGCTGATTTTCCTGCGGTATCGTAGCCGGGTCAATTACTGCTTCCAGCTCCTCGATCGCATCAAGACCGAATTTATCTCTATACTGGTTTAGAATCTCATCTTCCTGCAAAGCATAATTTTCGTCATCATCACGATGATGCGTGGCTCTAAATACTACCTGATCGGGGGAATATTTCGCAAAACAATAGGGACAGACAATATCATAAAAAGGAAGTCGTTCCTTGACCGGCTGTTTTTTCTCAAACATATTTTTCAAAAATGTAAACACGTTGGTTCCCTCCTATTCAGGAATAAGCTCATAGCTCTGCCCGTATTTTTTTCCGTCTGTCAAAAAGAGGCGAATGTAATCCTTTTTCTTGATCTCGATTTCAGGCATAACGTTCTCTCCTGGTTCAAGATCACGGATAAAAGCATACTGCGTGCCATCATCCTTATTCGCTGGAGGAGAGCCTTCCTTTTTCACATAGCATAAAGCTTCCTTGGGAATAAGAATCTCCGAAAAAATGCGAATCTGTAAAGTTTGATACTGACTAAACCATTTCTTTCCTCTTTTAAAGGAATAATAGATTTTAGCTTTTCCGGAACTAACGTGAGCGATGTGATCCTCACCCTCCGGAATTAGCATAACCGGTCTACCATTCTGTAGCTGGCACGGAAAAATTCGATACGTATATCTTCCATATCCATCAATATATTCACGATATCCCTGATGCACCTTGTACTCCTCACGTGTATAGAGCTTCATATCCTTCTCATTGATTTGGTCAGGATGAAATGGGGTCTCAAATCGGGATTTGTACACGTAGACGCAGGGAACGGATTCTGCCCAGTACCAATTTATCACGCATTCGTTACCCTGCATGTGGGAGGTGACATCCTTAATAAGTGCAATGGATAGCTCTTCCGTTCTGCTCATTTCACATCATTCTCCTACTCTACCTATCAAACTTATTAGTACTGATCTGCTTAGCTTCCTTGTTTTTTGCCGATAAATATCTACCACCGGTAAACCGACTTTTTTCAGAGGCTAGAGCTTGGTTAGGCATAGGGATAAAAATCGTAAACAAAGGCATGACAGCAGCTAACAGCAAGTCAGCTACAAGGCGAACCCCCATAGCCGGATACATGCCAGATGCCAATCCCTTCTCAAGAATCAATCCAGCAAGAAGACCAGACACGATTCCCCCTAAAGTGAAGCCCTTGGCTATATATTTGTTATCAAAGAATAGTCCTACTGCCAAGCCTAACAATGCTCCAATCACAAGCAAGCTCACGACACGCAGTATTGCATAGAAAAGGCTATGTTCCGTTGCCCCTACTCTTTCCTTTACAAGCTCACGATCCTGACGACTCATATCATAAATTTGACCGAACACACCTGTGATTTGATCTGTATGTTCAATATCGTAGTAATTACCATTGGTCTCTTCTGCAATGCGCTTCAACAACTGTGTGCCATCTGCGCTAACCGTACTCATCCCCACTGTATGAACAATGATTTGAGATTGTTTGAATGGCTGAAGAGATTTATCTAAATCCACATCACTATAGCCATCTGACATGAGAATAACCGTGTTATTACCAGAATTGTTTGTCTCCCTGTTTATATGGTTTAAAGCGGTTTGCAATGCCTCTTCTATATCAGTGCCACCAGAAGGACCCTCATGACTATTTAGCTTTTGTATAACATCATCTCTTACCTTTTGATTGCTTAAAAGCACCAAGGGCTGTAGCACGCTCGCTTGTTGATTAAAGGTGATGACCGCTACTCTTGTATTAGCATCCATTCTACGAACCACATCGGCTGCTGATTTAAACAGCTGATTATCCTTATCCGACTCCTGCATGCTCGATGAAATATCTAGTAGCATAACAATGTTATTTGAACCCGACGCCTTCTGAAAATTTGTTCCATAGAAAAATTGTAATAGCATAGCAACTACACCTAGCATGATAAAGGTACTCGGTACAAGCATCTTCCATGAGAATCCGACATAGCGCTGTCTCCAGCCCTGCCCGTTTAATCGAGGTGAAATTAATTCAGCTATTAAACACATAAGTCCAACAAATAAAGCATACTGTCCAAAATAAAGTCCCATAATCACCCACTGGGGTAGTTCATTAGACAAAAGGTTTACAATCATTTCGCCTACTACAAAGCCGATTATTCCACCTATCAAGCTACAGAAAACCATGAGCAGACTGATTTTTTTTTGACTCATGACAATTGCCCCCCTCCTTGTCGGCGAAATAAAAAGCCATTTTCGCGATAGGATTCATAATATTTCCTATTATTGCGGTAATACATGAGGTCTTCTATGCCGAAACCACCCATGAGCTTGATTTTCTCAATCCCGCTTTTGTTTGCTTCATGAATGCACCCCTGTTTATAAGTCCGCATTCCCTGCTCGGTTCGAAATACATATTGAACAAAATCATTCGTATAATCAGCAAAAAAGTATTTTTCCTCATATCTATACTTTTGCATAAATTGAAAGACTTCTATATGGACAGATGATCTGCTTTCCAGCTCTAAAGCCAAATCTCTGTATAGCTGCTCTCGGGTCAAAACAGTCCTGTTGTCGTAAGCCGCCGTCACATTCGCTCTTGCTAGGAGTTCATCCTCAAAGGAAAGGGAGAACGGCTCACTGGTCATAATTTCCTTACGGCACATGTCACATAGCCGCTGGATCATTTCAGTAACTCCCTTATCTAATAGGAAAGAAATGCTCCCCATGTATCTATCCTCAAAGTAAAAGTCAGTTCCTCGTTTGGCTTCTACTATTTCAATCGATTCCTGTACAACAGCTCCATAATATTCCTCTATGTTTTTGTCTAGATAGTCTACAGCCTCTCGGATGCTTTTTCGCGCCATCTCACTGACTTGTACCTTGATTTCTTCTAGCTGCATAACCTGTTGTCTTAGCTTCTGATGAATGTCCTCCAATTGTCTTTCATAATCGCTAAGAAGCTCTATTTCCATTTCCAATCCTAAAATCTCATACTTCTTTCCATAAATGACCGGGAAAAAATGCCGTATAAAATTTCGTACACGCTCTTTATCTCGTGTAAAAAGACCACCCGTTTTTATCTCTTGTCGGTCAACCCTCTGACGATAAAGATCCTCTAGCTGATCCTTGCAATACTCTAGCTGTCGAATTGTGTCTTTGATTCTGGAACGCAAGACATGAGCAAGGCTCTTCTTAGCATCAGATCCCGAGGTTAATTGGTAGGCAGCATATAATCCGTATTTGGGATTTTCAAGAATCTCTTCTCTAATAAGCGGAGTGAGCTTATGCTTTTGTTGAGAAGAATCTCGTTTTGAACGCGCGGCAAGCACAAAATTCGTTGCAAAAAAGGTCTGACTGCTATCCTCGAACAATGCTACCTCTGCCTCTTTAAGAGTCATGCTCGTAAGCTCTTTGTAGCTAACGCCCGAAGTCATCAAACCTGTCATCTCTTCTAATTTGCTCTCATCGGGTAAAACTGACTTCACTTTTTGTAGAATCTGCGAGTCTGTGATCTCCAGTCTTTCTAGTACTTCTGAAACATCATACGTGCCATTTTGCTGCAAACGTCCTAGAAAGTGATCATACACCTTTGCAAGTACAGTATGTGCAATAGCGTGAGTAGGTCGCTTTACTTTGGAGAGCCCGGCTGAAGCAAATGTAGGTCGTCCAGTAACCCCGGTAATATTATGGATAAATTGTGTGCGATTATAGCTTTCACTACCTTCGTATACTTCTGATTCCACTCGTTTATTGTTGAGTAGCACGATATCGCTAATCAACTCATAATTATCTTCCTTACCGTTATCAATGAACATTCCCTGCTCATTCTTATCACTTAAGATATACACAAGTGAATAAAGCGGAGAACTAGTATGCTCCACAGCCAACTTCACTCGATCCTCTGTCATCTGAAGATCAGCACAGAATTGGTAATCAGGCTGTTGATATTCATTTAATTCATCAAGGAAGCTAACTCCTATTGACGTAGAAAATCCAAATTCCTGGCCATTGTTCTTTTCCTGCATCAAAACATACAAATCCAACGAGACATTTTTAAATAATTCACTAAGATAGCTTTTTACAAGCAGCGTAAATTCCGGTAACAGCACATTAGCAATATCATCTGCTCTGGTGACTACTGCAATATTCATTTGTTGGTGATAAGTAAATAGCTTACCCATTTCTGCTACACGAACACTTACCATCTTCATCATTTTATTTAGTTCGATCAGCAATGATTCATCCTGATAAAACATGTCATGCAGAGAAGCCCGCATCGTTTTTTTATCAGCAGAAGGCTGCGGCAAGCGGCAGTTATACACATTCGCACGCTGTAGAGTCTCTTCCGAATAGGCGTGAACATAGAGCACTCCCTCGCTATTTTGCCACTTTTGTTCATTGGTAGCATAAATCGACTGGAGTGCCTCTAAGCTCTTATCACCTAAAAAGAGAAAAAGCACAGGGTTCTGAATGCTACGCTGTCCGTTCTCACTATCCAGTTGTTTTTCTAAATCCGACACATAGTGAGTTGCGAACTGTTCAATCAAATCCCTCATGCTTTTCTCCCCTAATAATTATTGTAATGTTTTGCGCATATCGTTTACTTTCGACCACACTTTTTTATAAAAACGATACATGTCTTCCCCGTTTACATAGTCATCGCGATCGTACTCAAGCTCGTTCTTCGCTTCCTGAAAAGCAACAGTGATTTCCTCCAGCTTTGTTAACAATTCCTGCGTATCAACTGACGATGTCATCTGGTCGCTTCGTTTACTCGCTTTGCGTTGAAGAGCAGTCATTTGTTTACCATCCAAATTGCGATATTGATTGTAGATCGCAAACTCTGCATGCTTGTTCACCTTCATCAGATTGACGAAAGGCTCCCAAGCCTCTTCTTCCTCGTCCTTATCATACACATACAAGGCGCCCTTTTTACAAATAGTACCTGTGTATAGTGCTTCAATGAAACGATTTAGCAGCTCTTCCTCACCTTGAATCGATTGGATGATCTGTTCTAACTCATTGATTTTACTCTCGATGTCTTCGTATTTACGCACTTCCTGCTGAAGGAGACGAATCAGTTCTGGAGAGCGGATTAAATTTTCCTTAGCCATCTCTTCGTTGATGCTGCCAAACAAATCCTTTGTATATTCCTGCTCCAATCCCTGTTCCATAAAGCCCTTCAATTCAGCAAGACATCTCTTAATCTCCCCTGGGCTACCTTTAGATGGATCGTTGTCCAGCTTGTATGTAGCCAAGAAGGCAGTGATTTCGAACGGCTTGGTAATGATACAGTCGTATCGGTTGCTTGTTTGATTTTCACTGTCTTTTTCGATGATGCATCCGAAACGAACAGCTCTGTCAAATAGCTCACGAATCCTAGCATTGTAATCTTTCACACGTACATTCAGATACGTTTCTCCCCAAGATTTCTCTGGAATAGGAGATGGTAGGTACGTCCAGTTATTCTTGTCTGATTGAACTAAGTGACGACCAACACCTTCTTTTTCAAGAATGGTTCGTTCATAGCTTTCCTCATACACTTTGAGCGGCGTATAAGCAAACAAAGGAACACCATTTTTTGTATTCAACCAGAAAATACGATTTTTTACTCCGCTCTCCTTCACTGTAAAACGCGAGCCGCTGATTGACGTATTTTGAAAGTTCTTGATCCCCTTCAAAATAGACGGAGCCTGAAGTGGCACCGAAACAAAGCCCCATGAAGGGAAATTCATATTACCCAGATTATTGCTGAGGTGGAAAACTGGAATTGCTTCTTCATCTAATTTACTAGCTATTTTTCGTTCTACGATACGATCCAGCGTTTCGTCCTGCCCGTATTTCATCAGCAAAAACTCTTCCATCGACGTTGTAATCAGATGGCTGAACTTATCGGATAAAAAGTCTGAAATAGCACCGACGATATCTACTTCTGTTTCCTTGATCCAGTGATCGGAGCGCTTCAGCAATTCAGCAGTGAAATCACGTATTAAATCATCTGTATCCTTTTCATCAATGGTGTTTGCTATAACCTTCGCAATATCAGGTACGCTCACAATATTCCAGTAATACGTTTTATTTCCGGTACGATCCATCTCCTCCCCACCGTTGATGAGGATGTCACCGTTCTTTTCAAAAATTTGGTTGAGCGTATTTAAAATCTCCGTAAATACACTGTAAATCCGATTGTTTTCATCACTTAATCGACGATATAGCTCCTCGTAGAACTCGATCATTTGCTCTAGCTTTTCATGATCTGCAAGAAGCTGGTATTCGGTGATTTTTGCTTCCAAATAGCTATTTTTCTTCTTTTCCTTTGAGATAAAGGCACTGCGAGCATCACCTAGCTTCTCATTAGCTGTTTCGCGCGCTCCCTCAATTTCTCTTGGGAAGCTCTCCAGGTTTAGTTTTAAGCTCTCGATATAAGAGAGTATCATTTTAAGCAAGGAAAAGCCCTTATCGGAATGAATCAGACTCGAAGCAAAAAACGGCCCTTGCTGTGCATGTAAAAATACTCTTGTAATCATTTCACCAAATGTAGTAGTCAGCTCGCCTGGAAGCTGTTTTTTACATTTGATATATTCCTCTCTCGCTTTAGCCAGATAGCCCTGCTCCAGCTCATGATCGATACTTACGACCTGCTGGCTAATGACATTGCTATAGCTGAGACGCTCACTATTTTCGTAGCCTGGAATTGGTTCTGGAACACGCTCCTCAAATCTCTTGGAAATCGAGTCGATATCGATGCCTAATTTGTGAGCAAATTTTTCTACATCCTCCTGTGTAGGAGCGGCGATAAACATATTCTCCATCTTTTTAAACAATCGGTATGCCAAATATGTAGTCATCTCTTCAATCGGCAGTACCGCAGACGAAGCACCTATGACGTTATATTGGTAGTTAGCCGCATATGCTTTTGGCATCTGATTAATGTTGGTACGAATATTACTAATATAATCATGAATCGCAAACTCTTCGCCCGACCGTTTTTCTTCACTAGCCATGAAGTTGGTAATATTCTCAGCCGTAACATTCATGCAGTAATCGTAGGCATTTTCTAATGCTTTACCCTCAAGATTTGTTGCCGAAATAAGGTGGCACAAATTGAATGGAGGCATTGGGGAAGAGACATGTAAGGCGTTGCCATATTGCTGCTTAAAGCGATCCATACGTTCGTCTGCATTCATCCAATAATCGAGCTCTTTTAACGCAGCATAACCATTTTTCATGATGTAATCGCGCGTATGCGAGCTGAGGCTTTTATTCGACAAGTTAACATCTGGTGTAAACAGATAGCCAAGCGAGTTAACCTTATCGACTCCTGCACTGCCAAATTCTCGTTCTAAAATACCGCGAACAATATAGGCAATATCCATGAAGCAGCCACTACCGGTTCCGCCTGAGATACCCGTTAAGATAAATACGATCAGCTTCTTATTGGTGCCCTCGGTAAGCATCTTAATCTTTTTTTCAAGGGTTTGGACGACCTGCGTAATTTTAGTAAATAACAGCAACCGCCCCGCCTGTCTAACTCCTGATGCTCCACTGATTCCATCTGTGATCGTCAGCTCAGGTGAAAGCCAATCCGTAATGTATGGTTCTAAAATGCTTCTATTCTGCAATACTCCGCCAATCTCCGGATTAGAAAGCAACACAAATTCCGAAATAGGATCAAGCCCAATACCCTTGTAACGTTTGTTGCGATCATGCTCATTTGTTTCAAAGGCGACAAACTCAATATTATCCGGTTTTTCCTTCCGTTTTTTCGATAAAGAATCCACCGGTAGCTTGAAACGTCTGTTTACCTGATATTTTAAACGGAGCAACGCATCAATCCCCGTTCCACCTAAACCAATAACAAGCATCGGGTTATCAATCGTATCTACACGAATCTTCTCACTAACGATTCCCCCGCCTAAAGATACATCCAACTGCTGAATATGTTCTCTCACAACTGCTCTCATATAATCGATCCTCTCCTAGATGATGTAGTCAATAAAGACTGATTTGTTTACACCAGAAAGGGATACCTTGATTCGATCGTTCTTTTTTAATTCCCTTCCTTTACTTGCATCTAGTACTCTTCCAGCCTTTTCAATCTGACAATCAGATTTGTTTTGAATGATAAGCGTGTCATTTTTGCCTGGTAGAAAAATGATTTTGTCTGTCTCCTGAAACTCTGGGGCAAGCTGCAACAATTGATGCAATTTAACCTTTCCTTTAAAGGCATTTAGTTTTTTATACTGTGGACTCGACTTTTCGCCTGTATCCTCATTGATAATTTCGATAGCCATTTGTCCCATAAATCCTTTGTTTACCTTTTTCCACATGGACAGTACATATAACCCAATCGCAATAAGTAAAATCAGACCCGAAGTACCACCAATCGTCATGACCCACGGAAAAGACTTTTCTTCTCCTGTTGGGGCGGTTGGAGGTTGCTGTGACCCCGTTGCCCCTGCATTTGCTGCATTCACAGGAACAGGCTGTGTTTCTCGATAAAAACTGCTATCCTCCGCTTTCACCTTAATCTCGTATTGATGGGAAGCTGGGATAGTAAAGGTTCCTGTAAATCCACTACCTGTATTCGTTAGTTCCATTTCACTTGTTTTGTTGTCTGTTACATCGTTAACGAGCAGCTTTGCCTTCATGCTTTTGTAAAGATCAGTGCTAGTCATTTTTTGTCCATTACTAACTAGTTCTGCTTTAATTTGGATATCATCGCCAGCTTTATATGTCTTAGCAGGGATCGGTTCCATTGCGAGCTGCACGTCATAGTTAAAGATCATGTTGATATCAATCTTATCCTTGGCTGCTCCTTTGACCTGTAGCTTCCAATCTCCCTGCTGGGGTTTTAGCATTTTAATCATGGAATATGCATTTGATTTCGAGAAATGAACCTGATTAGACGGAACTGGTACTGCCTTGCCAGATGGATCAAACAGCTTTACCTGTACGGCATTCTTCGACATGATCGAAATATTTGCTTCTAATACATTGGTGTTAGGTATCGAGATTGTTACGTCCTGAAAGGCTCCGTTTGAAGTCATGCTTTTCACAGGAACAACCTTCAGCTTCAGATGATTAGCAAAAATCTCGCTTAGAATTTGGGGTAACTTGTCAGCCGTACTTGTTTCAAAGAACTTGCCATTCGTTTCTGTCGCGATCTGTTGCAAAGTTGTTCTGTTCAATTGTCCATCAGCATTAAGTCCTATCGTATAGATAGGGTACCCTTTGCTTTTGGCCATTTGTACCGCATCCTGCAATTTTTGATCAGACATCTGCTGTGTGCGATTGGAGTCCTTATTTAAAAAGTTGTTTCCATCTGCTAACAGCACAACGATAGGAGAATGCGTCGGGTCATGTCCTGCATCTAAAATTTTTACTGCTTCATCGACCCCTACAGAAATATCTGTGTAAGCACCTTTTTGTAAGCTATCAATAAAAGCTTTGATTTGCTGTTTATCTTGATCGGATTTAACCTCAATCAGTGCCTTTTCGCGCTCAATTTTATCCGTATATGCGATGACCCCGATCTTATTCCCCTGAATAGAGGTCATATCCACAAACATTTTCATTGCTTCGTTACTTACTTTGTTTTTATCACTTTGGGTCATGGAATTGCTGACGTCTACAACCAACACAGCGTCCATTTTATCTCCACCGGTCTGTGCAAAACCAAACGTGGCACCTGTGGTTAGAGAAATCAACAGAAGTCCCACGCACAATATATGCTGAAAAAACCTCTTACATTGAAGCATGCTATTGAACCTCCGCTACTTAATTTTTTTGTTAAAAATATCCATATTTTTGAACAACTATTGCAAAGAATGTGACTATATGACAAGATTACCACTATATTTTACAATTAAAAAGAGAAAAGCCATGTAACATCCATATAACGTTATACGGACGTATGTACTATTATGTTACATATTTCGACATTGATATTTGGAGAATGATAGATGATAACTTATATCTTTTTAGCTATTTCTTTGGTACTACTGGGCTATCGTTTCACTCAACTATGGCTATTTAAACGAAAAAGTAAAACAGAAGCTGAGATGGATCAGTATCTTCATGCGCTGTTAAATAACGAAGGTGAGCAAAAATGAAGACAAAAACTGGTGTTCAATTCAGAAAGACTGTCAAAACAACTCATGCCTTTGAACGTTTAAAATATTGTCCAAAATGTCATTCCTATTCTGTTCTGTGGGATACGGAATGCCCCTTTTGCGAAAAAAACGTAACACTCCTACCTATCCGTGCTGTCTCAGCAGCCACTACCAGACGACACGTTCAAATTCGCTTTCTTTGGATCGGTCTCTTTGTCTGTCTCGCAGCTATTTTTGCTGATACGACAATGAATTTGGTACTTGCGTGTAGTGGAGGCGTTCTTCTCTTTTTGCTCTTTTGGCTCATACAGAAGCGGTATGGCTCCTACGAACAAAAGGTTCATTTTGAACAATTCATCAAAACAGAGCAGGAAAATATTAAAAATGCTCTCTATCAACAGCTAGAGGATATTGATGCTGATGTTAAGGCAAAAAAATATAAAGATGCCTATGAAAAAATCAGGGAAGTTGGCTACTTTATCGACTCTGATTTGGTAAAAATCCTCAAGGTCAAATATCTCAATCACTTTGTACTTCGTAAGGACATGGAATTGGAGTTAGATACGCTGATCCCATCTGATTACAATTATCATTTTATTGCCTATCTTCATGAGGTACTAAAAGTCCAACCATGGTTAGTAAAACAAACTGTTGTAGATTATGTTATTTCAAATAAATCGTATATTCTTCAGGAAAGTAATGGTACGCAAATCCTCGGTCAGGTGGCAGGGGCATCTTTACGAGTACGAGCTCATATAGATCACTATCAGGATTTTATTATTGAGTTCATAGAATATTTACCTAAGGAGCGTTTGATTCGTTTAGCTAAAATGGTTAGTGCCCATCAAAATCAGTGGGCCAAATTATATGAAGCTACCAAGAGACACGTGGATCAGCACTACTCGTTTGATCCCGAACTGAAAGGATTGCTATGAAGAAATTTATTAGCAAACTACTCCCTGCCTATCAACGATCACTTTGGATACGAAATATCCTACTAATTTTATTCCTGTTGGCTTTAATAGCCATGGGTGTCAAAATTAGATATAGCCTGAAAAAAATCAATTTATATGAAGAAGCCAAAAATCACTATCAGGAAAGAAATCTGCTTGCGGCCGAAGAAAGCTTCGCGAAAGCACAAGCCATTACTACTATCAGCTATGGTGATGAGGCATGGAATAAGCCATTATCTGCATTGCGTTCCATTCGCCAACAGCTAGAATCCATCTCTGAGCAGATTCATGCTGCCGCAGGAGAGAATCAGGTAGGAGATATGCTAGAGCTGTATACAACCTACCACACCTTTAAACAGCACGCCCAGCAAGAAGAACAGCTATTCGTCGATTTTTTCACACAAGTTTCTGAAGAGCATAAAATCGAAGCTACTTTAAAAAATTACTTTCTTGCAATGAAAAAGACCTATACTACATCTATGCAGGAAAACCTGACCCAGCAAAATTATCGTGATGAACGCTTTGTTCATTCTTTGGTCGCTATTCCAGATGAATTTTTTGGTGGGGAAAAACAGAAGAAGCAGGAGCTCATTGCCCTTTTTCGTTCCTATGATCAAAAAAAGTATAGGGATGTAACAAACAGAAGTACCTTCGACCAGGTAATCCAATCAGCCTCCAGAAGCTTACGTGCCTATAAGCAAGTAGATATACAAGGTGATTGGTTACTTGCTTTACTAGAAAAATATGCTAGCTCCCAGATCAAACGCTCGATTCGCAATAAGGACCTGGACACATTTATCATGCAGGCAAAGGCTTACCGTCAGATTAGTGACGTGCTGCCTGCTGATTCGGAGTCCATCAGCCTTCTTAATCAACATCTCGCCTCTCAGCTAAAGCAAGCGGAGCGTTACACAAAAGCAAACCAGTTTGAAAAGGCACGTGACCTGTATCAAAAGCTAAGCGATCTTCAGGATACATCCCAGCTCGTAACAGAATTAGAAGACCGCTGGATCAAGCATGATCCAATTCGCCTATTGAAAGAAAAATATCCAGATAAATCGTTTGGATTCGTCCTCACAGGAGAGAAGCGTTGGGGGTCTGTCGTTTATACAGCCGGTATTTCAGAGGAAGATCAACATCTTCATTTGGCAGCAAAAATGCCAGATAATCATTCTGTTCTGTACTTAGAGGGGTCTTTTCATACGGACACAAAGCTCAAAAATCTCAATATCTCAGATACATTAATTAGTAAAGAAACCCCCATCCTTATTGTGGAAACAACGGGTAAAAACCGTCTCTCTACATACTATGGATTTGTTCCCGATTTATCCAAAAAAGATTGGGTGAAGCTATTTGAGGTAGAGGCAGATGGATTTACAGTGGAAGGCACAGGCTCCGTCATTCTAGAAAATGCCGAGGGCAAAGGGGAAAAGGAAATAGCAGCCTTTAAACTAGAGGATAATGGTCTTGTCTATGAGGAAAAGATAAGGGATTATCTATCACCGACCCCCGAAACTGAGCCTGATGTAGATTCAGATACGGTAACAGATGAGAAAGCCGCGTCGGGAGCAGAAGAAACCTCCCCACACGATAATGAACCAGCCTCTCCTTCCAAAAATGACGAGAGGGGAAATGGCGCGTCCGAGAATTCCATCAAGGTTTATGCGGGTCCAGGTGAAGAATATGGTGTAATTGGCCAGATCAAAAAGGGTAGCCCGATTGAGGGCATAGCTGATCAAAACGGTTGGTACCAAATCTCATTTAATGGAAATTCCGGGTGGGTTCGTTCTGACCCTTCACCGTAAGCGAGTACCCATAGACAACAAAGCAAATTAAAGCTTAATAACAAACAAGCTGGCAGAACTAAGATTCCGCCAGCTTGTTTTTGTATCTACCTTTTTTGTTCCTACCTTTATAGATAAGGTTATTAGTTTTGAATTTTAAATTGAGATAATAGCTTCTCAAGTTCCTTAACTGTCTCATTCATTTTCATAGAATGATTAGCCATTTCATTTGTAGAAGCCGATTGGTCTTGAATTGATTGTACCGTTTCATTTGTAGACCCAGCTACCTGGGTAGCGGTAGAAGATATTTCTGCTAACGACGCATTTATTTCTTCGGTTCCTGCTGACATTTCTTCGGTTGTTGCAGATACCTCTTGAATTTGATACGTGATTTCATTTATTTCTTCCACAATAGTATTGAAGGCTTTTCCTGCCTCATTGGCTGTAATAATTCCTTGTTTTGCCTCTTGCTGTCCTTTCTCCATGACATGAACAGCATCCTTCGAATCCTGCTGGATATAGGTAATCAAATGATTGATTTCACTTGCCGATTGCTTGGATTCCTCAGCTAGCTTTCTCACCTCGTCTGCAACTACAGAGAAGCCTCTTCCAAATTCACCGGCACGGGCCGCCTCAATCGCCGCATTTAGCGCCAATAGATTTGTCTGTTCAGCAATATCGGTAATAGACAACAAAGCTTTATCAATTTGCTGTGTATTTTCCAGCAAACGGCTTATAACTGCCGATGTTTCCTCTACAGAATTATGAATCGTATCCATTTGTGTAATGAATTGCTGCACTACCTGACTGCCCTCTCTCGCCTGTTCCACTGTAGTGATTGCTAATTCAGCAACTGTAGAAGAAGATTCGGCCACTCGCTGTACTCCGGTCGACATTTCATCCATGGCCTTAGCACTTTCCTGAATACTTAACATTTGTCCTTGGACTTGTTGGTTCATTTCATCAATGGTAACTACAGCGTTACTAGAGATAGCAGAAACATTTTGTGTTTCGTGTAGCATATTGTCTGTTGAAACCATTACGGTGTTTGTTGCTGCTTGAACTTTTCCCATCAACTGCTGAAGATTTTCTAGCATTTTATTGAAAGAGGAGACGATGCTTCCCATCTCATCTTTTGATTCATAGGAGGTGCGAATGGTTAAATCTCCTTGAGCTACTTGTTTCATATCTGCTTCTAGTAGATCAATAGGATGCTTAATCGATTTGCTGATAATATAGCCTATCATACTAATAAAGATAACAACTAGTAAGGCTACAATACCAAACATAAGTATAGTAAAATTGGCCTCCTGATAATTTTCAGTTTGGATTTTATCTGCTTTTTCTTGCAAGTAGGTCAGTAATTTTTGAAGAGAAACAATGGCATCTGTTCGAGAAGGCTGAAGCTCGGCTAGGTAATACGTATACGCTTCTGCATTTTTATTTTGACTAGCCAATGAAATCGCTTTGCTTGTAAGTTCACGCAGATTGTTAAAGCTAGTGCTAAATCCTTCGTATAATTCCTTTTCTTCCACTGGAATACGAGTGCTTTCCAATTTTTTGATTAAATCATCATTCTCTACGCGTAATTCCTTGATGATTTTATCAAGTTCGTTGTTCCTTTTTTCATCAGTGGTAATCATATATTCCACAACATTCATATGAACCCTAAAAAAATTCGATTCTAAATCTCCTAACCACTGAATAGGAAGTAAACAATCCTCATACATGCTTAAGGCAGCTTCGTCCCCTTTTTTTAGTCCGCTGTACCCTAATGACGATAAAGCTACAAAAGATAAGATAGACGTGAGAATGATGAGTAATAATTTCGTTCTTATTTTTAAGTTTTGAAATATCCGCATGGGGGTCTCCTTACTTGTAGAATTTTCTAATTTAATTATATAATGCTCCAAGCTGAAAACGATACTTATTTTGAAAAAAATGTTGGATTTTGTCGAAAAAAATCAAATTATGTCGATAAATATATTTTTTATCGAAATATTAAGATTAGACATATAATAAGACACCTCTGTTCCATATTAAAATTGGAATACTGCCCAACCCTTCTCTTTTTATTATCGAACTTTTTATACGAAACATTTATTCTATCCAACACTTCCTTACTGATTGAGATTTATATATAGACATAATGCATGTAAACCTAATAGCTTTTTTGCTATTAGGCCTACTATCTATCATTCTTATCTAAATTGTCTGTCTTGTTATCATTAAATTAGAGAGCGCTCGTCAGTATTTATCCATTTGTGGGTATGTTCGCATATTTTCATGAATGCCTACGGTTTATCCTGTAATCTTTAAGTAGGAAAAAGTACCAATAAACAGTCTCAACTAATGCAATTGCTACAAAGATTGCCCAAATTTCCCCTGAACAAAGCTTTCTAAAGAAAAATTCAATCTCATTGCCATATCCCCTTGTCAATGCATGTAAAAAGAATACAATTGGTGCTAGAACGGAGAAAATAAGCGTAACGGCTGAAAAAAGTGTATGCTTTTTCTTAATTATGCAAACAATTGTAAGAATGATAGTCATTAAAATGAATAGATAATAAAGAATCCAAAACCAAAGTGGCATTGTTCCCATGCGCTTTGCTCCCTTCCTATATTCACAATCCACAATATGTTGAACCATTCTGTAAAAGGACTCATGTTAAAAGCTTAACGGTTTTCGCGATAATATTGCCTATTTCATAATCATAAAATCTTGAACCTTGATGTCTTCCTTAGGGAGAATACATAATTGTTCAATTCTTACTGTCATTATATCAATAATACAGAATTTTCCTACCCTTTAATAACCAATTCTAAGGTAACAGGTAATACGCTTTTTCTCGGACTGAGCTTCATCTCAATTCGTAACATTTTTTTAAAACGTCGATAAGGTGGATTACCCACTTTCTGTGTAATCGAAATATCACTTTGTAAGATTCAATCAAAAAAATGGACAGGCTATTTTTCCTGTCCATTTTCCTGCTTATACACAGCTCACTATTATTTTTCTTGCCTCCATTATTTTTCTGGCAATCATTATTTCTCATTTATCTTCTTTTGGCATTGGCAATGGTACTCTCCAATCCAGGTCATAGCTCTTTTCTGCCAGTTCGGATGTAAGGCTGATCTTTTGCGGAAGTTCTTTCATTTCATAACTTTGCAATTTTATTCGGATATGGTTTCTGCCTTGTTCGTCCTTTCCTAACATTTTAAAATCTCCACCTGTTACATTGTATGTTTTGCCCTTCTCATCTTTTATCGTCCAATCAAAGTGATTAATAATTTTATCGGTATCATCATCCACTAAAATTGTAGTTGGTATTTGAACAATATCCTTTACATAAGCCTCTAGTGTAATCGTAGCATGCTTCTCATCCTTGGGAGATGCTTCATTTTGAGGTTTGTCAAAGGTTACTGACTTAATCTCAAGCGTTTTGCCATCCTGATCTACTCTTACAGGTTTATCGCCAAGCTGCTTCGGCTCAAATGATATGTCCAGCTTATACGGTTCTGTTTTTACTAAGGAGTCCAATACCAGTGTATATTGATGATCAGGAGACAGAGGAGCAAATCCATACTTCCGGATAGAATGACCATATTTATCTAGATACTTGCGAGGAGTAGCAATCTCCCTATTTAGGTCCTTTATTTTCTCTCCCTTTTCATTTTCAACATGAAAATTCAGCTTATAATCATCATAGCGAACATAAGGGGGAGCTGAAGCTATTTTTCCTTTCACTTGTTTGCTTTCCTGCACTAATCTTTTCTTTGCCTCTTCCGTCCATTTTGTTTCATATTCGACACGTGCAGCAGTCGGTGAATACATCACGCTGTTCAAATGGATTTGCAATCCCTGCGGTGTTGTATACGTCCCATTCATTGGCAGCACCTTTGAAGCCGTAATTGATTTTTCTAAATCAAAAGGAATCTGTAAGGACCAATCCCCTTTAACAGAGGCAATCTCACTACCCTTGACTTGCAGTAAAAGCTTCTGTTGTTTTTCCCCCACTGGATTTTTCAGAGTGATATAGCCGTATTGACTATCATCGTCATATCCTAATGTATATAATTCGCTAGATACCCTCTTAAATGGATTCCCTTTCAAATCAGTTACTTCTACATTCCCTAGATCTATCTTATCCGGATGAATAACGTTATTCTGCTGATCCTTGACCGAATATACGGCCACAATTCTCATTGGATCGGCCAATATCTCCTTTATTTCAAGAGTATAGCCTTGATCCGTTACAGAGGCGTTTACCTTCTGTGAAAAGCCCTCCTCTGCTGCATTTTGCAGCTCTTTATTAGAACTTCCTTCAAATAACGATTTCACATAGGCTGCAAATGTGGGCGATACATATGAACCCACCGAGACCGTTAAAAGCAGGGCGCAGCTAATTGAGACTGGCAAAACCAAAGGGCCTAGCAGACGCGACCTTTTTCTTTTATAGGCCACAGCCCGGTCAGGCATTACAAAAGTAGGCTGATCCAACTCTCCAGCTACCTTTTTTAGAGTCTGTGCAATCTGTTTATCTAGATTAGTCATGCATGATCACTCCTATCTCGGTCATTACCTGTGTTTCTTTTTCAGCCTGTATTTTCTCAGCGATTAGCTTTCTGGCCTTATGCAGCCTTGATTTTACCGTTCCCTCAAACACACCAAGGATTTTTGCAATTTCAGCTACACTAAACTCTTCATAATAGTAAAGAATAACAGCAGAGCGATGCTTCGGCGTCATTGACTGGATCGCTCGCCAAATCTGCTGCTCTTGCTCCTTTTGCAGAATACTCTCCAATGGATTTTGGTCAGGATCAATGGAGTCTGCGTATGCTTCCGTTTTTTTCTTTCTACGCACCATATTAAGCGCCCGATGTGTCACAATTTTCATAAACCAAGCTCGAAACGATGTCCCTTTTCGTTCATCGTAGCGATAAAGTGATTGATACGCCTCCCATAGTGCTTCTTGAACAGCATCCTGAGCGAAATGGTAATCATGAACGATTAAAAAAGCGACTCGAAATGCCGTAGGTAAGTGAGGTTGAACAAGTGCTTCAAAACCCACTGGACCTCCTTCTCCAGTTATTGGAGAATAATGATTTTCCTCCACATAAAAAACCTCCTCGTTTTCCCTGTCACTCCTTATTCACCAGTTCTCGTATTTTGGTTCATTTCAAAGCGAGAAATTTTTTCCCTTACTTTCACTGAGTTAAACCGTAATTGGACAATTGATGCAATCTATGTATTCTTTTCTTAATAAAGTAATTGATGATTCAGACACTTAGGTGAATCATCATGATTCGAAAAATTCCTTTCTCAACAGTCGTTGCTTCGTCAGGAGACAATGGCTTACTTACATAAATCTTTGTTTGCTATGCATTACTATCAACACTGTACTAAAAAATAACTTTGTCAGAAACGTTACCAACAAAAAGAAGCGTCAAAGGAACAAAAATGTTCACTGACGCTTCTTTCATATAAGTATAGGAAAGAAATCAGTAGTACGATTTCTAAGCTTGTGGGATTTTATTTAAAATAAAGGTCTCAACAACCTTTGCCACACCATGATTCATATTTGTATCTGTTACATAGTCCGCTATTTCCTTAATGTCATCTGGTGCATTGCCCATTGCGACACCAAGCCCTGCAAAATTAATCATGGCAAGATCATTGTAGCTATCACCAATCGCAATAACCTCTGCTTGTTCAATTCCTAATTTATGAATGAGCTGATGTAAGCTGGTTCCTTTATCAACACCCGCTTCTGTAAACTCCAAGAAAAACGGCTTCGACCGCATCACACTCAATTGACCCTCTAGCTGTTTTTGCAGTTTCTTTTCCACAATTGCTAGCTTAGTAGGATCGTCTACCATTAGCACTTTTACTACTGGTCGTGTGATGGCTTGCTTAAAGCTTTCTACCTCTTTAATGTTCATTCCCGTAATCTCAGACTCTTTTTGGGTGTACGCAGTAACTGTTTCAGCTACGATATCATCCCCATCATAGGAGAGAATCCCAACCTGTTCTTTTTTACTGATATCGTATAGCTCATGTACGGTTTGTACTGGCAGTGTGCTACTAAATAACTCTTCTTTTGTTTTCCAGTTTATAATTTTTGCACCATTGAATGACAAAATAAAGCTACCGTATTTTGCTAGCTCCAATTCTTCAGCAATATGCGTCATGGCGTACGTAGGACGACCTGATGCAAGAACTACCTTTACTCCAGCTTCTTGGGCCTTCATTAGTGCAATTTTTGTACGTGTTGAAATGGTGTGATCATCTTGAAGCAATGTATCGTCTAAATCGAGGACAATCATTCTATAATTTTGCATGACAAAACCATCCAATCTAATCTAGTTGTATAAATCACTATAATCATATCATTGATATTGTAATTTATGTGTAAAAATAGTTAGATGGATGAGTTTGGTTTCATAGGCCAATGTGTTTCCATAAAAAAGAACGCTCCTAAGAGCGTTCTAAGGAGAGATACAATTAAAATCCTGGATCATATACATACTGAATAGCATGAGGTTTACTAGCTTCTGCGACATGAGAGAAAGAATCAATAGAACCAATAGAAGTTACCAATGCTAAAGTCATGAAAATCGTTATAATTGCCTTTTTCATCTCAATCCCTCCTACGCTAATTAATTTTCTTTATTCTGTATAATCCTATTATATACATCTTGAAGCTTCTGTACCATTTGTAAATCTATAGATTTTTCCATAGAGAAATAAAAGGAGAGAATACTCTTCATACAGTCATTAATTTCTTGATAAGCATTTATCTTGCCATAGATCTCCATGCTAGTAAGATAACTATCCAATCCTTCTTGATAGGATTTAATTAAGATTTGATAGTTTGCCTTATTTTGGTAGTACAATCCTATTGAATAATATTTATACGGTGTTTTCGATTCAACCTTCAAAAAGGTATCTTCCCCGGCCACTAATTCTGCAATGGCATCGAATTTTTCCATTTGCAGATACAACTCAATTAACTCATTTACGGCATGAATTCTTGAATCCTCACTCGTATTTTGTAAGCAATCCAGCAATAATGGAATGGCTGCTTCATAGTCTTTCTTTTTTGCCTTTACGATTGCACCAGTTAATGCCGCGGATTCATGCACAAAATGGAATGTAAATGTTTTATAGGTAGAAAGATGTTTTTCGACTTCTTCATATTTGCCTGATAATAAGAGAGCATTAATCATAGCGAGATAGGCTCTAACCTTTAATTCATTTATGGTGTGATCTCGCAAAAGCCCCATTTTTGTTAATTCAATACATTGCTGATATTTTTTGATAGCAAATGCGTGCAGACCCATCCTAAAATAGAAAGTAATTTTTTCTTCCTCGGACAAAAAGTCTGCATAATGAATAATTTCTTCCCCGATTTTAAAAGACTCCTCTAAATTTTTGAAATCCTGTCTCTCTATTAGGTATTTTTGTAGGGATGGTTTGGCTATATAATTTGGGATTCCATGTACTCTAGCATACTTAATGATAGCGCTATAGAGAATAAGTTTAATCTCGTCGCTAGTGATGCTATTGCATAGGTCATAAAGACGTTCTAAAGCTGTATATGTATCTTCTTGGGGATTTTCAAGAATTTTTTGTGCAACCTTACTAATTAGCGTTATATTAGATAGTTCAATCATTTCTAAAAGAAGCTCATATAAAATTTCTACACGCTGTTGTATTTCGATATAATTCGCTATTATCTCTTCATATGGCAATACTAGTACAGTAGTGATTGCCTTAATGGTTCGAAGCTCTGGTCTCTTGGTTTCACATGATTCAATTTTAGAGAGTACGCCCTTACTAACCCCTGACAGCCTTCCCAATTCTGATAAACTCAAATTTGCTTGTTGTCTTTTATTTTTTATTAATTCACCTAGAGAGGAGTAAAGTACTGCTTCATTTCCTTCCATCATATTCCCACCTTAGGACATAATTTCTCAGGACAATATTCGACAACGGTATTCGGTTCCATTCATTACTCCTCTATAATTCTAGTTTAATTGTATATTATTGTAAATATAAATAAAGATTAGTGGATAAATTATTGTTAAATAAGTAATTTATTAATGAAAATTAAAGGAAAATTACCCTTTATTAGTTAATTGCCTCATCTATCTTTTGCTATTGCCTGTTTTAATCGAGAGTAATGGATTTGGAAAGGTTTACGCTGCCCTTCTTTCCGAATAATACCTTCTGCTGTGAAATCCTGTAATAATCCCGTCACAGTCTCACGAATACTGCCCATCATTGTTGCTAATTCTTGATGCGTAACAGCTATATCAAGCTGAATCCAATCTTCTTCTTGATGCAAGCCCTCTCCCTTATATATTTTAACCCCGAATTTATCCGATAGTTTATTTAATAAAAATAGAAGCCGTTTTCGAACACTTCCATATGCCATATATTCAAGCAGCTCCTCTACCTCCTGTAAACGTTTGGACAAAATTTCAATAAACTTTAACGCAATATCAGGCTTTTTTTGCAAAAAGTTCTCAAACTCAGTTTTATCAATCGTACAGATCAAGGAGTCCTCCCATGTTTGGGCATATAGATTTTCAGACCCTGTTGTAAACGTACCCACTTCCCCAAATATATGTCCGACACCTAATACATCAAGAGTTAGTTCACTGCCTTCTGACGTTATCTGATATAAGCGAACCTTTCCCGATTTGATTAGATACAGGAATTTTTGAGATTGATGCGGGGTTGTAATCAGTGTTCCTTTTTTCATAATTGTAATCGGGGCAACGGGTTCGATTTTTTCTAATTCTTCTACCTCAAGCTCACTAAATAACTGTATTCTTGATAAATATTTTATTTTCTCCATACAATACCCCCAGAATTTGTCAATGTAGTCTAGACTACATCTTTTTCATCAAAACCTGAGTATACTCTCCTACAAAGACATCCCATCTTACCTATCTTATCAGAGGAGGGCACCATCATGCATTTCACTATTTTACTTTTCCAAATTGTATGTATTGGTTTGTTTTCCGTTTCGATTTTCAACAAATTCACAAGTTCAAAGACAATGGTTCAGCATTGGAATGACTATGGCTATCCAATATGGCTCATGTACGTCACAGCCACTTGCGAATTAATCGGATTTATTGGAGTAATCGCTTCCTTTTGGATACCGGCGGCCTTGAAGTTTTCGGCTTCTATTTTTATTGTCATTATGATTGCCGCTCTGTACGCCCATATCATTAGAGCGAAGCATAAACCAATCACGTCACTTCGAGCTGTTATTGTACTTATCTTATGTATCATTGTGGTTTCCGGGTAAAATAGTAGCTGTATCTAGCGTATTGCAAAAAAAATTGAAGGTTAAATACGTTTTTTGTAACATTGGTTTTTCATAAACCTGCTAATCCTGCTATAATCTCTAGTAATAAACAATAAAGCGAAAGTCAGAGGGTTCCGACTTTCGCTTTTCTTATGGAGGTTACTATGAGATTGCATAGGGGTGAAACTCTATTTCGTCAAGGAGAAACCGGCCCGCTGTACCATCTGAAAAGCGGCCTGTTAAAAGTAATTCGGATTCATGAGGATGGAACGACAACTCTAGTAAATATCATTGTGCCTAATGAAATCATCCCACACCATTCTCTTATTAGTCCAAATCCTTATTTCGGTACGGCTATCGCACTTATCACTTGTGAGATCGAGGTTCTTAATGCGCGGGAGTGGTATCAACAGCTACAGAACAACCCGGACAGATGCCGAACCATTGCCTTACAGCTTCAGGAAAAGCTCCGTATGATGCAGCATCGGATCGATCAATTAACAGAAGTATCGGCCGCCGATAAATTGCGAAAGCTCCAAGCTTGGTTTGAGTTCTATATTGCTCCCACCACTTTGACCGAAGTGCTTACACAGGATGAGATCGGGCAATTTATCGGACTGCGCCGTGAGACTGTAAACAGATTATTGCGTGCTCAATCTGCCTCGAAACCGGATTCATAGTCCTACAGGCTATCAGCAGGGCCAAAAAACTCAAAATGAATGTCTGCTTCCGCAATTCCGTATTCCTTCAGGGTATGGTTCACCGCCTTCATGAAGGGAGTCGGACCACAGAAATAGAAGCTGGCATCTTTAGATGGAACCATGTGCTCTAATGTAGAGATATCTACATAGCCTTCTTTATGAAAAGCGTTTGTTGCTCTATCATAGTCAGTTGGTTTGTCATAACACCAATGAACAGATAGTTGTGAGTGCTGGCGAGCTAGCTCTTCTACATGCTCTTTCATCGCGTGCACCTGCCCACTTTGAGCCGCATGAATGAAGGTTACTTGGCGGTTCGGATTCGTCTCTACAAGTGTGTTAAGCATACTAACTAAAGGTGTTAATCCAACCCCACCGCTGATCAGGACGACAGGACGAGCATCTTTTTGATCCAAAACAAAATCCCCTGCTGGTGCCGAAAGAAATAAAATATCTCCTGGGTTAACCTGTTCATGTAGATAGACAGATACCTTACCTGGAGGCTGATCCTGATTGCCATCCTCTCGTTTAACAGAGATGCGATAGTAAGACTTGCCTGGCGCATCAGATAAGCTATATTGACGAATATGGGTATTTTTTTCACCAGGAATGTCCACTTTCACACTAATGTATTGGCCTGGTTCAAATCCAGCGATAGCTTTTTCATCCTGTGGAACAAGATAGAAGGAGGTAATAACATCACTCTCTTTTACCTTTCTGTCCAACTTAAATGCTCTAAAACCTTCCCAGCCACCCTGCTGTTGTTCAGCTTGCTTATAAAACTCAGCTTCTACACCAATAAAGGCCTCTGCAATTACACCATAGGCCTCTGCCCATGCCTGCAAAATCTCGTCTGTCGCCAGATCTCCAAGTACATCCTTAATCGCAGCAAGCAGATTTTCTCCAACAATCGGGTAGTGCTCTGCCTTAACTCCAAGACTACGATGCTTATGACCAATCTGCTTTACAACAGGAATAATCGTTTCTAATTTGTCTATATATTGGGCGGCAGCATACACTGCATTGGCTAATGCCGTCTGTTGTCTCCCTTGCTTCTGATTAGCATGATTAAAAATATTTAATAGCTCTGGATGTTTTGTAAACAATAATTGATAAAAACGTTTTGTAATATCGACTCCATGTTTTTCTAATACGGGTACCGTAGATTTAATGGTTTGAATAGTCTTTTCACTTAGCATCTTGATTACCTCACTTTCATTTTGCGTGGTATGACCTCAGTATATAGAGTGAGAAATGTCACCTTGTGTGATCGAGATCACTGTAAAAGGCACAGATTTGCGAAGATAATTTCTTCTAGCAAGCTGCTATGTATCAATATCTGAATAAAAATGGAACAAATGTTGAGTTAATACCCTCTCATCGTAGCTACTATCCCTATCAGTTATCCAATTATTCAGCTATTTTTGCAGGGAGTGTAATGACGTGTAGTAGCAGGCTCCTCATTTATTCTTTACCAATTTATGTAAAATTATAATTGATTCGCCTTCCTTTTGCGTCTTGTCATTGTAGACAACATCCTGCTCACGCCAAAGCTCTTTTATGTCTTTTGCATCAAACAATTTAAGGGTGCTAATTCTCCTTGCCTTCCCTTTATCGTTTTGAAATAAAGAAACATATGTAGCAGAGGTTACGTCTTCAAAACTGGTATACGAATACATGACTAAAAACTCGGTTTTGCTTTTACCCGATAAATTAATATAGGTATCGTTTAATAATTGAAGCTTAGGTGGAATACTTTTTGGGTCAGTTGGATCGTACGTAACTGGATAATTGTCTCTAGGGGCTTCTTCCCACAATTTCTTTGGAACCTGTAAATGATTACTAAAACGAAGCGCAGGTGTTCTGTTATCCCACTCATACTGGATACCCATTGCTTTTGCCACGGTTTCCATAGGTGCATACACATTGTTTTTATAAATAAATGGCTCCGCGGCTGTTTTTACTGGTTCTCCATTTGCAAATAATTGAATCTGAGCAAAGCGTACAGCAATATTTTGAGTAATGGTTTTAGAATATGCCGTGCCTGTGATAAGTAAACTGCCTACTATCAGTCCTACTAACAGGTTTCTTTGTTTGCGTTTCTTCTGATCCACCTACCTATTTTGAATATTCACATAAATAATAAGATAACTTCGCTTTTATTTTTATCTACCTACAATATACTATATAATTTAGCTTTTACCGATGATTCTTCCTACCTCATGTAAAAAACCCCTCTGTCCAGCGATAGAAGGGGATACTTGCTTAAACATGCACCTGATGTTGTTGCTACTCTATTTCATGAGAAAACAACGGAAGCTCTTGTAAAAATACAATATCACTCCGCTCGGCTGCCTCTCCCTCAGCAAGAATTGCCGCTCTAGCTACCACAATGCCGCCAGCTTGAATGACCAAATCCTCAATAGCCTGCAACGACTTACCGGTACTAATTACATCATCAATGATGGCAACACGTTTTCCTGCGATTTCACTGGCGTCCGCTCCGTCTAAGCAAAGAACTTGCTTTTTCTGAGTAGTGATTGATTCTACTTCATTAATTAAGGGCGTTTGCATATAAGGCTTTGTGCTTTTTCGAGCAACATAGTACTTCTTCATTTTAAGCACGCGCGATACCTCATGAATGAGAGGAATCCCCTTGGCTTCTGCTGTAATAACTACATCTACTTCAGGAAGCTTTGCCGCAAGAAGTGGGGCTACTGCTGTTACCAGCTCTGTATCCCCAAGAATGACAAAGCTGGCAATGCTGAGTTTTTCTGTTATCGGAATAATTGGTAAATGCCGAGTAATCCCTGCTACCTCTAACATATAAGTCTTTTCCATGAAACTCCCTCCTACATCCCAAATAAGCTGATTAATGCTCTCATTAATAAGCCTGCTAGCATCCCAAAGAATGGATCAGAAATCGAGGTAACCACCATGGTTACACCACCAATTAGGCTAGAGGAAGCCTCGCCGCCAGTCAATGCAGATATAGCGTTGGTGGGTACAGTTACAATTGCACCTAATACAAACAGAAATCCAGAGATAGATTCACTAGGAATATAACGACCGATTTTCGGCAACAAGCCAGCTAGAAGAATTCCCGCCATTACTACCATCATCAGGACACCTGAGGCAACAGGATGTGGAGCGCCCGCTGTAGCAGAAATGATCGCTTCGACAGGAGCCCCGCCAAATAGAGCAGACACCATGTCCGCTACACTGCTAATTACGCTAAGCGTGTCAATGTTCACATCCGTCTTGGCAATTTCACCATTAATTTGGCCAAAAGCAATATTTGCGCCAATATTGAGACAAACCATCGCCATAGCGCCTCGTAAAATACCTGCTGAAAACCTTGGTTTTTGAAAAGCAAAGCGGTCATTTTCCAGCGGTTTGATGGTATTACCCTGTTTAAGAAGCAGCGAAATAAGACTAGAAATAAGAACGGAAATCGTAACGGTATAGACCAGATCTCTTGTTACAAAATAGGTGAGTAACCCTGTACTCATCGAAACGATTCCAACAGGCATATTATTGCGAGCCATATCCCAAGAAACACGCGCTAGCATAATACCAACGCCAGCCATCATTCCACTTGTAATGACAGGTCCGATGAAGCTTACGATTTTCTCTAAGAAGCCGAATAGACCGATCGTGGCCATAATTGCTCCGCCAACAAAAATCATAGATAACCTATCCCTCATCGTTTTTCCCAAAGTTCCAGCTAATGCAATCGTCTCGACCTGATAAGATACAACCGCTACGGAGCCAGTAATGGTGTTTCCAATCGCACCAATTAAGAACGCCAAAGCTGTAGGTACGGAAGCAAAACCCAGAGATAGTGCTAGTAGACCCTGCGGTAATCCGTTGAGTACGACGCTAAGTGCCGCGATAATATCTTTCCATTCCATTTCTGACTTTCTCCTTCTGTTATATGAAATGAATGTCACACCTGTAAAATATCATAAAAGACGATCAATATCAAACCAAAACTTTAAATAGTTCGTGTTTTGATATATTTTAAATAAAAAATCAGCTTTATCATTCGTATTTTAAAGGTAAAATTAGAATTTATTGGGTTGATCTCACGTATTGAACATAGGTAGATTTATTTAGCTTTAGGGTACATACAAGCGTTTTTGGTAAAAAAAATAGCCAGATGAATAACTGGCTATTTCGTGCCTATATTACGATTTGCTAGTGGTAACGACTAATGGCTCATCTAGCCTCATTATTCCAGAAAAAAAACCCATGATCCCTATCTATTCTAGAGATCACAGGCTTTGTAATTGGTTAGATATCCATGAAGACCTACTAGATTGTGATGTGGTGTTTACCTCAACTCACTTCGTCAAGGTAAACACCCTGCTCATCCTGAATCAATCAGTAGTTTAAAACGTGAGACGTTACTTAACACATGATTCTCATTTGGAAGCGCACAAATACCTATCAGATTTTACACCCAAAACTACGTTCTTGTTGCCCTTACATACTAATTACCAACAGCTAGGATGATGTGGTTTTCTAACTGGTCTTCTTCTTTTTTTCTTAACAAAGCATTTACAAACCAACTCTACCTTCTTCTTCTTCTTAGGATGGTGATGGTGATGATGATGATGATGACATCTACTCATGTGTCTCACCTCCTTCGTCTGACTTACTATATACTATGTTGTCGTTCGCAACTTGTACTAGTCAAAAGACTTTTCTTTGCTAAATTAGATATTTGTGAAGGTAGAGTCATTTAGAGATTCTAAAAATGAAGCGCTCGGGAGAAAAATGAAGACCGTTGAATCGTAATCTAAGGTTATTAAAAAAGTCTACGAGGACTCACTCGTAGACTTTTTGCCGTGCGTTTATCATAGATACGCCTTACATTTCTTTATCCTTTTGATTTAAAATGTTATCCTCCAGCACAGCGAACTTATCTCCATATTCCTTGATAATATGCTTCTCTCCCCACACACATAAGGAATCTAATATCGGCTTTAAGCTCCACCCGTACTCACTTAGTTCATACTCCACCTTTGGAGGAACCTGATTATAAATAATTCGATTTACAATACCATCCTGCTCTAATTCTCTAAGCTGTTGCGTTAACATTTTTTGTGTAATGCCAGGCATAACCCGTTTTAATTCGCTTGTGCGTTTTTTCCCATGTGTTAAATGACAAAGGATTACACATTTCCATTTTCCACCTATAACCTCTAAGGTAGCTTCGACAGTGATATTATATTTTTTCTTAATCACAGCTTATTCCTCCTAAACACACCCATGGGAACTTTTTGGTACCTATATTACTTTTTAGTAAGTATGTAACTTTATTGTTTGTATATTACTTTATAGTGCGTACTATTCATTTTCATTATCTTACATCATAATAGCATGTACCGGCCGGTCATACCATACTGTAGGAGTGGAGTGAATGTTATTAGATCAAAAAAGAAGCACGTTGGCGCTCCTTGCGTTAGCGATTAGTGCATTTGCAATTGGAACAACAGAATTCATCAGTGTGGGACTACTTCCGCTTATCGCTGATGATTTAAATATATCTGTCTCAACATCCGCTTTAACCGTTACTTTATATGCATTAGGAGTTACCTTTGGAGCACCGATTTTAACCTCTCTAACCTCTGGCGTCCCACGCAAAGCCTTATTATTGTGGATCATGCTCGTGTTTATTGTAGGAAATACTCTTGCCGCCACTGCGAATGGAATTGTCGTATTGCTGATAGCAAGAATGATTTCCGCGTTGTCCCATGGTGTATTTATGTCAATCGGCTCCACTATCGCTGCTGATCTGGTACCAGAAAATCGCAGGGCTAGTGCAATCGCCTTTATGTTTTCAGGACTTACAGTAGCGACCGTCACTGGAGTTCCTTTAGGCACATTTATCGGACAGCAATTAGGTTGGCGTGCTGCTTTTATTGGAATCGTCGCAGTTGGCATCTTAGCTTTCCTAGCCAATATCATTTTAATTCCTTCCGATTTGCGTAAAGGGACCAAAACACCACTGCGAGAACAGCTTACACTGATTACTAATGGAAGATTGCTTCTTGCCTTTCTCATTACCGCTATTGGATATGGTGGCACTTTTGTCGTCTTTACGTATTTATCACCATTACTTCATGAAATAACTGGCTTTAAGGAAACGACCGTTGCCATTATTCTTCTTGGCTATGGAATTGCTATTGCGATTGGAAACATCATTGGTGGAAAGGCAGCCAACCGCAAACCTATTTCCGCCTTATTTTATATGTTTACTATACAATCCATCATACTCTTCGTCTTAACGTTCACCGCCCCGTTTAAAGCTGTCGGATTACTAACAATCCTGCTCATGGGCTTGTTAGCTTTTATGAACGTGCCCGGATTGCAGGTCTATGTCGTCATGTTAGCTGAACGTTATGCACCGAAAGCAGTAGATGTAGCTTCGGCTATGAATATCGCCGCTTTCAACGCAGGTATCGCAATCGGAGCATACCTAGGCGGACTCGTTACTGACAAGCTTGGACTGATTCATACCCCCTGGGTAGGAGCATTGATGGTTTTAGGAGCCGTACTTTTAACAGGTTTGGCTCGCGCCTTGGAAAGAAAAGATAAGACTACCAACAAGAATGAGCTTGCTCGCCTGTAAAAGTCTATGTTTTCATGATCGCTTTTGATTAAAAGGAAGGGACTCTCTTGGCGATATTTTTGTTACTGATCATTTGTACCGCGTTTTTCCAGTACATCATTATGTAAAAAATGACATAGGAGGCTATTCATATGGCAAAAAATTTACAAGATACAACAGCACTACACAACGGTATTAAAATGCCTTGGTTTGGAATTGGCGTATTTAAAGTAGAAGAAGGCTCTGAACTAGTAGCAGCCGTCAAATCAGCTATTAAGCATGGTTACCGTAGTATTGATACGGCTGCTATATATGGAAATGAAACAAGTGTGGGACAGGCGATCCACGAAGGCATTCAAGAAGCAAACATCTCCAGAGAAGACCTCTTTGTGACCTCAAAGGTTTGGAATGCCGATCTGGGATACGAAGCCACCCTGGCTGCCTTCGAAACAAGTCTAACTAAACTCGGCTTAGAATACCTCGATTTGTATCTCATTCATTGGCCTGTGAAAGGTAAATATAAGGAAGCTTGGCGAGCGTTAGAGAAGCTCTATAAAGATGGACGTGTAAAAGCAATCGGGGTCAGTAATTTTCAAATCCATCATCTTGAAGACCTGATGGGGGAAGCTGAAATAAAACCCATGATAAACCAAGTGGAATTTCATCCATATCTGACGCAAAAGGAATTGATTACCTTCTGCCGGGCGCATGATATTCAAATGGAAGCATGGTCCCCATTAATGCAGGGCCAATTGTTAGATAACCCGGTATTACAAGAACTTGCTGATAAGCACGGTAAAACAGTTGCTCAGGTCATCCTTCGTTGGGACCTCCAGCATGGTGTTGTCACCATTCCGAAGTCCACTAAAGAGCATCGAATTGTTGAAAATGCATCCGTGTTTGATTTCGAGTTAACACAAGAAGAGATGGAGCGCATTGATGCTTTGAATCAAAATCATCGAGTCGGTCCCGATCCGGACAACTTTGATTTTTAATTTTGTAAGAGAAAACGTAGTAAGCCGCCATTTCTTTTTAAGGTGAGAAATGGCGGCTTATTATTTTGCATGACCAATACACGTAAGCTTTTTTTCGTTTACAGTACAAGGAAGAAAATGAGAGTAACAAATAAGCAAATAACCCTTAAAGAATACTCATTAATAAGAAAATATTGCTTTTTTAAAATATATATATTTATCTTATTCTTCAATAGTGATATCGTAATGTCATCAGTAATAATATGGAAAAAACGATAGTTAGGTGGTTCTAACATGAAGAGACTAAAAATTATCTTATTTTTATGCTTATTATCCCTTTCAATAATATTGCTAAATGGATGTGAGCAAATAAGTAATAATGAAACCGCACTAAACAAACTAGCCGATGAATAATATCTATCATTTTCAACATTTAGTCTTAGTCTACTGATAACAGAACCCGCAGGTGCTACATGGGTAAATGTTAAGGTTGCAGCCGCTGGAGCAATCTTTTCTAATTCAACTTCACGATTTATAGTAAGACTCTCTCCACTAGAATAACCATAAAGAATAAGAATTCCATTTATAAATGATTAAAAGAAGAAAATGACATTTCTTTTAATATAAAAATTTCTCACAAACAGCGAAGTAATCATTTATCAATCGCAAAAATCACAAAAATTCTTGAAGAATTAATAATAGATAGATTGATTTATTTTGTCTTATTTAGTGCTTTGGAAGGAATTTTTGAAAGATCGAGATAGAATTGGATTAAGTTATAGATAATCCTAGCTGTTCTTATAAAAATCAGGTACTAATATCCAATGATAGTCATATAATTAGCCTTTTATCAAACAACAAAGACAGTCCAAAACTTTTTAAAGTAAGTTTCGAACTGTCTTTACAGTTATAGAAAAAGCTTTTTATTGTGTCATCCCCATCATTTGTTTCATGTCCTCCTGCGCATGTCCGATCAGTTTAACATTAAACAAATCCTGCAAAACGGTTAGCACGCCTGGCTGAATAAATTCAGGCAGCTTTGGACCAATTCGAATATCCTGGATTCCCAAGCTGAACAACCCGAGCAGGATAGCCACTGCTTTTTGTTCAAACCAGGAAAGCACAATACTAACCGGCAAATCGTTGACCTCGCAACCAAATGCGTCTGCTAAAGCGGCTGCAATCTTAATTGTAGATACAGAGTTATTGCACTGCCCTAAATCAATGTAGCGAGGAATATCGGTTCCTGGCACTGTTCCATAGTCCACATCATTAAAACGGAACTTTCCACAGGACGTGGTAAGAATAACTGTTTCCTTTGGTAAAGAAGTGGCCAATTCCCGGTAGTACTCGCCGCCTTTCCCCGGTGCGTCACAACCTGCGATTACGAAGAAGCGTTTGATCTTGCCTGCTTTCACAGCATCAATAATCTCTGGTGCAATCCCTAATACCGTTTCATGATGGTATCCAGTAGTTAAAGTGTGATCTGATTGGATATTTGCTTCTGGCAGGGAGAGTGCTTTTTCGATCAGTGGAGCAAAATCGTCGTTTTCAATCTTAGTCACTCCCTCCAATCCAGCGACATCGTAGGAATAAAACCGGTCAGCGTAACTGCCTTTTATCGGCATAACGCAGTTTGTAGTCGCAAGAATCGCCCCTGGAAACTCTTCAAACAGCCGTCGTTGGTCGTACCATGCTTTGCCGATGTTTCCTTTTAAATGCGGGTATTTTTTCAAGGCAGGATATCCGTGAGCAGGTAGCATCTCGGAATGAGTGAAGATGTTTATGCCCTTTCCCTCTGTCTGTTTCAACAATTCCTCTAGTGCAAATAGATTATGTCCAGTAACCACAATGCATTTGCCTTCAATTTTATTTTGCGATACGGTCACAGGCTGCGGAATGCCGAAGTGCTCGGTATGTGCTTTGTCCAGTAGCTCCATCACCTTGATCGCGGCTTGACCTACCTTCATCGCCATTTTTAGATGATCATCCAGATTAAAGTTAACGTTAGTCAAAGTAAAATATAGCGCTTCCTGAGTGATGCCATCCACTTCAGAGTCGATATAACCCAGTTGGCGAGCATGGGTTGCATACGCTGCAATCCCTTTTAACGCAAAAACGATCGTGTCTTGAATGCTAGCCAATTCCTCTGTTTTCCCACAGACACCGATCACCTTACACCCACCGCTCGGGGTTTGTTCGCATTGGTAACAGAACATCACGATCTCTCCTTTTCTCTTTTACTCTTTATGAGTTGATTATAAAAATCAGCCGTTCTATTCGATGTGATGCGGCTCACATAAAGGGTGGAGAATCGGTGACAAGCGGGTGGAAAAAATTTATAAAGCTACCGTAGCCTCTCACTGCGAGTATGAAAAAAGAACCTTCGATCCAAAGGGGGGACTGACCCCATAACGTGAGACAAATCAAAACACCTTCAAGAGAATGCAACCATGTCGTAAGATATGGAAGTAACCTGGAGGTGTTTTTTCTTTGGCAACGAGAGTGAGTTACCCTATGGAAATT
>NZ_JAPTNK010000040.1:0-1589 GCF_026891775.1 Brevibacillus halotolerans
CATTAGTGTAGATCGAAAGATCAAACCTTTAACTGTGGTTAAGTTAATAAGGGCACACGGTGGATGCCTTGGCGTTAGGAGCCGAAGAAGGACGCAGCGAACTGCGATAAGCCTCGGGGAGTGGTAAGCACACTTTGATCCGGGGATTTCCGAATGGGGGAACCCACCATCTGTAATGGGATGGTATCCTTCACTGAATACATAGGTGATGAGAGGGCAGACCCGGTGAACTGAAACATCTAAGTAGCCGGAGGAAGAGAAAACAATAGTGATTCCGTCAGTAGTGGCGAGCGAACGCGGAAGAGCCTAAACCGTAGGATTTATCCTACGGGGTTGTGGGGCGTTTCATATAGGAGTTACAAAAGACAGATGTAGGTGAACAGTTTGGGAAGACTGACCAAAGAGCGTGATAGTCGCGTAACCCAAACATCTGTCTCTCCGAGACCAACCCCGAGTAGCGCGGGACACGTGAAATCCCGTGTGAATCTGGCAGGACCATCTGCTAAGGCTAAATACTACCTAACGACCGATAGTGAACCAGTACCGTGAGGGAAAGGTGAAAAGCACCCCGGGAGGGGAGTGAAATAGTACCTGAAACCGTGTGCTTACAAATAGTCGGAGCACTTTCTATGTGTGACGGCGTGCCTTTTGTAGAATGAACCGGCGAGTTACGATAGCGTGCGAGGTTAAGTCGAAGAGACGGAGCCGTAGCGAAAGCGAGTCTGAATAGGGCGAAAGTACGTTGTCGTAGACCCGAAACCGTGTGATCTAGCCATGTCCAGGGTGAAGGTAGGGTAACACCTACTGGAGGCCCGAACCCACGCACGTTGAAAAGTGCGGGGATGAGGTGTGGCTAGCGGTGAAATTCCAATCGAACTCGGAGATAGCTGGTTCTCCCCGAAATAGCTTTAGGGCTAGCCTCGGAATAAAGAGTCTTGGAGGTAGAGCACTGATTGGACTAGGGGCCCTCATCGGGTTACCGAATTCAGTCAAACTCCGAATGCCAAGTACTTATGTCCGGGAGTCAGACGGTGAGTGCTAAGATCCATCGTCAAAAGGGAAACAGCCCAGACCATCAGCTAAGGCCCCCAAGTGTATGTTAAGTGGGAAACGATGTGGAGTTGCCCAGACAACCAGGATGTTGGCTTAGAAGCAGCCACCATTTAAAGAGTGCGTAATAGCTCACTGGTCGAGTGACTCTGCGCGGAAAATGTAACGGGGCTAAACATACCGCCGAAGCTATGGCAGTCCTTATGGACTGGGTAGGGGAGCGTTCCAAGCAGCAGTGAAGCCGTATCGTGAGGAGCGGTGGAGCGCTTGGAAGTGAGAATGCCGGTGTAAGTAGCGAAAAGACAAGTGAGAATCTTGTCCACCGAAAGCCTAAGGTTTCCTGGGGAAGGCTCGTCCTCCCAGGGTTAGTCGGGACCTAAGCTGAGGCCGAAAGGCGTAGGCGATGGACAACTGGTTGATATTCCAGTACCACCTCTGTTCCGCTTGAGCAATGGCGTGACGCAGGAGGATAGGGTGAGCGGCCTATTGGATGGCCGTCTAAGCAGTAAGTGTGGTGTGTAGGCAAATCCGCACACCAA
>NZ_JAPTNK010000041.1:0-1271 GCF_026891775.1 Brevibacillus halotolerans
TAAGTACCGAAGTCCCTGATTTCACACTGCCAAGAAAAGCGTCTAGCGAGGAACAAGGTGCCCGTACCGCAAACCGACACAGGTAGGCGAGGAGAGAATCCTAAGGTGCGCGGGATAACTCTTGCTAAGGAACTCGGCAAAATGGCCCCGTAACTTCGGGAGAAGGGGCGCCTCGGTAGGGTTTATAGCCCGAGGAGGCCGCAGTGAAAAGGCCCAAGCGACTGTTTAGCAAAAACACAGGTCTCTGCGAAGCCGCAAGGCGAAGTATAGGGGCTGACGCCTGCCCGGTGCTGGAAGGTTAAGGGGATGAGTTAGCGCAAGCGAAGCTTTGAACCGAAGCCCCAGTAAACGGCGGCCGTAACTATAACGGTCCTAAGGTAGCGAAATTCCTTGTCGGGTAAGTTCCGACCCGCACGAAAGGCGTAACGACTTGGGCGCTGTCTCGGCAAGAGACCCGGTGAAATCATAATACCTGTGAAGATGCAGGTTACCCGCGACAAGACGGAAAGACCCCATGGAGCTTTACTGTAGCCTGGTATTGAAACTTTGTGCATCATGTACAGAATAGGTGGGAAGCTGTGAAGCGAGGGCGCCAGCCTTCGTGGAGCTGTCGTTGGGATACCACCCTTGATGTACGGAGTTTCTAACTTGCCGCCCTTATCGGGTGGAAGGACCATGCCAGGTGGGCAGTTTGACTGGGGCGGTCGCCTCCTAAAGAGTAACGGAGGCGCCCAAAGGTTCCCTCAGAATGGTCGGAAATCATTCGTAGAGTGTAAAGGCACAAGGGAGCTTGACTGCGAGACCTACAAGTCGAGCAGGGACGAAAGTCGGGCTTAGTGATCCGGTGGTTCCGCATGGAAGGGCCATCGCTCAACGGATAAAAGCTACCCTGGGGATAACAGGCTTATCTCCCCCAAGAGTCCACATCGACGGGGAGGTTTGGCACCTCGATGTCGGCTCATCGCATCCTGGGGCTGAAGTAGGTCCCAAGGGTTGGGCTGTTCGCCCATTAAAGCGGTACGCGAGCTGGGTTCAGAACGTCGTGAGACAGTTCGGTCCCTATCTGTCGCGGGCGTAGGAAGTTTGAGGAGAGCTGTCCTTAGTACGAGAGGACCGGGATGGACGCACCTCTGGTGCACCAGTTGTCACGCCAGTGGCACAGCTGGGTAGCTATGTGCGGACGGGATAAGCGCTGAAAGCATCTAAGCGTGAAGCCCCCTTCAAGATGAGACTTCCCATAGCGCAAGCTAGTAAGACCCCTTATAGACGAT
>NZ_JAPTNK010000043.1:0-1015 GCF_026891775.1 Brevibacillus halotolerans
AGGTTTCCCGTTGGTTCATCCGCTAGCAAAATCGCCGGGCGATTCACGAGAGAACGGGCGATGGCTACACGTTGCTTTTGACCGCCGGACATCATAGGCGGCTTGTGTTCCATACGCTCTTTTAGACCTACGCTAATGAGCGCTTCTTCTGCACGTTTTTTGCGTTCGCTTGCCGAGATGCCTGCATAGAGCATAGGCAATTCTACATTGCGAATCGCAGAAATACGTGGCAATAGATTAAATGCCTGAAAGACGAACCCAATTTTTTGGTTTCGAAGATCAGCTTGTTGATTTTCGTTTAAGGTAGTGACCTCTACTCCGTCCAGTACATAAGAACCGGAAGAGGGGCGATCCAAGCAACCCAGCATGTTCATAAAGGTGGATTTACCAGAACCAGAGGGCCCCATGATTGCGACGAATTCCCCTTTATTAACGGTAAAATTAACTCCTTTTAGGATGGGTAGCTCAGAATCACCGTTCATAAAGGTCTTACGAATATCAGTAACGGTTAGCATCTGTTTCCCTCCTTTTATACTGCTCCAGGTACGCCTGCTTCCATTGCCATTACAGGCATGCCTTCCATCAAATCAGCGGAAGGGCTGCTAATGACACTGTCTCCTTCATTTAGACCGCTTGTGATTTCTACATTCAAGTCACTTTCTGTACCGGTTTGTACGGGACGTTTTTTCGCCAGACCGTTTTCTACAACCCAGACAAAGGAACCGCTTGGATCATTCACAACCGCTTGGAAAGGGACAACAAGAATGTTGTTTTTATTGGTGATCATAATATCGACATCGACATTAAAGCCAGGTTTTAGCACAGAGACAGCCTGATCCAATTCCAATGTGACATTTACTTTTGTTTTTCCTGTCGTTTCCCCTTTTTGAATCTTTGTAGCCAGCGGCGAAATACGGGTTACCGTAGCTGCTACTTTTTCTTTGCCCATAGAAGTGCCGCTTACAAGTGCTTTTTGTCCCAATTGAAGCTCTTTTACATCTGATTCGTTAATATC
>NZ_JAPTNK010000044.1:0-795 GCF_026891775.1 Brevibacillus halotolerans
ATCCTGATAAATTTCAATCATTCTCTTTGTAATCAGTTGGTTCTCTTTATGACGTGGAGAGTGCTCTTTCTTTTGGAATTGATAGTATGTACTTCTGGAAAGATTGAGTACCTCACACATAGTCTGTGGATTTGAGTCAATATCTTGGACACAATTAAGTTAAGTACTAGGATGCTTTTCTTTGCAAGTCTTCTACTTCTTGAGGTGTTTTGTATCCTAGACTACCATGTATTCGGGTTCGGTTATACCAACCTTCTATATATGTAAAAAGCGCAAGCTTTGCAGATTCATAATCAATGTAAGTCACATGGTTTACTTCTTCTTTCTTCAGAATGGCATGGAACGATTCGATACAGGCATTGTCATAGGGACAGCCCTTTCTGCTAAATGAGTGAACAATGTGAAGTTGCTTAACATATTGCGTGAAATCCTTGCTTGTATATTGGGCACCTAAATCAGTATGAAGTACCAAATCCCTTGCGGGTTTTTGAGTATCATAGGCGTTTTTTAATGCATGCAAAACTACATCCACTGTCATATGACGTGAAAAAGAGTACCCTATGATTTTTTAGAATGTAGATCAAGAACGGATGCCAAATAACACCAACCATCCCGAAGAGTATGAATATACGTAATATCTGCTACCCATTTCTCGTTAATAGATGTTGGAGAGGAGTAAATTCTTTGATCCATTTGTAAATAGTGACTTCTGAAATACCATATTCGCTAGATAATTCCTTTACAGAGTAACCAGAGTGATAAAGATCTACCACTGTTCTTTTAAAATCTTCATTG
>NZ_JAPTNK010000045.1:0-731 GCF_026891775.1 Brevibacillus halotolerans
AACACCCGAAGTCGGTGAGGTAACCGCAAGGAGCCAGCCGCCGAAGGTGGGGTAGATAACTGGGGTGAAGTCGTAACAAGGTATCCGTACCGGAAGGTGCGGATGGATCACCTCCTTTCTATGGAGACTTCCGATATCTCTTCGAGATATACGGTAGCAAATCGGCTAGCAAACAGCTTTACTGTTCAGTTTTGAGAGAGCAATCTCTTATGGGCCTATAGCTCAGTTGGTTAGAGCGCACGCCTGATAAGCGTGAGGTCGGCTGTTCGAGTCAGCCTAGGCCCACCATTTATTCCCTAATTTTATATGGGGCTGTAGCTCAGTTGGGAGAGCGCCTGCCTTGCAAGCAGGAGGTCATCGGTTCGATCCCGTTCAGCTCCACTTGTCTGGTGATGATGGCAGAGGGGTCACACACGTTCCCATTCCGAACACGACCGTTAAGCCCTCTAGCGCCGATGGTACTTGCCCATTCGGGCCGGGAGAGTAGGACGTTGCCAGGCCGGTAACCTTTAAGGTTACTGATCCATATATTTGTTCTTTGAAAACTGGATAATGATAGAAAGCATACAAGGCAAACGTTCTTACTTTTGTAGGAACATGCAAGCATTAGTGTAGATCGAAAGATCAAACCTTTAACTGTGGTTAAGTTAATAAGGGCACACGGTGGATGCCTTGGCGTTAGGAGCCGAAGAAGGACGCAGCGAACTGCGATAAGCCTCGGGGAGTGGTAA
>NZ_JAPTNK010000046.1:0-702 GCF_026891775.1 Brevibacillus halotolerans
GCCGAGTTTTGTTACAGGATATCTGACTCACGTCAGTATGACTATGCCTTTACAATTAGCTGTTGGAAAGAAACGAAAGAGGGCAGAGGCGTTATAGAATCCGCTTGGGGATGGGTAGAGAAGTTTGACTCAACGTATAAACAAATCAAGTTAAAGAATGACGAGGATTTTTGGTGGATACCTGTAGAAGATGTGGTTAGGGTGGAAAATTACTAAGTTACTACTCTTGCTCAGTTTTATAGGATCGGTTTTTAAGTAAGTATGGGTATTCATCCAATTTTATTTAGACAATCACCTAAAAATTATGCAGTTAAATATACTATCGAGAAAACTTGGATTTAGATAAGGAGGAGTAACTTTGTGGTTTTATAGTCAGAATTATGAACCATTTCCGGTTCAACGGCTACCTCGTCCTGATTTACCCCCACCACGAGTACCCTGGCCAAATTATCCACCCATAATACCTTATGACCCACCGCCCCGTCCCCTAACTCCCGGCTATGATGACCCACGATGTATGGAAGAGTGCAGATATTATGGGAGAAAATGGGAAGATTGTTTCTTTCTTTGTTATGGAGCCCCTTGGTAACAGTTCAGTGATGTTAGGGAAAAGCGTGGTATTAGTTTAGAAAAAATACAAGGATGAAATAAAATGAAAAAAATCGTCTCCTAAAGAAATAAGGAAACGATTTTTTCTTTTGC
>NZ_JAPTNK010000047.1:0-665 GCF_026891775.1 Brevibacillus halotolerans
TTATTAGGTAAAGGTAGAATACTATTAAAGTAAATATTACTTTCAGTTTGTAATAATTTGAAATATACTAGAAACATGATATTTTAATTTATTCTAATGCCGCTTGTATGCGAGCTTATTCCAGAATAACAAAGCTCTATGTGAGCCATGAAACCAGCAATAGGTTTATGGTTAGCATAGGGCTTTTTTTATTTTTTGACCATAAATAAGGAGATGAAACTATGAAAATTTGTGAGCTTGCCAAACAATGTGATGTTGTACACGAACTGGTTTTAAACATTAAAGAAAAGGAAAATTGGTCCACACTAGCTAATTCACCATTTTCTTTAAGATCATATTATGTGAATGAACATGGGAAAGCTGCAATAGACTTTCAGGAACTTATAAAAAGGCTTCGAATAATAACTGATCGCTTTGAAATAACTACCATGGGCGATTTAATAGAAAATGAATCGTATGTGGCAACCTGGGTGCAAGTAAAGGCTAGAATTTTAGAAGAAGATATCACTGTTAAACAATTAGGAGTATGTCACTTCCGAAAACCATACATCCATATTGAAAAGGTTGATGAAGCAATAAACGATGGTATTGTGAAATGTCTTCAGTTATTAGGGATTGGATCACATGTAGAATATGTAAAGGTAATTTTGCCAAATAGGGATCAA
>NZ_JAPTNK010000048.1:0-623 GCF_026891775.1 Brevibacillus halotolerans
AGGGACAGCCCTTTCTGCTAAATGAGTGAACAATGTGAAGTTGCTTAACATATTGCGTGAAATCCTTGCTTGTATATTGGGCACCTAAATCAGTATGAAGTACCAAATCCCTTGCGGGTTTTTGAGTATCATAGGCGTTTTTTAATGCATGCAAAACTACATCCACTGTCATATGACGTGAAAAAGAGTACCCTATGATTTTTTTAGAATGTAGATCAAGAACGGATGCCAAATAACACCAACCATCTCGAAGAGTATGAATATACGTAATATCTGCTACCCATTTCTCGTTAATAGATGTTGTTTTAAAATCTTGCTGAAGTAGATTAGGTCTCTCCATAACTCTGTCTTTGCTTCCTTGTGGGCGGAATTTCTTACGCGTAATGGATCGAATATCGGCCTTAATCATTAATCGTTGCACTTTTTTCTGGCTAATAGAAAAGCCTTCTCTATTCAAAAGATAATGAATCTTGGGAGCACCATAACGTCCCTTGCTATCCTGATAAATTTCAATCATTCTCTTTGTAATCAGTTGGTTCTCTTTATGACGTGGAGAGTGCTCTTTCTTTTGGAATTGATAGTATGTACTTCTGGAAAGATTGAGTACCTCACACATAGTCTGT
>NZ_JAPTNK010000049.1:0-564 GCF_026891775.1 Brevibacillus halotolerans
TTTATGCTGACTTCATTATCTAGTTTTGAAAGAACAATTCTTTCACATTGTTCCTCAGTAGCTCAATGGTGGAGCAACCGGCTGTTAACCGGTAGGCTGGCGGTTCGAGTCCGTCCTGAGGAGCCATATAAGGAGAGTTACCCAAGAGGCCGAAGGGGACGGTTTGCTAAACCGTTAGTATGCGTAAGCGTAGCGAGGGTTCGAATCCCTCACTCTCCGCCATATTGTTTTCTCTAGATCGTGGCGGTGTAGCTCAGCTGGCTAGAGCGTTCGGTTCATACCCGAAAGGTCGGGGGTTCGATCCCCTCCGCCGCTACCAGTTCTTTATAACTCCTGCGGTCGTGGTGGAATTGGCAGACACACCATCTTGAGGGGGTGGCGGGGCGACCCGTGCGAGTTCGAGTCTCGCCGACCGCACCATTAAGAGAAAAATTATCTTGGCCCGTTGGTGAAGCGGTTTAACACAGCAGCCTTTCACGCTGTCATACAGGGGTTCGAATCCCCTACGGGTCACCATTTATCTGGAGGATTAGCTCAGCTGGGAGAGCATCTGCCTTACAAGCA